>CAYIPG010000008.1:0-28665 GCA_964365305.1 uncultured Candidatus Saccharibacteria bacterium
TGTTAATATCTTTTGCCATTAAGTTTTGGATAACTTCATCAAGAGCCCAGTCCAGACGGCGTTCCAAAAGATCTTTTATATTACCGCCAGCGGCTTGAAAATCTTGTATGTGTTTTTTATCCTCATCTTTTAGCTGACCCTTGTCGGCTAATTGTGAGAGGGCGGCGGCGCGTCGGGCTTGCCCCTCGGGAGTAATGGCAACTTGATTTAATATAGCCCTAAGATCTTGAGGCCGCAGGCCTTTTAATTTACCCTCGGCATCTTTAAGCGCTTTTTGCTGGCGTTGGAATCGAGCGCCCGGTCCACCTATGGCGCGTCCGATAAGCGGAGCTTTTTCTAAACGCTCCAGGCCCGTGGCGAGGCCGCGTGATACGGCTCCGCCGGTGAAACGATCGGCTGTTTTTACGGCTGTTCCAGGAATGGCTCTGGTACCACTCTTTAATTTCCCCAGCCCCCAGTTCTGGGCGCTTTTACCCCAGTCCATCACCATTTTGCCGCTTTTGCCGGCCCAACTCTCCGAAACCGCCAAACCCATCATCAAAATCATCACCACCACGATAAACTGCAATACCAGCGAGATTGAGGTGTCGGGCAACAGCCAGGCCAGGCCGCCGGTATCTCGCACGAAATTACCGCCGCTTAAATCAGCGCCAAAAAGCGAAGCGCCGGCCAGCGTGCCGATGTAAACAAAAAATCCCAGACCCACCGGATAAAAAGCCCATTTTAAAAATTTGCTCCACCACTGGCTGTAGTAACTCTTCATGTTGGGAACGGCGACGCAGACCCAGGCCAAAGGCGCTAAAATCAGCAAAATCCATAAATTCACAATGCGGTAGAGCATCACAAAACCCATGGCAAAAAGCATAAAAGCCAAAATAATATAAAAAACCAATTGAAAAACCGAAGCCATTATCAAATTTGAGATCGGCGAACTAGCCGCCACATTATTTCTGATTTGGGCCAGTTGGCCGGCTTGCACCGCGGCCATAATGCCGTCGCCCACGCCGGTGGAATTGCCCGCTCCGCCCGAAACAAAAAATTTTCCCAGTGAATTGCCGATGTCTATAAACACGCCGCCGATTATCAAACTAAAATTTAACAACAGCGCCATAATGATTAACGGCGCGATCATTTTTTTAACGCCGTAAATATCCAAATCCAGAATATAGGCGAAAGCGATGCCCAGCATTATTAAAATAAAAGCCATGTTGGCCAGGTCGCGCGAAACCGACCAGCCGATTTGCACCACCGGAGAAGTTACAAAATTGGGAAAATTAAAAGTATAGTTAACAATGGAAGCCGCGAGTCCAATCAGCACCGTGCCGATAAAATTTACGACCATATTTATCAGCGATAAAATGATGTCGTAAATAGGATCAAGGGCTAGACCAACAATTCCATCAATGATGCCCGCGCGCGTTGTTAGCGGTAAAACCAAAACCACGACCGCGGCCAGCAGTCCAAGATATTTACGCCATTTTCTGTTTTTATTTTTTTGTGGAATCACAACTTTATAATTCTTGATGATGCTTCATATTTCAAGTTTCACGATTCGCATCACTGGCACTTAAAATGGTTAGTATAAAAATCATAAATCATACTGGCGTAGGCATATTCAAAACGGAGCTTAAAATGTTTTTCCCATTCGCTATCCCCGCCGTCCACTCCGGCTTGTATTCTGTCAGCCGCGCCGCCATTGCCGCTTGCTGGAAACTTGCCCAACTTGTTGGCCAGATCCATTTGCATTTTGGTCACATTGCCGTCTCTGGATTCCAGTTCATTGGTTATTTGTTCAACGCCGTAATCAAAAAATTTATTCCCGGCGTTATCATTAAGATTAACCATGGCCTGGCTAACAGCATCCGAAGGCGGCAGGCCCATCAAGATGATGCCATTTTCAGAGGCCTTTTCTTCTTCGTCGGTTTTGGGAACCAACGATTCGTTTATTATTCTTACCGCCTCTTTTATTATTTTTAGTTTATTTTGTTCTTTTGTAAGCTCTTCTGGCGACACCGAACTTGTTTGTTGGACTGGCGGTGTGGAAACAGGCGGAGTGAAGGTATCTGGAATTTCCGGATTTTCAGAGGAGATGTTTTCTAAATCAATGCTGTTGATTAATTGCTCCGCTGTCGGCGCCGGCAGACCTTTATTTAAGGAATCAACCGTTGCTTGCTGATTTCTCTCCCAAATTTCCCGAGTCAGTTTATGCTTGTCCAACAGCAACTTGCGGGCTGCTTCTAAAGAAACATCATCATTTTTATTTAAAGCGTCGTTATATTTTTTTATCGTTTGAGTTAGATTGACGCTCCGTCCGGCGCGATCATAGTCCATCAGCACGGTGGCGTAGAGGATAATTTTTGAGGCGGTGTCATCGGCAAATTTTTTCTCTTCCTTCACCTGTCTTTTTTGATCGGCCAGGCCAATTAGTAATTCATCATAGGCCTTAACCAGATTCTCGTTTTGTATTTTTCTGTTCTGGGCCTCGGCGGCCATTATATTTAAATCCAGTTTCCATGATTCTCCAGTGGTGCTTAGCGCGCGGGTGTCTTTGGTGTCTTTATCAGCGTCAGGATTAAGGTCTCGCGGGGGCAAAATTTCATCATGATACTTTCTTTTTGAACCCATCCAGCTAAAAAAAACTGACCCGCCGCTAGTCGCAAACGGCAAGTTGTCGGTATCAGCATTAAGCGTAAAACTGACATCGGGAACTTTGCAGGCATCAGTTATTTTTCCGGGCAGTTGTTTATCTAAAAATTCGCTGACTACACCCCATTTTTTATCTAGTTTCTCGTACAATGCCTTGTTGGCCAAATAGACCCCCGGCATTTGCCCTTCTTGGGCGAAATCGGCTTTATCGGGCCAGGATGCTTGAGGAAATCCTTTTACCGGATAAGGGCCTTTGCCGAAAGCGCATCGGTCTATAACATTGCCGGTACCGTCGCCCCGGTTAGCTGAAGATATGGCCTCAACTTCTTTTCTACCACTACAAAAGTAGTTCCAGCCGAAAGAAGAAAAAATTGATTCCAGCCGGTTTTTGAATTTATCCAGGTTGTTGCTTTTGGCGGCTTTGTCCATAAGCGCTGTCAGAGTGTTGGTTTTGGTTCTGAATTCCACTACCTGATTTAATAGTTCGGTGGCTTTAACGCCTTCCAAACCTTGAACCGAAGCAGTTGGTTTAGCCAATCGAGTTATTGGCCGGGCCGGTTTAGTGTACGAACCTCGGCCGCTTTTTACCAAAGACAAGCCCTCGCGAGCCACGCGATTCACGCCAGCATCTATCACCGCGTCTATAATTTCGGCAATTTCTTTGGCGTTGATTAATTTATCTATACCGGTGGATTTTAGCGTTCCCGAGATTTGATCGCCAATCACACTGCCGGGGGTAACAGTAACGGTTTCGGCGCAGGTTTCGTTCGATCCGAGACGCGACATAGAAATGCCTCCACCGGGTTCGTTGGTGTAATCCTTTGTTTTTGTGTCGTATAATGACCCGCTTACTCCGCCTTCGGGGATAATAGTTAACAGTGATTCCTCTTCTTTGGCTTGCTTTAGCGCCTCCTCCATTGTCAATGTATATGTGTATTGTGTTTTAAAATCGGTGCCTGGAAACGATGTCTCCAGTTTCGCCTCCTCATAGATCTGTTCAGCCCGGGTCTGTCTGTTGGATTCACTGGGTGCAAAGAGACCTACTCTGACAGTGGACTTGGCGCACAGTTTTTGGTCCATAAAACCCTTGCCGGCAAGGATTTGCGTATTCATGGTGTTGCCAGCCGTGGTGGTCTTGGCGCGGATGGTTTGTACTCCCGCTAGATAACTGCCCGGCAAAGTATTCTGGGTCTGATGCAAAGAAATCCATGTTTCCCAACCGCCATCGTTAAAGT
This sequence comes from uncultured Candidatus Saccharibacteria bacterium, assembly GCA_964365305.1. Taxonomy (GTDB): domain Bacteria; phylum Patescibacteriota; class Minisyncoccia; order JACQLN01; family JACQLN01; genus CAYIPG01. The sequence goes on from CAYIPG010000008.1 coordinate 3,882, forward strand.
TGCGGGAGAAGTTTTGAAGATTGTTGTTGATATCTTTCAAAGTGCATCTGGCCCCGAATTCTGGAACGAAACTGGCCTGTTGCACCAACATTTGCAATTGGGGCCTGAATGACGAACAAATATCCTTGCCGTGTTGGATGAAAAATTGGTCTAAAGACGACACCAGCGCTTGATCGGCGGCCTGCTGGATGAATTTTTTAGGATTGGTTATAAATCTCGGCCGGCCGCCGCCCTGCACCCAGTTCACCAAATCATTTTGCAGCATGGTTACAAACCGCCGCCTTAACTGCTGGAAAATCACACCGAGGATTTTGCCGGCAATTTGAGTGAAGGTTCTGGGGACATCCACAGCTGTTGTTGTAACGGTAACATCGGCTACGCCCATAACGGCCTGCGCTTTAGGCACAACAAACAAATTGGCCGCTAAAAACACAGCCAGAGCAATCGCGACAATTATTTTTCTTTGTTTAGCCCAGATCATCAAGGTCTTTTTGATTGGGGATATTTAACATAGTCAAAAAGCGTTTCTTGCCAGAAATTTCCCAAGGCCTCGGCCTCGTTTATAACCAGCAGAGATTTTAGCGGGTCGGTTTCGTAATTAATCATGGCTTCCGCCACTTTTTGCAACGACAGCGACGACACCATAATTTTTTTGTGAAGTTCTTTTTGGCTGGGCGGAATTTCTATTTTGGAAAGATTTTGAAACGCCTCGGCCAAACCCGAAGCGAGCATATTTAGTTCATCTTGGGTGGCCGAATCCTGAAGTTTTGTTTCGTCTATCTTGGTGATTTTTTTAACCGCGTCAAAAAACACGATCATATCTTTATTGGTGTCTTTGTAGTATTTTTGTAAATTGGTTTTGGAGTCGGTGGTGATTTTTAAGACCGAATCGGGAATCTCGGGAAACAGATCAATCTGATTGCCTTTTAGGTAAGGCAAAATCGTGGACACAAAAAAATCATCGCTGGTTATTTGCTGGGGGTTGATTCTGTCGCCACTGCTTTTATCAACAATGGTTTTTAAAAAATCCTCGGTCAGGTTTTTATCTTCGGGCGGAATGTAGGGTTCCAGCGCGTTTTGCTCCTGCTGGTTTAGTTTTAAAAGTTCGGCCAAGAGTTCATCGCTGGATTTGCCGTCCGAGGCGGGGGTGGAATTGGCCAGTTCGCCCTGGGTGATGGAACTTTTTAAAACCAAATAAGCGCCGCCAAAAATTCCCATAAGAAAAACAAAAATCAAACCAAGCCAAAAATATTTTCGGGAGTGATTAGGCATTAGTTAAATTGTACCACTCTTGACGGCTTTTTACTTGAGCAGATTTATCAATGTTTTCCACAGAAAACCACCCAAAACATTGCTAAACATTACTAATGCGATGCCAATCTACAAATGACATACGAATGATACGAATAGTTTTCGCAAATCATTCACACTTAAGTTTTGGGGACGGGTATTTTTGGAGATTTTTAGTTTGATGAAAACAGCGTCAATTTTTTCTTGAGGCAGTTTTCCTCTTTTAAGATTATTAAACAATGTCTGCCGCGGTTGTCTAAAAACAATTTTTAAAAAATTTGTAAATTCGTTAACTTGTCCCTTGCCTGCCCCTCGAAGCTTTAGCGTAGTGGGGTCGCTTGTCGCTTGTCGTTGTGGAGTTATTTTGATTACGACCGAATCCACCTTGGGCTTAGGCCAGAAATTATCTCGCGAAACCTTAAAGAGTATTTTGGTTTCGGCTAGCGATTGAACCATACTAGAAAGATAGTTGGCGCGGGGCGGCTGGGCGCAGATTCGTTCACCCACTTCTTTTTGAACCATCAGGATCATCTCGGCGGGTGGATTGGCAGACCATAAAAATTTTTGTATGATCGGGCCGGTGATGTAGTAGGGTATATTGGCGACTATTTTATAATTTGTTTTTATTTGATTCTCATCAAATTCTAAAATATCATCTTCAATAATTTTTAGCTTGATGCGCGAATCTGCGATCGCAAATTCGTGCACACTTTTTGTTTTGGCCAACAGGAGTTTAATGAGATCATGGTCTTTTTCCACAGCTATGACTCGCGCTCCCGCGCTCAAAAGTTCCTCGGTTAAATTGCCGGTGCCGGGACCAACTTCCAAAATAATTTCGCCGGCTTTTATTTGAGCCGATTCTACAATTTTTTTTAAGTATGTTTTTGAGATAAGCCAATGCTGGCCTTTGTGTTTGTTGGGTTTTAACATGATTCAAATTCAACCAGATGTTCGGGAATGTCGTTTAGAAACCGCGAGGGCAGATTGGCTTGGGTTTTGCCGTATAAACTCCGTCGCCGCGTGAATATCAAATAAATTTTTTCTTTGGCCCGAGTAATGCCAACATAGCATAATCGCCTCTCTTCCTCCATTTGCTGGGGGTCGTAAATGCTTCGGGAATGCGGCAACAAGCCCTCCTCGACGCCGGCAATAAAAACCACCGGAAACTCTAGGCCCTTGGCGGAATGAAGCGTCATTAAATTTATCTGGCCTTTGTCGTTGGAAATGTCGCGTAAAGCGACGTTGTCGCCACGCGACTTTACGTCGTCGGTGGACATGGTTAAGGCGATTTCTTCTAGAAAAGATCGCAGTCCTTCTAATGGCGCCATAGTGTTAAATTTGGTCGAAACGCCGATTAGTTCCTGAACATTCTCCCAACGCGATTCGTTTTCTTTGTCCTCGGCGGTTAAATAATCCTGGTATTTAATTTTTTCCAGAATGGTTTTTATAAGCTCACTTAATTTTTTTGACGCGGTAATTTGTCTAAAATCGGTCATCAATTGGGCGAAAGATACTATTTTGGGATTAGTTGATTGATATAATTCCGCCGCGAAAATAAAACCGCTTAAAGTTGTTTTACCGATGCCGCGCGCCGGAATATTTATGATTCTTTTCAAAGATAAAATATCATCGGGGTTTTGGATTAGCCGTAAATAACTGATGATATCTTTTATTTCGCGCCGCTCGTAAAATTTTAAAGCGCCCACCATGCGATAGGGCCAGCCCTCTTGGATAATGGCTTCTTCTATGGCGCGGGATTGGGCGTTGGTGCGATACAGCACCGTAAAATCGCTTAGATCGCGCGCTCCGGTTTTCCCCCAAGACAAAATATTTTTTATTTCTGTCACGATAAAATAACCTTCTTCCAGTTCGGAGTCGGCTTCAATTATTTTTATTTTTTCGCCTAGGCCTTTTTTGGTCCAGAGATTTTTATTGGTTTTATAAACATTTTTTTCAATCACCGCGTGAGCCGCGTTCAGAATATTTTGGCTGGAGCGGTAATTTTCTTCCAAAAAAACAATTTTGGCTTGCGGGTAGTCCTTTTCAAAATTAAGGATATTTCTAAAATCGGCATTTCTAAAACGGTAGATGGATTGCCAATCATCGCCCACCACGCACAAGTTCTTATATTTTTCGGATAAAAGTTTTAAAAAAACATATTGGGCGGTGTTGGTGTCTTGATATTCATCCACCAAAATATATTTAAACTTTTCTTGATATTTGGCCAGAACAGTCGGGTGGTTTTTAAGCAATCGCACTGTCAGCAACAGTAAATCGTCAAAATCCAAAGCATTGGCTGATTTTAAGTATTCTTCGTATTTTATAAAAACCTTAGCTACCAGTTGTTCGTAGAATTCTTTGGCTTGTTCTTGATACTCGCCCGCCGAAACCAGCTCGTTTTTTTGTGATGATATGGCGTTGGCCAGACCGGCTGGCCGATATTGTTTGGGATCTATAGCCAAACCAGCCATGATTTCTTTTATCACCGTCAAAGAATCATTTTCGTCGTAAATACTAAAGTCGCGGCTTTGGCCCAGTTTTTCAATTTCCTGTCTTAAAATTTTTACCGCCAGCGAATGAAATGTGCCCATGAAGCCGGGTAATTTTCCGGTAGCAGAATCAATCAATCGAAAAACCCGATTTTTCATTTCTTGGGCGGCTTTATTGGTGAAGGTTAAAGCCAAAATGTTTTCTGGTTTAATACCCGAAGCGATCAAATAAGCGATGCGATGAGTTAACGCCCGTGTTTTACCCGAACCGGCTCCAGCGATTATTAACAATGGCCCATCAATGTGCCGCGCCGCTTCTTGCTGTTCTTTATTTAAATTTTTTAAGATGTCATCCATTATTTTTCGGCAATTATTAAATTAGAATACCATATCTTGGCCGCTAGGCAGGTTGTGGATTGTCTGATTGACCTGGCTCGCCCCAAAAGCTATACTTTATGCAGTTAGACCCCCTGCGGGGTTTTTGCGGTCTATAGAGCATATTGGTGTTTTTCGGCATTTTTTCGGTGGTTCGCCGGAATGATGCTCGCCCAACGCCTTCTCACCTATTAGTATCAGACCTCATTTAATTTTACTCGCGAGAAAAATACTTTCTTATCTTAAGGAAGTTGGGTTGATGTTGGCGCGTCAATCCAACCCGATTAAAGCCGCGGCTATTTTTTCGGTAGCGGCGCTGTTTTTGGTTCTTGGAATTTGGATTTTCTCGGGCGATAATTATTTGGTTCCGGATTCCGATCAAACAGAAGTGACCGAAGAAATAACCAGCGATAAAAATAATTTTCTTAAAGTAAGCGGCATTCTTTCACAGGACTCGCCGGTTATGAGCGCTTTTCTTTTTGTGAGCAACTTGGAAGATCGCCTAGCCAATTCAATAAGTTATGGCTCGGGCGGCAAAAAATCATCGGCTAGCGGCGGCCCTGATGCTGATACCGAAATAAGCCGCTTGGAAACGGCCAGCGGCAATGCCTTGGTGGCTCAAGAGCCGGTCTTGGCGGTTATACCCTTGGGCGGAATTTCTAATTTTGACAACAACGGCAGTATTTTAACTTATGAAGTTGAACCAGGCGATACTCTGCAGTCCATCGCTGATGATTTTGGCGTTTCGGTGGATACATTGGTTGGCGCCAATAATTTGAGCAAGAGCGCCAAACTTAAACTAGGCGATAAAATTGCTATTTTGCCGGTGGATGGCGTTAAACATGTGGTTAAGCTGGGTGAGACCATTCAAGGTCTGGCTCTAAAATACAAGGCCGATGCCGACAGAATTTTGGCTTTCAATGACTTGCCCGATAACGCTTTAATAAAACCGGGCGATGTTTTGATCATTCCCGGCGGCGAGCATGTTCCCATCAGCCCCAAATACGCGCCGGCAGTTGTAATTCCCCAGCAGAATTTACCTGATTTGGCGGGTTATTACGGCCGCCCTTCGGGCGGCCGCATTACCTTCGGCCTGCATAAATATAACGCGGTTGATATTGGCGGCAAGGATTGGTGCAATACCCCTATTTACGCCGCTGCCGCCGGCACGGTTATCACCTCCGATGACCAGGGCTGGAACGGCGGTTACGGCAAATACATAAAAATCGCTCACAATAACGGCACTATAACTTTATACGCTCATGAATCGCAGTTATTGGTTAGTGTGGGCCAATTTGTCAGTAAGGGCCAAGTGATTGGATTGATGGGCTCTACTGGCAATACCACTGGTTGCCATACCCATTTTGAAGTCCGCGGCGCCAGAAATCCTTTGGTTAATTACTAGATTACACAACCTATATATCCTGTATATATGTATGCTATGTATTTAGTGTATACATAATATACATATTTCTAGTATAGTTATCATTTATTTATATATCTTCTATCTTCTATCTACTATCTATCTATCATCTTCACGCAATTGCTGGTAAATGATGTAGAACAAAAGTTCCATGTTAATGTATTAATGTATTATTGTAAAATTACTGAAGGAATGTTCTAAAGAATGGAAGTTCTGTGCTGTATAGTTCTATTATAAAAATACTGAAATTTATGAGAAATTAAAGAAGAGTAATCCTTTAGGATGGAAAAATAAAGATGGCAAACCTCCAAGGTTTGCCATTATGAATACTCGGGGGATTATTTATAAGCCAAAAGCGAAATAAATTATTAGTAAATTAAGAACCATCGCTAGCGCGAAGTGAACCACAGCCGCCGGCAGAACCGAGCGGCTTTTTTGCGTTAAGTAACAGGCCATCAGACCAAAAAAGAAGGCGTAGTATATTTCAGCGGTGGGTTTGCCGACATGAAACGCCGAAAAAATAAGCGCGGTAATAACATAGCTTTTTAATTCCGATCTTTGATAAATTCCCAAAAAAAGAAAACCTCTAAACAAAAATTCTTCGGAGAAATAATAAATTGCCGGCAGTAGCGTAAAGATAATGGCATAACCCGACAGCAAGTCCAAATTGGCTAATCCATAATACGACTGAAAATCCGGCTGTTTAGAAAAAAATAATATGATCGGCAGATTAATTAAAAAAACCGCCCCGGTTAGCAGTAATGTTTCTTTTTTATTTTGGGGCAGAGCCAACCCGAATTCGGACAGATTCTTTTTGAACCAGAATTTTATTATGGCCACCGGAACAGCCAACATAAAAACGGCAGCCAGACCGGTTTTTATGAAGGCCGTGACTAGACCGTAATCAAAAGGATTGAACACAAAAACCCGGTTACCGAGATAAGCCAAAATTATTGAAAGAAAAATTATTAGCGGTGTCATGGTGTTAATTTTGTGGGCGGTATTGGAGGGCTTCGTTGAGATGGTCGGGTTTGATATCGGTTTCGGCAGACAAATCGGCAACTGTGCGGGCAAGTTTGATAACGCGATGGTAGGCCCGGGCTGAAAGATTATATTTATAAACCGCGCTTTTTAAAATCTGCTGGCAGGGCTCGCTTAAAGGACAGAATGTCTTTATGTCGCGGCTTTTCATTTCCGAATTGGTGGGCCCTCCACCCTCTGAAAATCTTTGGCGTTGAATAGTTCGGGCATTTTCTACTCGGGTTCTTACTTCTTTAGACGATTCACTTAGACCGGCCGAAGCCAGTTTTTCGTATTTAACTCGGGGCACTTCCACATGCAGATCAATCCGATCCAACAATGGACCGGAAAGTTTGCGGCGATATTTTTGAATTTGAAACGGGGTGCAGGTGCAATTTTTTACTGGATCATTAAGAAAACCGCAGGGACACGGGTTCATGGTGGCGGCCAGTATAAATTTAGCTGGAAAAGTTAAACTACCTTTTACTCGGGAAACGGTTACAGTGCCGTCTTCCAGGGGTTGGCGTAAACTTTCCAAAACCGGCCGATCAAATTCGGGGAATTCATCCAAAAATAAGACCCCGCGATGGGATAAAGTTATTTCTCCGGGCTTGGGAATACTGCCGCCGCCCACCAAAGCCGCGGCGGAAGAAGTGTGATGGGGCGCTCTAAACGGCCTCACCTTAATCAACGCATCGCTTTCTTTAATCAGTCCCGCCACCGAAAATATGCGAGTGGTTTCCAAAACCTCGTCCTTATGCATTTTTGGCAAAATAGAAACCAACGCTCGCGCCAGCAAGGTTTTGCCCGAACCGGGCGGGCCGGTCATAAGCAAATTATGACCGCCGGCCGCGGCAATTTCTAAAGCGCGTTTGGCGTATTCCTGGCCTTTAATGTGGGCTAGATCATTTTCAAATTCGGTCTCATCTTCAGCCAAAAGCGTGGGCGGAGTCGCGGTAATTATTTTTCTGCCAGTGAGATGATTTATCAGTTCGGTTAAATTTTTGGGCGCAAAAACATTTATTTCTTCCACCAGCGCGGCTTCAGCGGCGTTGCCTGGAGGAACAAAGAAATTTTTTAGACCGAACGATCGAGCCATTAAAGCCATCGGCAAAACGCCCGCGACCGAACGAATTTTTCCGTCCAAAGCGAGTTCTCCAATAAATAATTTACCTTCCGAATCAAAACCAATCTGGCGAGAAGCCACCAAATAGGCCAAGGCCATCGGCAGGTCATACTTCGGACCTTCTTTTTTTAAATCGGCTGGAGCCAGATTAACCAGCACTCTTTGGTTTTTACGGCTGGGCGGCACCAGATTGGAATTTTTTATGGCCGAAGAAATTCTTTCTTTGGATTCTTCCACCGCTTTATCAGGCAGGCCGACAATACTAAAAAAGTGGAGGCCGGGCGAAAGGTCTACCTCCACTTCTATGGGCTGGGCGTCTAGGCCCACTAAAGCGGCAGAATAAATTTTACTGGGCATGTTGGACGCAAGTTGCGGCGGCGGGATTGGCTTTAAGGCGATTTTCGTCCATAACTGATTTACACACTTCACAAATGCCGTAGGTGGAGTCGTCAATTTTTTTGAGCGCCAGTTCAACTTGCTGCAAACGGATTTCCAGTTCATGTTCCAAAGGCACGCGCGTGGCGTATTCCGTAACCTCTTGAGCGTTTTCATCCCAGCTATCGCCCAGGTTTTCGTATTTAGCATCCCAATCGCCTTTAACATTTTTATCGGGCGCGGCAATGCCTCTCAATTCCTGGGTGAGATTATTTTTTTCTTTTTCCAGAGATAATTTTAATTCATCTAGTAAAGATTGTTCCATCTGATTATTCTAACAGATTTACTTGGCGCGATAAAGACATTGTCGTAACCCTGCGCAAAGATAATGAGGTAATTCCTTAATTAGAAAAGATTTAATCAATCCAGTGTTCCTTAAAGAATGTTTCTGGTGTTACGATTATCAAAGGTAGTCCCGATTCGGCTAATTTTTTGGTCATAAAATCTTTGCGGTCAAGGGTGATTAAAAAATTAGCCCTGGCCTGAATAGCTCCAGCAAGTATTGGCGCGTCTTCGGCCTGGATTATTTTTACTGACTGTTCCACCAGCTGTACTTTGGGGTTTGACCGTATTTTGATTTTGGCGAATTGTAACAGTAAAGACAATTGTTCTAATCTCTCTGGATATTTGCGGTTTAATACTTCCCGCAGTTCTTTCAGGACATATTTATTGGCTTGCAACATCAATCTTCCTTCATGAGATTCTTTACAAATACGAAAAGAGCCGCCCGTTGACGATAAAAGAGCCGCTATTATCACACTAGAATCAAGAAAGACCTTGGTCTTTTGTTTTTTAGACACTCTTCTTTAGTGAGGAATAAATTTTACGAAATAGCCCCCGGCGCACTTTTTTGGCTAGCGGTTTTACTTTTTGCCAGATCAGCGCATCTTGATCGGGGGCAACATCTTTCCAGCCCAAGCGATAACGCTTGAGTATGTTTTGGACTTCTTGCTTTGCGATTCCGATTGTTTTTGTTGAGGTTTGCATATGATCATAACCATCATAGCGTATATTTGGTTAAAATCAAATGTATATTATGATCACTAGTTTTCAAGCCATTTTCTGTGTTTTTAAGACGATACATGACCAGCCCTTGACTTCCCCTTGGCTATCTGATATACTTGTATTGTACCTTAAAAAATCGGTCAGCTCAAGGTTCTGCATGGTGCAGGACTAAAGGTTGGCCAAAAACAAAGGAGCTGACCATGTCCAAAGACATGTTCGGTATCGCCGTAAGGAAGCTCGTGACTCTACCGGCCCAAGCGCTCGGTATTGTCTGCGACCTCCTGGAGAAGTTGTCTGATCCGGAGTGGATTGAGGCCACGAAAAAGTTTCTCCGCAAGGAGAATCCGTGGGAGCTCGAGTCTCCACTCGGGTCCCTGCTGGAATTCCTCGGTGCGATCACCGTTCCCGCGACCACTGAAAGGTTTGTCGCCAAGGACAAATTCAAGGAGGACACCAGCCGAAAGGCCGAAGTTAAGATTTATGGCACTGGTAGCAATTTCGACAACTGGTTCCTCGGCAAGATTGAGGGGCCAATTCCGGAATCCACACTGCAATCTCATCGTCTCTGTCAGCCGTCCGTGGATGGCCCCATTCTTGCCGAACTGGGTGGTGAGACCAAGGCCGAAACGACCCTGACCGAAGTTCATGCCCTTATGGCCAAGCAGCCAAAGGGCGAAGATGGTGTTTTGCTCACCAACGGCTGGGCTAACATCTTTTATGTCAAAGATGTGAACGGCTTGCTCCGGGCCGTGGGCGCTTTCTGTTTCGCCGGCTACGGCGGCTGGTATGTGTTTGCGCGTTCGGTTGAGAGCCCGCACGTGTGGTACGCTGACGGCCGGGTCTTTTCTCGCAGTTCCTCTGCGACTTAGCTCTTTTGTCCTTTTGTTCCTTTTAACCTTTGACCCTCGGTTGGTATCTATTACCGCCGAGGGTTTTTCTTTTTTCCAAATTTTGATACTCTAAACAAGGATTCATACAGACAGAACGGCCACGGCTTTTCTGTTATGAATCTAAGGACTTTTTATGAGAATTGCGTCGGGTATGCCTTGTGCAAGAGGTAAAAATAATTCTTAAAAAATTACAAGGAATTGGTATTAAAAGCTGGCGGACTTTTAAGGTCCCAAATAAGATACAGCCTCGAGAGTATTCAAGGGGCAGTGGTATAGATGGCTTTTAGTACGATATTGCTCCGGGCCGTGGACGCTAACTGGAACGCCGACAACGGCGGCTGGAATGTGAATGCGAATTCGGTTGAGAACCCGAACGAGTGGTACGCTGACAACCGGGTCTTTTCTCGAAACTCCTTGAAGTTTCTCCCGCCTTATGTAGCGGGAGTTTTATTTTGCAGGCCTTTTATCCACCCACCGAGCATCCGGCCGATTTCATTTAATCGTTCGGATATGGCAATATATTTTTTATCGTCTAAAATTTTAATTTCCCAGCCAATCTGGAAAAAGAATTTTAAGAGGTCTAATTTGTTTCTGGATTTTTCCAGTATCGGAATCTTCTGTTCCTTACCCAAATAGCTTGCAATGAATAAAAGTTCTAGTATATCTAGAAATAAAGAATCTAATTTGGCGCCGAGAGTAAATTTGGATTGTCGAGGAATATTCTGGCGAAACTTATCCCAAAGCTTGTATGTTTCAATAAAATTTTGAATTATTGGCAGAGTCGTGTGTGTGTGTGTGTGTGTGAATAAGATTATTTGGTGAAGAATTATGAAGATTCAATTGGCTCATAAATTTGAAAGTGTTATTAACCTGGATAACCTTTTATCGGCTTGGCAGGAGTTTCAGCTACACTTAATGGACAATATTCTTGAGCTTCATAATGAATTAGTCAGCTTTACATATCAACACGGCGGCTATCAAGCTTTTAACATTTCCGACCCTAAACCCAGAAACATTCATAAAGCCACAGTCAGAGACCGTTTATTGCATCACGCCATTTACACGATACTCTACCCCTTCTTTGATAAGACCTTTATAGCCGACTCTTTCTCTTGCAGAAAGAACAAGGGCACGCATAAAGCCATTAATTGTTTCCGATCCCTTGCTTACCAAGTCAGCCAGAACAACACCAAGACCTGTTGGATATTAAAATGCGATATTAGAAAATTTTTTGCCAGTATTGATCATAAAATCTTATTGAAGATATTGGCCGAATGCATACCCGATAAAAACATTCTTTGGTTGCTCCGCAACATAATCGATAGTTTCCATGTCAAATCGGATGTTGGCCTGCCTCTCGGCAATTTAACCTCACAACTGTTGGTGAATATCTACATGAACGAGTTTGATCAGTTTATAAAACATCAATTAAAAGCCAGATACTATATTAGATACGCCGATGATTTTGTGATATTGTCCGATGATAAAAACCAGTTGGAGAAATTGATACTTGTGATTAAAGAGTTTTTGAATGATAAATTAAAATTAAGTTTGCACAAAGACAAGATTTTTATTAAGACCTTATATTCGGGTGTAGATTTTTTGGGCTGGGTGCATTTTGAGGATCATAGGATTTTGAGGACAACAACCAAGAGAAGAATGGTAAAGAGAATACGGGAAAGTCCGAGGCCGGAGACCATAAATTCTTATCTGGGATTGTTGAGGCATGGGAATACGCAAAAGATAAGACAGATTGTTTATTCTTTGGAACCATCATCTTAAAAAAGCGCGGGATAAAAAAAGCCCGTCCTGGATTGGACGGGCTGGGTAGCATATTTTTATGCTACAAAGGTTTTTGGCACCCTTTTATTTGGCTGATAGAAAGAACTTTCCATTACTGAAAATACTTAATAAAGAACTTGAGAACTGTGTTTCCCTTTTTTTCTCGCTCTAGGCGCAAGAAAAAACATTCGGAGGTTTTTCTCCAATAGGAGAAAAATTTTCAAAGGTGGTCCTGTTCGGCCACTTTTTTTAATTTGGGTCGGGACGACCCTTGAAGCCGCAGTTTTTTTTCCGCGGCAATTTTTTTGACTTGGGTACTCTCGCCGAGCGCGAGCGCCTAAGAGCTCTAGCCCATTCTTCCTCGCAAGAGGAATTGAAAGAACTAAGGTTGTTGAGAAAAAACTTAAGAACGAGCTGAAGCTTAATTTAATTCTCTCACTCTGCTCTTGATAAGTAAAATAGGATGAATCCACAGGTCTAGTCAAGTTATGCAGATTTTTGGTCTGGTAAAGGTTGTTGGGGGTCTAAAGGTCCCGAAATATCATCCGTTTGAGCCATTTTTTGCGCCACTCGGGCATAATTTGATACCGGAAAATGGTAAGCAATCAGATTGGGTTCAATCCAAAAGTCGGCCAATAATCCGGAATTTGATTTTCTGAATCTTTTTTCCAGATAAAATTTTTGTAGGCCGAAAGTTATTTTTTCCAAAATAAAACCCAGGCCCGAAAAATCAAAAATATGTTCAAAAAATTTTCTGGCTAGATTTATAATTGTATAATTTTTTTCAAAAAGAAGTTGGCGCGTTTCGGGCGAAAGTTCGCAAAAGTTTTTTATCCACAAATTTTTTTTCCAAAATTTTTCTACTGCGGTTTTATTATCACACCAAATCGGTCTTATGTTTTTATAAAGACCAGCTCCAATAAAGTCCTGATGAGGTAAGGTTGGTTCAGCAGCCGAAAGAAAAATGTTAAAACAAATTTTATTCGTGACATTATTTTTGGTTCTTCTTATTCCAAATAGTCGGGTAATAATTTCTAAAAAAAATCGGTTAAGCCAAACGCGATTGCGCTCGGCCACAATTATTAAGTCCAGGTCGCTTTCCGGTCGGGGCGAGCCCAACGCGGTTGAGCCCGCCAAAAATAAAATTCTGGTATAGGGCGCCAGAACCAAAACTGGCAGAAACCTTTTAAGTTCTGCCAGCTTAAAATCAAGTTCCGTGTTAAGGATTATTTCATTCATTTGTTTCGCTAACCCCGGCGGCGTCAATCGCTTTTAGAGTTGAACTCTTGGAAGTGCCAATAATCAAAACATCATTCACCAAAGCGTATTCAATGGCGATGGCGCTGATGGGCAAGTTTTTGTAGCGGATGGTTTGACCTTGGTATGTGCCAGTTTGGAATTGGCCCGCAGAAGTTGTTTTCGCCAAAATCAAATTTTTAAGATCGCTCGCCATGGTTTTTTCCCAAATTTTCGCGGCTGAATTTATTTTTGTCTCACCGGTTGTTTTTAGAGCCAAGCCCAAACGCGGTCCAGAACAACTTGGCGCAGTATTTTTATTTTTTTGGCAGATTTCTTTATCAAATTCCGATGAACCGTAAATAAAGAGATCATAATCATCTAAAAGTTCATTTTTTATAGCGGCTGGTATTTTTAATTTCAGTCCGGCGGCAATATTTTCTAAGGTAACAATATTATTAGATGGTAGTTGATTTTGATCCAGGGCGATTTCGGCATTTTCTATTTTTATAACCAGGCGCGCTAATTCATCTGTCCCAATTGTGGTGGTGTCAAAATCATTAACGGCGGCGGCTATCTCTGCGGGTGATATGGATTCAACAGTTATTATTTCAACGCGATTGTAGCTAAGTAATGCTTTTGGCAGAGTCGATGTTTCTTGAGATGGCGTGTTAACTGATGTTTCTTGAGGCGGCAATAATGGTTGTAATTCCTGCGGCGGAGGCAGAATATTATTGGTTTCATTGGCGGGCGCTACAGGCGCGGCCGCTGGTTTTAAGAAAAACCACCATATTTCTCCAATGATAAAAATAACCACTACAACCGCGCCAGCCAAAAGAATAATCATACTCTTCTTTTTTATTGCGGAACTATAAACCGCCGGTAAGGGCGGCAGTGTTGGCGGTATTGATGTTGATGGAAAATTAGCCGATGGTAAATTCATCGGCGCGGCACCGGTTATCGGAGACGGGGGTGTTGCTGGCCGCGATGGCAGGGGTGGCATGCTCGGTCTGAAGGGCAGTGATGGTAATGGCGGTAAGGGCGGTGGAGAACTCATTGGCCGCGGCGGCAGAGAGGGTGTCGGCGATAGATTTTGTTGTGCTAATGGTTCCATTTTTTGAACGAGAGGTCTTGGTTTTTCTAAGGTTTTTGGTATATTTTGCGCCTGGAAGGGCGGGTTTATTGGGCCGGCAAAAGGCGGCCGGGTCTGGCTGGGAGGCGGTCCCGTAAACTCAAAGACCTTAGCTGTTTCTTCCTTTTTTTGAATTTGATCTATGGGCGGAATTGCTCGGGGTGGTTCTGGTTTTTTGGGTTCGGTAAAAATTATTTCCGGAAAAGCCGGTTTAAATTCTTGTTTGTTTACAGGAACGGTGATTTCTTTTTTGGTTTCTGATTTTAGGGTCGGAGTTTCTAGGATTATGCCAGGAGTAGTAATTTTTTGGAGCGGTTCCAGAACCACAGTTGAACCGGCCGGGCTCTGGCCTTTTTTGAGCGCGACAATATCATCCGCCATGGTTCTTATTTTATAAGTGTAAGCGGTTGGGTTTTTTAGGGGTGTTGTAAGAGCTGTAGGAGGCATCGCTTAAATAAAATAAGGTCTAGCCACTAGGATATTAATAATAAACGAGTATTTTATTAATCCTAAATTCTAAAACCTAATCACTAGCGCTTAGTTCTGTTGGGCGTCTTTCAAAGAAAGGTTTATTCGGCCTTCGCTATCTATATTTTTTACTTTAACTGAAACAACATCGCCAATATTCACTACATCTTCCACTTTTTCCACTCGCCCCGATGAGAGTTCAGAAATATGGATTAAGCCCTGCTGTCCGGGCAGTATTTCGGCAAAAGCGCCAAAATTTAATATCCTGACTATTTTTGCTTGAAAAATTTCACCGGGCTTTACTTCGTGAGTTATGTTTTTTATCCATTCCAAAGCGCGATTGGCCGATTCATCATTTTCGGAAGTAATAAATATCAAGCCATCGTCTTCTATGTCTATAGTAACACCGGTCTCATCAGTTATCTGATGAATGATTTTTCCGCCAGAGCCAATGACATCTCTAATTTTAGCAGGATTTATCCTTAAAGTTAATATCTTGGGCGCGTGCGGAGAAAGTTTGGCTCGGGGTTCGCTGATTACTTTTAACATGGCCGCCATAATTTCCAGGCGGGCTTTTTTGGCTTGAGTCAGCACTTGGGCTAAAATTTTTGGAGTTAATCCGGAGACCTTAACATCCATTTGTAAAGCGTTAATGCCGTCGGCCGTGCCGGCTACCTTAAAATCCATATCGCCGTGATGATCTTCCGGACCGGCGAGATCGGTGATTATAGTAAAGTTTTTTTCGGGATTATGTTCATTTTCAATCAACAGCCCCATGGCAATTCCGGCCACAGGTTTTTTTATTTTTACGCCTGCGTCCATCAACGCCAAGGTTGAGCCGCAGACCGAGGCCATGGAAGTGGAGCCGTTGGATGATAAAATTTCCGTGACAACTCTAATAGTATAAGGAAATTCTTCTTTGGTGGGTATGGAGGGCAATATCGCTCTTTCGGACAGCGCTCCATGGCCGATCTCGCGCCGGCCCGGAAAACCGATACGGCCGACTTCGCCCGAAGAAAACGGCGGAAAATTATAATGGTGCAAATAGCGTTTAGTGCCCACGAATTCCATTGTTTCCACTGATTGTTCCAAACCCGGCGCGCCTAGGGTTAAAACACATAGCGCTTGGGTTTGACCTCTTTGGAAAATAGCCGAACCATGCGTTCGCGGCAGAACCCCCACTTCTATATTTAATTGCCTGATCTCATCTAACTGGCGGCCGTCGGGGCGTTTTTTATTATTAATTATATTGATATGCATCAGCCGGCCAAGTTCTTCTTCAAACAAAAAATCGGCTTCGGCAATATCCTTGCCATTTTTTCTGGAGTCCCCCACCCCGCTTAAAATTTCTTTTTTTAAGTCCTCCACCGCTTCCATTTTATGGTCGCCGTTAAACAAGGCCGTTTCTAGCCGTGAACCCAAATTGCTTTTTATTTCTTTTCTTAAGGCCTCGTCGGCTTGAGGCGCCAAAGCGATAGAGTTTTTACGACCGATTGAATCAGCTATTTTATTTTGGAAATCTATGAGTTTTTGAATCTCGCTTTGAGCCAGTTCCACGGCCTTGACTATTTCTTCCTCGGCAATTTCATTAGAGCCGCATTCTATCATATTAACCAAACCCTTGGGTCCGGAAACAACCAAATCCAGATCGCTCTTTTCTCTTTGAGCGTAAGTCGGGTTTATAATAAAATTTTTATTATTATCGCGGCCGATTCTAACAGCCGCCACCGGTCCGTTCCATGGGATGCCCGAAATAAGCACAGCCGCCGAAGCGGCGATAATGCCCAAAGTGTCGGGATCGTTTTCACCATCAAAAGAAAGAGCGGTTAAAATTACCTGAACCTCGTTTCTTAAACGCTGGTTAAAAAGCGGCCTTAGGGTCCGATCAATTAGACGGCTAGTTAGAATGGCCTCATCAGTGGGTCGGCCCTCTCTTTTAACCCAGCGCGAGCCCTTGATTCGGCCGGCCGCGTATAGTTTTTCATCAAAATCAACGCTCAAAGGAAAATAATTTATCCCACTCTTTTCATTTTTAGACATAACCGCCGTTACCAAAACAACCGTTTCGCCGTAAGTGGCCACCACGGCGGCATCGGCATTCATGGCCAATTTCCCTGTTTCTAAAATTAATTTTTTACCGCCGAGTTCGGTCTCAAATCTTTTATTCATTGCTATTGGATTTATTCGTAAGCATGTAGCGTTGACCGTCGCCCAGATCGGTAAAATTATCGGTGGCCTCTTTTAATTTGGCCGAAGCGCTTCGGCCAAAAGCCATTACTTCCACCTGCAAACCCTTGTTAAATTTTAGATATTCCACCAACGGCACAAAATCGCCGTCGCCGGTAACCAATACCACCGCGTCCAATGACTCGGCTAAGCGCACCGCATCAATGGCCAGGCCGACATCCCAATCGCCTTTTTTCATTCCACCCGGAAAAATCTGGAGATCCTTAACCCGCATTTCTATGCCTAATTTAGCCAGAACTTCAAAAAATGATTTTTCCTCGCCACTTTCTGTTTTGATCACATAGGCAATAACCCGAATGAGTTTTCTTCCGGCAGTAGCGCTTTTGAGCACCTCCTTAAAATTTACCCGGCCGTGATAAATTTGTTTGGCCGAGTGATAGAGATTCTGGACATCAATAAGTATGCCCACTCTTTGTTCTTTATGTTTGATTGCTGGCATTTTATCTATTTCTTTAGGCCCAATTTCTTAATTACCTGCCCGTATTTTTTCTCGTCATTTTTGGAAAGATAATCCAAGAGCCCTTTTCTTTTAGCCACCATTTTTAACAGGCCTCGGCGGGAGTGATTGTCTTTGGCATGTTTTTTTAAGTGTAACGCCAGTTTTTCAATTTCTTCAGTAAGAATAGCAACTTGAACACTGGCCGAGCCAGTATCTTCTTTATGATCCTGAAATTCCTTGATTATTTTTTCTTTTTGTTTTGTTTTAAGCATGAAACAAACACTGCCTCACAAGGGTGCGTGGGACTAAATGTTATTTACAAGATAACATACTATATTTTTTGATGCAACAATATTATTCTGTGACCATCTATATTCTGGGGTTATCTATATTATTCATTCTTCTGATTCTGATGATTCTGAATATGCTGATTCTATTTGTATTGTAGTCATTCTATATATATCATATACATGCAATTGCTGGTATATGATGTAGAACAAAAGTTCTATTATTGCCACCTGAAAAAAAACGGCTTGCGATTATGGGGTCGCAAGCCGGCTTCGAAGGGTGGCGTGATCGCGGACTTTGTCGGTGCTACCAGCACCGACAAGCATGAAAGGCTGGAATAGAGCCTCCCACGGCGACCCAGCCGTGGATCCCCCAAAGTATCTTCATCATAACACACATCTCTTTAGTCCACAAGCATTGGCCAGATATATTTTATTAACTCCCGAAATTAACCTTTGAAGCCGAATACTTGGTTTGAGGGGTAATATGTGTAATCTATCTATCCTATCTATTATCTGTTTCTATTCTTTATATCTAGTCTTTATATCTAGTCCGGTATTCTAACTTAGCATAATTTAACTTAGTATAATCTAAATATATAATATTACAATCATATACACGCAATTGCGTGTATATGATTGTAATATGGAAAATATACGAAATAGATCAAAATAAAGCATAATCAAATATTCTGGCAAGTATTCTCACTAGTAAACGGCATTTTGGGTATGTCTTATTCTAGCTTTCTTTTTTTCTGGATCAAGAAATATAGAAACCACATCTATTTGCCATTCTGAATCCAAATCAATTCTATTTGTCGCTAAAAACAGTTTGCAGGTTCTAATTAACTTTTTTTGTTTAAAAAAAGTTACATTTTCTTCTGGATTTAGCCCGGTTTTATTGGGAGTTAGTGTTTTAACTTCCACAAATACGATTTTAGAAGTATTTTGACCATTATTATCTATTTCTTGATCACTATTGTATTTGCACACTATATCTAATTCTCCGATTTTATTTCTAAAATTTCTCTCAATTATTTTGTAACCTTTATCCACAAGATATTTACAAGCAATATCTTCTCCAGCCAGGCCTATTTTAATTTTAATATGATTATTCTGTTTCATGTAGAACCTCCTTATTTTTTATATTAGTCAAATATCATTCTATATTATACATTCTATACATACTATACATAACTGCACATATTTTTATGCTATACTTTTATTATATATCATCTTACTGCAATTGCATGTATGTGATTGTTTTTATTTTTTTATATATATATTTGTGTAGATGTATCTTCTATATTATCTAGGTAGATAATATAGAAATATAGATAAAATAAAAATAGTTTATTTAAATAAAATAATATGAAAGGATTTGGGGCGAATCAAAAAAAGGTCTTACTTTTATTGTATGGTGGAGTTGGTTTAGCATTATCCGGATCACCTCGCGCTTATTTTGGTGTTATTAAAAGCGTATCAGATGAATGGTCTAAAATAAACCAATTGGCTTTGAAACGGGCGATTAAGGCCTTATATAAGTCCAGATTGATTGAAGAAAGAATAAACGAGAATGGTTCCACTACTATGGTTTTAACCGAAAACGGAAAAACCAAGGCCTTGGAATTTAATATAGAAACGATGGCTATCAACAAACCGGAATTATGGGATAAAAAATGGCGGATGATTTTGTTTGATATTCCCAAAGGCAAAGACAAAGAACGCGAGGCCTTTCGGGCCATGTTAAAACGGCTGGGCTTTATGCAATATCAAAAAAGCGCTTTCATTTTGCCGTATGAATGTAAGAGTGAGGTAGAGTATGTTTCCGAATTTTTCCGCCTTCGGCCTTTTGTTCGCCTGGTAGAGATCCATTGGTTAGACGACGAACTCGCTTTTAAGGAGAAATTTGGTTTGGTGTAGCGGGTTTTTGATTGATAAAACATCATATTATTGATCAAGATGAATGGATGAGTTTCATTCCTTTTTATTTTTATTTGACTTGCATCATATACACGCAATTGCGTGTATATGATTGCGATAGAAATAGAAGATGAAGATACAGGAAGATAGTAAGAGAATAGTAAGAGATAGATATATAGATATTATAGAAGTATATAGAAATTGAAATTGTCTTAAACAAATATTGGTGAGCGTGCCAGAGTTAGAATCTAACTAGTAGATCCCGAGAAGTGTGGGTTTATTATAGAACTCCATTTGGAACTTAATTAAGTGGGCATACCTGGACTCGAACCAGGAACCGCGGAGGTATAAGCTCCGTGCTCTAACCAATTGAGCTATATGCCCATGTCATAAAACTTTAACTAAAAACGCCGCTGGAGTAAAGCGGTGTTTTTGTCCGCGAGAGTTTTTAGATTATCAAAAAGATGTCGCGAGATGCGATGGTTTTATTAAGGCCTCAAATTCGCTTTGTTCTATGGTTTCTTTTTCTATCAGCACTTTAGCTATTTTATCCAGCAAACCGCGTTGGTCTTTGATTACTTTTAGGGCGGTGGCGTAGGCCTTTTTTATCAGACCGGATACTTCCTCGTCAATTTTAGTGGCGACTTGTTCGGAATAGTTGCGTTGTTCGGATAATTCCTTACCCAAAAACACCATATGTTCCTTATCGCCATAGGTAACCGGGCCGAGTTTTTCGGACATGCCGTATTCGGTTACAATCCGGCGGGCCAGGTCTGAAGCAATTTTAAGATCGGAACAAGGGCCGGTGGTAACATCGTTAAAAATTGTTTTCTCGGCCGCGTAGCCGCCCAAGAGGGTGGCAAGTTCATCCAAAAATTTGGCTCGGGAATAAAAATTTATTTCTTCCAACGGCAGTTTTAAGGTGTAGCCGCCGGCGCGTCCGCGCGAGATTATAGAAATTTTATGCACCGCGTCGGCGTTAGGCAAGGCCGAAGCCACCAAAGCGTGGCCGGCTTCGTGGTAGGCCACAATCTCTTTTTCTTTTTGGGAATAAATTTTGCTTCTTCTTTCGGGGCCCATCATAACTTTTTCTATTGATTCCAAAAGATCAATCTGATCAATCTCTTTTTTGTTTTTTCGGGCGGCCACAATAGCGCCTTCGTTCATTAGGTTGGCCAAATCGGCGCCGCTAAAACCCGGCGTGCGTTCGGCCACTTTTTTTAGCGCCACATCTTTAGCCAAGGGTTTGCCGCGAGCGTGGATTTCCAAAATTTCCTCGCGGTTTTTAATATCGGGTTCGTCCACGATTATGCGCCGATCAAATCGGCCCGGACGCAATAAGGCCGGGTCTAAAATATCGGGCCGATTAGTGGCGGCGATAACAATAATATTGGTGTCGCGTTCAAAACCATCCAATTCCACCAGAATTTGATTTAAGGTTTGTTCACGCTCGTCGTGCCCGCCGCCTACGCCGGCGCCGCGATGGCGGCCGACAGCGTCAATTTCGTCTATAAAAATTATGGCCGGCGTATTTTTTTTGGCGATTTTAAAAAGATCCCTCACCCGAGCCGCGCCTACGCCCACGAACATTTCCACAAACTCCGAACCGGAAATATGATAATAGGGCACATTAGCTTCGCCGGCCACGGCTCGCGCCAACAGGGTTTTACCCGTGCCGGGCCCGCCGATTAAAATAACGCCGCGGGGAATGCGCGCCCCCATGCTCAAAAACTTGCCGGGACTGCGTAAAAAATCAACCACTTCTTTAAGTTCTTCTTTGGCTTCTTTGGCGCCGGCCACATCTTTAAAAGTAACTTTTTCTTTATTGGGATCAAAAATTTTAGCTTGTGATGCCCCAAAACTGAAGGCCTGGGTTTGGCCGGCTTTGGCTTGGCGGAACATCAGCCAGAAAAAGAAAAAAACCAAAAGAAACGGCAGTATTGCCGGTAAGATATTAAGCAGCACATAGCTCAAATCGCTTTCGCCTTTTATTTCCACATTCATCGCCGCAAGTTCATCCGCGGTGACACCCAGATTTTTTAAGTTTTCTAAAAGCGCGCCTTCCTTAAATACAGACGCTTTGGAATCATCCGACAAAATTAGCGCCACTTTATCACCCGAAATAGACGCGCTTTTTACCTCGCCGTTTTTAATTTTTGAAGCAAATTCCGAAAGAGAAATAACGGCGTCCTTTTTGGATAATTGCGAAAAACCCGAAAAAAGAGACACCAGCAATATAAAAATTATCAGCGCAAAAAATATGTTTTTTAGCAGGGTCTTCATTGTTTTATGTAAAACCAGGATAACTGATTATTTCTATGTTGTCAACCCCGTTAGAAGTTCAGCGATATTGCTTGGTTACTACGCGGTTTCCTGCGAAGCCGCCTTTGGCTATGATCAGGGGTGAAAGGGTATGAATAATTAAACTTCTAACGGGGTCAACCCCATAAGATCGGCAGGGTTCACTGGCTCGGACGGGGTGGTCTCTATTTGAGACCCGGTCTCCAAATCACTAATCGGCTGCAAAGCCATTTTGTAGTCCTTGGGCTCCAGCAAAGTTATTTTAAACTGATAGGCCTTGTTTAGTTCCACGGCGGCCACCATGTTTGTGTAGGTTTTGAATTCTGAAACATGGGCGAGACCTTGAATGTCCGAATCAATTTTAACAAAAGCGCCGAAAGGATTGAACTTGGCGATTGTGCCCATAACCACATCGCCTTTTTTGTATTTCTTTTCAACTTCGTCCCAGGGATTGGGTTTTAAGGCCTTGAGCGACAGCGAGACCTTATCGCCCTCAATGTCTATTATCTTGGCTTGTATTTGGTCGCCGATTTTTAGAAAATCGCTCGGCTTTTCCACCAGCTGCCAACCGATTTCGGATATATGGATCAAGCCCTCAATGCCGTTAAACATTACGAAAGCGCCAAAATCAACCAAGCCCGAAATTTCGCCGCTAATTACATCGCCTAAAACATAACCGGTTAATTTGGTTTTGGTTTCTTTGGAGACCTGGGCTTTTTCGGACAGTATTATTTTTGATATTTTTTGATCACAATCAATTATTTTTACAATAACGCTTTGGCCGACCAGTTTTTTTAAACTTTTTAAAATTTCTTCTTTGTCGCCGCCTTCCACATGGGGATAATTGCCGCTGGCTAATTGCGAGGCCGGCAAAAACGCGGCGAGGCCGTTTAATATGGCGGTTAAACCGCCGCGGTTGGCGCCGGTGATTTTTACTTCGGCGGTTTCGCCGCTGGCTTTTAAGGCCCTAATTTCATCCCAGGCCTGGTCTAAGCCGACTTCATTTAACGACACTTCCACCAAACTCTCTTTATTCTCCAGATCAATTATTTTTACCATCAGTATATCGCCCGGTTTGATATCTTGGATATTCAAATTGGAGGTTTCCATTTCTCCCTTATAGATGACACCGGTTCTGAAGGCCTTAATATCCACAAAAACCCGATTGCGGCCTTTTTCAATAACGCGGGCGGCTACAGTGTCGCCGACTTTGGGAAAAACAAACAAATTGCCTTTTTCCTGAAAGAGATCCTTCATAGTCGCGCCGCTCTTAGGAGTTGCTACAGCGAGACTGTTAGCTTCATTTTCCATAGTTAAAAACTATATCAGAGCTATTAGGTAAAGGCAAGAAAGAATAAAAAAGCCCTCCGACGGTTTCGTCGGAGGGGGGACGCCGAACTTAGATCGATGGGTCAGATCGGCCGACATCCTCGTAGAAAACGGTGAGGTTGACATAGCTAATATTGCCTGTTTGCGATTGAGATGATGCCACGATTCTCACCGAATTCTGATCAAGCCAACTCCCCACGATCACTTCTAGTTTATCTAGCAGGATCAAATGGAACAATTTGACCCATGTCTTCACCATGATTAATCACCTCCTTTCTATGGGGTTATTTTACTTTCCTAAAGGAACATTCTGCGACCATATCACATGTATTTGTAACTTGTAAATAGTTGTGGAACAACAAGTTTTGTGTTAGATTTTTATCATGATTTTATATTGGCACGGGGGAACTTGCGTCTCGCTGGAGAGCGCGGGTTCGCGTTTGATCACCAATCCTTTTTCCGCCGAAAAAGAACCCAAAGAAGAAGCCGGGGTGATTTTGTTGTCGGAACAAAGCCAAAAGCATTCTGCCAAAACATCTTTTGTCATTAACACCCCGGGCGAGTACGATGCTAAAGGTTTTTTTGTGATGGCTTCGTTGGGTCAAAACGGCAATCTTGATTACACTATAGAAGCCGAAGGCGTTAGAATTTATTATCTCTCCCGGGCCAAAGAAGAGTTGAGTGATGAGCAGTTAGAGGGTTTGGATAATATTGATGTTTTAATAATTGGCGCGGGGGACTCCCGCGACGACAATGAAATTGCCGTCAAGATTGTTAATCAAATAGAACCCCGCCTAGCTGTGCCTATTGGTTTTAAGGAAAAACCCACTATCTTTTTGAAAGAAATGGGCAGTGGCGATGTGGAAGCCCAGAATAAACTGGTTATCAAGAAAAAGGATTTGCCGCAGGAAGAAACCGAAACGGCTGTGCTTAATATAACGAAGTGATCGGGAATTAGTAAATTAGCACAACTTCTTTTCGGAGTTCAACTCCCAAAAATGGAATTTAGAAAATTAGAAAACAAATATGTTGTCAGATTGGATAAAGGCGAAGAAGTGGCGGCGACGCTTAAGGATTTTTGTCATCGGGAAAAAATAATATTGGGCTCGGTTTTAGGCATTGGCGCGCTTAAACATATTGAATTAAGATATTTTGATCCGGAGACCAAAAAATATTACGATAAAAAATTTGAAGACAGCCACGAAGCGGCGCCGCTATCGGGCAATGTTTCCACTATGGCTGGAGAAACCTATTTGCATCTGCACGCTTCTTTGGGTGATTATAATTTTAACACCGTGACCGGCCACTTAAAATCAGCCATAGTTAGCGCTACACTGGAAGTTATTATTGACTCGGCTAATGGAAAAGTTGATAGAAAATTAAGTGAGGAAATTGGCTTAAATTTACTAGAGTTAAAATGAGCTTATACAATTTTATCGTTAAATTAAGAAGAAAGCCCGATCACAAGAAAAAACAGGTGGTGGTTTTTTTATTGGCGGTTTCTTTTGTTATTCTGGCCGCGTTTTGGGTGGTAATGTTTAAAAGAGATTTTTATAATGTCAGCCAGTCCGGCCAAAAATCGGATAA
>CAYIPG010000009.1:0-26525 GCA_964365305.1 uncultured Candidatus Saccharibacteria bacterium
ACCGCAAAGCCCTTATCGTCCCTATCAATTCAAAACATCAAATTTTGATTCAAGACAGGCGCGGACATAAAAAACCTGATTGGGGTTATTTCGGTGGTGAAATTGAGATTGGAGAAACACCAACACAAGCTGTAATCCGCGAGACGAAAGAAGAATTGCAAATTGATGTCCGCGCCGAAGAATTGAAATATTTTGGCACTTCTATAACGATGTGGAATGAGCGCAAAAATATCAGATATATGTTTTTGTATCACACAGATCAAGAAAAATTTGATGTTTTGGAAGGCAAGGGTGGACACTGGCTGACATTTGAAGAAGTACGAGAGCGATTAGACGATAAAGATAGGTTTGATGAAATAGCCGATAGAATTAGAAAGGTTGAGCAAAATTCATAAGCCGCCGAATTTCCGAAAACCCCCAGTCCGAAACCCGCCCGCATTCCTCCCCAGACCCCTCCTGCGGGCGGAAAATTCAGCCGAGGCTCTGCGAGGCGGTGGCGGGGCGATTCATTCCTCGTCAGGATTGGTTTCAAAAAAGGTTCGAATTTTGTACAATGAATACCGCATCAGTTATTTTTCTGATTTATGGTTATCTAAACACGCTCCCATAAAATCCCGGAACAGAGGATGGGGTCGCAGTGGGCGGGATTTGAATTCCGGATGGAATTGGACGCCCACGAACCAAGGATGATTTTCTAATTCTATAATTTCCACAATACGACCGTCGGTTGAAGCGCCGGAAATTTTTAAACCCGCGGCTTCAAGTTTCGCGCGATAAGCGTTATTAAATTCAAAACGATGGCGATGCCGTTCGCTGATTTTGTTTTGGCCATAAGCCCGGAAAACCCTGGAATCCTTAACCAGTTTGGTTTCCCAAGCGCCTAAACGCATAGTGGCGCCGTAAGAACGCTCCAACATCTTTTTTTCTTGTTCAGGCATAATATGAATAATCGGATGACGGGTCTTGGCGTTAACCTCGGTGGTGTGGGCGCCGGCCAAATTCGCTAAATGGCGGGCCACTTCCACTGTGGCTAATTGCATGCCGTAGCACAAACCAAAATACGGAACTTTATTTTCACGGGCGTATTGAATAGCTTGAATAATACCCTCAACGCCGCGACTGCCAAAACCGCCCGGCACCACCACTCCAGCCAGGCCGCGCAAGTGTTTGGCCGCGCCGTCACTTTCAATCTTTTCTGAATCAATCCAATGGAATTTGGGTTTAATGCTGTGGCTCCAACCGGCGTATTTTAACGACTCAATCACCGAAAGATAAACATCGGCCAAAATATAATCGCCCGTGGCAAAATATTTGCCTATCAAACCAATCGGAATTTCTCGCTCCACGGTTTTTACCGTGGCCGCCAGTTTGGCCCAGTCCTTTAGATCGCGGTTTTGGGGTTTTAAGCGAAAGCGTTTCAAGATCCTATCGGCGAAGTGCTGTTCGTCAAATTTTAAGGCCACATCATAAACCGAGTCCAAATCCGGGTTGGAAATGATATCGGCGCTGTCCATATTGCAGAACATGGCTAAGCGATCTTTGCGTTTTTTATCCAAAGGTTTTTCGGCTCGGGCCACTAAAAAATCCGGCTGAATGCCCATGGAGTTTAAAATATGCACCGAGGTTTGCACGGGCTTGGATTTCATTTCGCCAATGGTGGGCGGGGTGGGCAAATAACCGACATGCACCTGCAAGACGCTGTCTTTATTGCGCAGTTTCATAATGCGCGAGGCCTCGTAATAAAAAACATTCTGATACTCGCCGGCTGTGCCGCCTAATTCCACCATCACGATATCGGCCCGCTCTTTATGGCCGGCTTCTTTTATACGGTTAATAATCTCATCGCACAAATGCGGAATGGCTTCCACATCCTCGCCGGCGTAGCCGAAAGATCGCTCTCGTTCAATTACGGTTTGATAAACCTGGCCCATAGTAATGAAATTGGCGCGTGAAAGCGACTGATCCAAAAAGCGTTCGTAAGTGCCGATATCCTGATCCGTTTCCATGCCGTCGTCACAAACAAAAACCTCACCGTGTTCGGTGGGGCGGATAGTGCCAGCATCAATATTAAGGTAATTTTCGCACTTTACCGGACAGACGCGATAACCCTTGCTCTGTAATAATTTGGCAAGCGACGCGGCCGCTATGCCCTTGCCGACCGAGGACATTACGCCGCCGGAAACAAAAATATATTTAATTCTGGACATCGGTTAAAATTTAACATTTTTATTTTAGCACAACCAGGCGCTGGTCTACCTAATATGATCCATTGCTTTTTTATTAATTTCAACGCATATTAATAATTATGGCGATAGCGTAATGGATTGTTTGGTGCTTTCACGGATTGCTGATTTATTTATTGTTAAATTAATTATGACTTTTTCTGAATACCAAAAATTAACTGCCCGAACGGCGTTGTATAAAAAAGTTCCGGCTCTTAAAAAAATCGGCACCGGTATTTATCCGGTTTTAGGTTTGGCGGGAGAGGCGGGCGAGGTGGTCGAGAAAGTAAAAAAAATGTTGCGCGACGACAACGGCGTTGTCACCAAAGAATTTAAAGACGACTTAACCAAAGAACTGGGGGATGCGCTGTGGTATGTTTCGCAAACTGCCTCGGAGTTTAAAATTGATTTAGATAAAATTGCTTCGGGCAACATAGAAAAATTATTTTCCCGCAAAAAAAGAGGCGCGCTTCACGGCCACGGGGATAATAGGTGATATATCAAATTACTATATTACTATTTTTGGACGATCGTTTGAATATAGTAATATAGAACTAAAACATAAATATGCGATTGACCAGTCCGTCTTTTATTAACAACCAAAGTATTCCTTCCAAGTATACCTGCGACGGCGAGGATGTTAATCCGGCGTTGATGATAGTGGATGTTCCTGTGGCGGCAAAAAGTTTAGTGCTGATTGTGGATGATCCCGACGCGCCTCGCGGCGACTGGGTCCATTGGTTGGTGTGGAATATCAAACCCGAGACCACCGAGATTGCCGAAAATAGCGTACCCGTCGGAACAATAATGGGCATCACCGATTTTGGCCAAACCGGCTGGGGCGGTCCTTGCCCCGGCTCGGGTACACATCATTATCAATTTAAGTTGTATGCTTTGGATATTAAGTTGGACATTGATTCATCATCCCAAAAACCCGATCTAGAAAAAGCCATGTCTGGTCACATTCTCGCCCAAACAGTTTTGGTGGGCTTATACCAGCGGAAGTGATTTTTTAAACAACTATCAATCATGAATCCCGCCGAAATTGGCGTCCGCTTTCTTTTTTAAACATTTTGTTTTATTATCTAGTTATGTCCACCCTCTTAAAAGAAAGAATTATATTTAAAAACGGCAAGCCACAGGCCGTGGTTTTGGATATTGATCGTTATAAAAAATTGCTTGAAATTGCCCAAGAAAAAGAAGATCTGGCTGAATTGCGTCAAATAAAAAAAAGTAAAACCTATTTTCGGGATTTACAGGATTACACAAAAGATCATGTATAAGGTTCTGCTGGAACGGCGGGCAGAAAAAGATTTAGATGTGCTCGAGTTGTCTTTAAGGAAAAGGATAACCGAGCATCTTTTGTTATTAGCAAAAAATCCCAAATCATCGGGTTGTAAAAAATTAGCCGGGGCTAAAAATGCCTATCGGATTAGAGTTAGTGATTGGCGGGTTATTTACGAAATCAGCGATAAGGATAAACAGGTTAAAATTTATCGTATCAAACATCGAGCTAAGGCCTATTAGTATTTAGTATGTTGAAGCGATTGATATAAGGTTAAAGAAATCAAAAACATCAAAAATATTTACCCGCAAAAGATCAATAACTGGGTTTAATGATTAAAGTTGTCTTGCGGGGTTGACTCCCTTCCGACACTATATTACAATGGTCTTACGCTAAGATTTAAGTGATAAGGCCTGGTAAATTACTTTAAACAATAAAGGTGTTTTTATCTTGTCTTTTATTTTCATAATTAATAGTTTTAGTTATAAGTATGTCGCCCCGCCTGCGGCGGGATGCTCGTATTTGTAGCTAAATTTAATAAGTTAAATTTAGACAAATATGGCAGACAAATTTGATCGCACCAAGCCCCATTTGAATGTGGGCACCATCGGTCATGTGGACCACGGCAAGACCAGTTTAACCGCGGCTATTTTGCATGTTTTAAACATGAAGGGCCTGGTTAAAAAGGTGGAAAAAGTTGATGATATTGATAACGCGCCCGAAGAAAGAGCGCGCGGCATTACCATTGCCCTGCACCATTCCGAATACGAATCCGAAAAAAGGCATTACGCCCACATTGACGCGCCGGGCCATGCCGACTATATTAAAAATATGATTACCGGCGCCGCTCAAATGGATGGCGCGATTTTGGTGGTTTCGGCGGCCGACGGCCCGATGCCTCAAACCCGCGAGCATATTCTCTTGGCCCGACAGGTAGGTGTGCCGGCGGTTATTGTTTTCTTAAATAAAGTGGATCAAGTGGATGATCCGGAATTGGTTGATTTGGTGGAAGCCGAGGTGCGCGAACTTTTAAATAAATATGAATATCCCGGCGACACCACTCCGATTATCAAGGGCTCGGCGCTTAAGGCCCTGGAGGCCAAGACCATAGATGATCCGGCCACCAAACCCATCGTGGATTTGATTCAGGCCTTGGATGATTTTATTCCCGAACCCAAAAGAGAAGTTGACAAACCTTTCTTAATGCCGGTGGAAGATATTTTTTCCATTGAAGGCCGAGGTACAGTTGTTACCGGAAGAATAGAAAGAGGTAAATTAAAATTGGGCGAGGAAATTGAAATCGTGGGCTTGCGTCCGACTGTCAAAACGGTGATTACCGGAATTGAAATGTTCAACCGTTCTCTGGACGAAGGCCAGGCGGGCGACAATGCCGGCCTGTTGCTTAGAGGCACCAAGAAAGAAGATGTGGAACGCGGCCAGGTTTTAGCCAAGCCGGGTTCTATTACGCCTCACACCGATTTTGAAGCCGAGGTTTATGTTTTAACCAAAGAAGAAGGCGGCCGCCATACGCCTTTCTTTAAGGGTTATAAACCGCAATTTTATATCAGAACCACTGATGTTACCGGCGAAGTTATTTTGCCTGAAGGCACGGAAATGGTTATGCCCGGCGACACTGTTAAGATAACTGTTAAACTGATAGCTCCCGTAGCCCTGGAAGAAAAATTAAGGTTTGCCATCAGAGAAGGCGGCAAAACGGTTGGCGCGGGTGTGGTTCTTAAGATAGTAAAATAAACCGGATATCAGCGACAAACAATTGTACTTTACACCAAACAAATAAAATGCCCACGACATCCACCAAGACGGTAGCCACAAAGAAAATCCCCGCGAAAGTCCCCGTGGAA
The DNA here is from genome assembly GCA_964365305.1 of uncultured Candidatus Saccharibacteria bacterium. GTDB lineage: Bacteria > Patescibacteriota > Minisyncoccia > JACQLN01 > JACQLN01 > CAYIPG01. The sequence continues at coordinate 5,370 of CAYIPG010000009.1, forward strand.
GAAATCAAACAACGGCTTCGCATAAAGATTAAGGCATACGACAGCAAAATAATTGACGCTTCCTGCAAGCAGATTGTTGATATTGCTTTAAGAAACGGCGCCGAGATTGTCGGTCCGGTGCCTTTGCCCACCGAAATCCATCGCTATACCGTTAACCGCTCCACCTTTGTGCATAAAAACTCGCGGGAACAGTTTGAGATGAGGTCGCACAAGCGCTTGATTGATATTTTAAACCCCAATCCCAAAATTATAGACGCGTTAATGAATTTGAATTTGCCGGCAGGAGTGGATGTGGAGATTAAGATGTAAAGTAAAAACTTTGGTGTTCCTTAGGGATGGTTTTGAAAGGATAGCGATTTTCCGGTAGTATTAAAAAAAATCGGGCGCGTCCCGATTTTTTTGAGTCAAAATTATTATGAAATTCATATTGGGGAAAAAATTGGGCTGTATGCAGTTGTTTAACGAAAAAGGAGAAGTAACTCCGGTAACTTTGATTGGCGCCGAAGAAAATACCGTGACGCAGGTTAAAACACCTGAGCAAGACGGCTATATGGCCGTGCAGGTAGGCACTGGCGTAAAAAAAGAAAGCAGTATTTCCAAATCGTTAAAGGGTCACTTTAAGGGTTTAGGCAGTTTCGCTCATGTAAAAGAATTCAGGGTGAATGATATTTCTGTTTATAAAATTGGCGATAAAATGGATGTTTCGGTGTTTGCGCCTGGAGAAAAAGTTAGCGTGAGCGCTCAAAATACCGGTCGGGGTTTTCAAGGTGTGGTTAAAAGGCATGGTTTTAAGGGCGGTCCGGCCTCGCATGGCCATCGAGATGTTTTAAGAAAACCTGGATCCATCGGCAGTCGTTTTCCGCAAAGAGTGCTGAAAGGAAAACGAATGGCTGGTCGGATGGGAAATGAAAGAGTTACAGTAAAAAATCTGCAGGTGGTTAAAGTGGATGCGGCTACTGGAATTATGGCGTTAAGAGGCGCGGTGCCGGGGAAAAGAGGAACAATGGTAGAAATTAGGAAATTAGGAAATTAGATGGAGACGAAATTATACAATCAAGATGGGCAAGAAATCGGATTGACTGAATTAAGTGATGGTGTTTTTGGTTTGCCGATGAATGTTAATTTAGTTCATCAGGTCAGAGTGAGCTTATTAGCTAATCAAAGAAAACCAGTAGCCCACACCAAAGACCGTTCCGATGTTAGTGGTGGCGGCAAGAAACCGTGGCGGCAAAAAGGCACTGGCCGAGCCAGGCACGGTTCCACTCGCTCACCTATTTGGAAAGGCGGTGGGGTTTCTCACGGGCCTCGCAATGATAAAAATTATTCCCAAAAAATAAATTTGAAAGTGGCTCAATTGGGATTGAAAATGGCTTTGAGCGCCAAACTAAAAAGCGGCCGAATAATGGTTGTGGAGAAATTGGATTTAACAGGCGGCAAGACCAAGGATTTTAAAAATCTTATTTCAAAGTTGGGTTGGACGGGTAAGAGTTTGTTGGTGGTAACATCCCAGCCGGTTGAAAACCTAACCCGAGCCAGCGCTAATTTACCTAAAACGAAAGTTGTTTCCATCAATAATTTGGGCCTGCTGGATGTTTTGAAATTTCATAATATCATTTTAACAACGCACGCGGTTAATCGGCTAGCCGCTAAATAAATATATGGGTCTATTTAATTTCAAAAAACCAAATAAAGCCGCTACTCCAAAGACCGTTTCAATAAAACCAACCGTAGGTGCGGTTATCAAAGCCAAAACCGGAGCCGACCTTAAAAATGCGGCCCGCCCAGGATGGGATGTTTTAATAAAGCCAATAATTACCGAAAAAGCTTTGGGCCTGGAGGCCACCCGAAATTATGTTTTTGAGGTTAAGGGTTCGGCTACCAAACCCGCCATAAAAATGGCGGTGGAGGGACTATTTGGGGTTAATGTTGAAAAAGTTAATGTTTTAAATAATAAGAGCCGGAATAAATTTTTGAAGGGTAAATGGGGCACGCAGACCGGTTTTAAAAAAGCCATAATCAGAATCAAGACCGGTCAAAAAATAGAAGCTCTAAAATCGTAAATATGAAGCATTATCGTCCGACAACGCCATCGCGCCGACATATGACCGGTATTGAATACCGTAAATTTATTACGGCCACAAAGCCGGTTAAGGCATTGGTCAGCGCTTTAAAATCCCAAGCCGGTCGAAATAATTCTGGCCGAATTACTATGCGTCACCAAGGCGGTGGTGTTAAAAGAATGTATCGCGAGGTTGATTTTAAGCAAAATTTTTATGGAATTGGAGCTAAAGTTGAGGCCATTGAATACGACCCTAACCGCACCAGTTTTATTGCCAGGATTATCTATAAAAATGGTTTGAGATCTTATATTCAGGCCCCACAGAACCTTAAGGTAGGTGATGAAATCGCTTCATATAAAGAAGAAGGTCCGTTAAAACCGGGCAATAGAATGCCACTCAAATATATACCGGTGGGCACGGCTGTATACAGTGTGGAATTAAATCCAGGCCAAGGCGGTAAATTAGGGCGTTCCGCCGGTGTTTTTATTGGTCTCTCGGCTAAAGAAGGTGGTTTTGCAAACCTGATAATGCCTTCGGGCGAGGTTAGAAAGGTTTTGGAAACATGTTCGGCCTCGGTCGGCGAGCTTTCCAATCCAGAGCAAAAAATGGTAGTTATAGGAAACGCTGGCCGATCTCGTCGTTTGGGCATTAGGCCAACCGTAAGAGGCACAGCCATGAATCCGGTGGACCATCCCCACGGCGGTGGCGAGGGCAAACAGCCCCGAGGATTAAAGCGCTCCAAAAATTATTGGGGCGGTGGTATTCGCGGTGTTAAAACCAGAGATAAAAAGAAACCTTCGCGGGTATTTATTTTAAGCAGAAGGAAAAAATGAGAAGTTTAAAAAAAGGTCCGTTTGTGGACGAAAAATTATTAAAGAAGATCAAGGCCGCTGGGCTCGGTTCCAGAAAGATTATTAATACCTGGTCGCGTTCTTGCACCATAACTCCAGAGATGGTGGGTTTTACGATAGGTGTTCACAATGGCCGAGTTCATGTTCCGGTTTTAGTAGCCGAAGAAATGGTGGGACATAAATTAGGCGAGTTTTCTCTAACACGTAAATTCTCCAGGCATGGCGGCAAAATGCAGCGAGAATTGGAGGCCAGCCAGAAAACAGCCGAACTGGTTAAAGCCCAAGCCGAGAAAGCCGCAGTTCCAGCCAAAAAATAAAATATGAAAGTCATCGCTAAGTTAAACCATTTGCATATTAGTCCCAGAAAAGTAAGATCGGTGGTAGATTTGGTTCGAGGTTTGTCGGCCGAAGAGGCCTTGGCTCAACTTAGATTTTTACCCAAAAGAAGCGCTGGCCCGGTTTTTAAGTTATTACAATCGGCTATCGCCAACGCTGAACATAATTTTTCTCTTTCGTCCGAGGGTCTAAAAATTGAGACCTTAAAAGTTGACGGCGGTCCGGTTTTTAAAAGATCTCGGCCGTCCTCGCGCGGTCGCACGGCGCCCCGAAGCAAAAAAACATCCCATATCACCCTGATTTTAGAGGGAGATAGAAAAACAAATAAGTCAGCCAAAGAAACTGATAAGGATAAACGCGACAGTGGGGTCAAAACCGGCGACACCGAAAGCCGCGCCCGGAGTGGTTTGGATTCAAGAAAGGAAATCAGAAGCGGTTCAAAAATCAAAACCGCTTCAAGATCGGGTTTTGTTAAGAAAATGTTTCAAAGAAAGTCAATATAATTTTTTATGGCGCAAAAAATAAACCCGGTCTCGTTTCGGCTGGGCATACAAAAGGACTGGAAATCACGCTGGTTCACCCAGAAAAAATTTAAGGAATTTTTGGAGGAAGATTTTATTTTGAGAAAATATATTGTTGGCAAGTTGGATAAGGCCTCGCTGGAAAGCGTTGAAATTGTTCGTTCGGCCAATCAGATCGGTCTGGTTATAAAATCATCTCGGCCCGGTTTAATAATCGGCCGAGGCGGCAAGGGCTTGGAAGAGTTACAGCAGGGCTTAAAAAACGAGCTTAACAAGCACTATCGCAAAAAAAATCAAAAACATGATTATGCTATAAAGATAGATATTGAAGAAATTAAAAAACCCGAATTATATGCCCAGCTAGTGGCTAGAAATATAACCGAGCAATTGGAACGCCGTTTGCCTTTTCGGAGGGTGATGAAACAAACCATAGAAAAAGTAATGGGTGAACCCCTGGTTAAGGGTATTAAAATTATGGCTAAAGGGCGTTTGGGCGGGGCTGAAATAGCTCGCCGAGAGCATCTTTCCAAAGGCAAGATTCCACTCCAAAACCTTAGAGCCGATATTGATTACGCTCAAGTTGAAGCCAATACCGCTTACGGCGTGATCGGGGTTAAGGTTTGGATTTATAAAGGCGATGTGTTTGAAGAAAAAAAATAAAATCAATAGAACTTATCGGACATACATATGCTGTTGCCCAAAAAAGTAAAACATAGAAAATGGCAGAGAGGCCGCACCCGGGGCTTGGCTTCACGCGGTAATAAATTGGATTTCGGCAGTTTTGGGCTTAAAGCGTTGGAAGCCGCCTGGATAACTTCTCGCCAAATAGAGGCCTGCCGACGAGCCATGACTCATCATATCCAGCGCGGCGGCAAAATTTGGATAAGGATATTTCCATATAAGCCCGTGACAAGAAAAGGCGCGGAAGTTGGTATGGGCGGCGGCAAAGGCAGCGTGGATCATTTTGTTTTCCCTTTAGAAATTGGCCGAGTTATTTTTGAAATAGATGGCGTGAGCGATGCCTTGGCGCGGGAGGCCTTGCGGTTGGCGGCGCACAAATTGCCGATTAAAACCAGGATCATTTCAGCCCATTAATAATCATGCTTAAGACCAAAGAATTAAAATTAAAAAGCAAGGAGGACTTGGCCAAACTCTTAAAAGAAGAACAGGGCGCGTTAACGCAGTTAAGATTTAAGTTATCCGGATCGCAGATGAAAAAAGTGCATCAACTAAAGGTTGCTAAGAGAAATATAGCGAGGATATTGACCATCTTACAAGAAATTAAAAATTAAACATGCCTAAAAGAATTTTAAAAGGAAAGGTGGTGAGCACTAAAATGACTAATACGGTTGTTGTTATGGTTGAGACAGTTAAGCCGCATCCTAAGTATCAAAAAAGAATAACAGTTACCAAAAAATATAAGGCCCATTACATGGGCGCCGAACTTAAGGCGGGCGATCGGGTTTTACTGGAAGAATCAAGGCCTATTTCTAAAGATAAGCATTGGATAGTCAAAGAAAAGTTAGGAAATTAGGAATTAGGACGCTATGCTATTAACTAATTCCTAATAATGGAATGCCCTAATGGCTAAAATATATTATTATGATTCAATTGCGAACAATGTTAAAAGTTGCCGATAACACCGGAGCCAAAAAGGTCCAGTGTATTATGGTTTTGGGAGGCAGCCGTAAGCGTTATGCCCAAATAGGCGATACTATTGTTGTTTCTGTTAAAGAAGCCGAACCCAGAAAAGCGGTTAAAAGAAAAGAGGTTTTGAGAGCCGTGGTGGTAAGGCAGAGAAAAGAGTTCAAACGCGCCGACGGCACCAGCGTTCGTTTTAGCGATAATGCCGTGGTTTTGGTTGATGGCAAAGAGCCCAAGGGCGGCAGAATTTTTGGTCCGGTGCCGCGAGAACTTAAAGAAAAAGGTTTTGATAAAATTGTTTCTTTAGCCGAAGAAGTCGTTTAAACATAACACCAATACACGAATAAAAACTAATGACGCGAATGAATAAAAATTATTAGTGTCATTTGTGAATCATTAGCGTATTAGTGTTATATAAGCGTATGCGTATAATTAAAGGCGACGAAGTAAAAATACTTTCAGGAAAAGATAAAGGCCGCCATGGCAAGGTGGTTCGGGTGTTGCCGCGCGAAAATAAAATAGTAGTGGAGGGGTTAAATTTACTCAAAAAACATGTGCGTTCCAAACAAGCCGAAAAGAAAGGTGAAATGATTTCGGTGGCGATGCCCCTGGCCACCTCCAAGGTTATGATTATTTGCAAACACTGCGCTAAGACCACTCGGGTGGGCTATCAATTAAGCGGCGACAAAAAAGCCAGAGTTTGCAAAAAATGCGGCCAAGCGTTATAGTATGGACCAGTTCCCAATCCCCAATCAGGGTTGGTGAATTTTTTTGATAAATTAGCATGAACAAGCAAATACGGGAAAAAATTAAAGATAGGGCTTTTTTGAAAGAACTTCAATCATCTTTAAAAGTTGATAATATTTTGGCTTTGCCCCAAATTAAAAGTGTGGTGGTCAATGTTGGTTTGGGACGGGCTGTGGTTCAAAGCGCCAAGCCGGATGATATTATTAAAAAGGTTTCGGCCGAGATAACCGCGATTACCGGCCAGAAGCCGGTGGTGACTAAAGCCAAAAAAGCCATTGCTTCTTTTAAGACAAGAATCGGTATGCCTTTGGGCGTTAAAGTTACTTTGCATGGCAATAAAATGTATGATTTTTTAGAAAAAGCCGTAAATGTGGCTTTCCCCCGAACCAGGGATTTTCGGGGGTTAGACGAAACAAAAGTGGACATCAACGGGAATTTTAATGTGGGTATTAAAGACCATACAATTTTTTCTGAAGCCACGGCCGACGCTTCGCATACTTTTGGTTTTGAATTTACGGCGGTTATTTCCGGTTCTGATAAAAAGAAGAGTTTGGAATTTTTAAGAAAATTAGGTTTTCCTATAAAAAAATAAAACGGTTATGCCTAAGAAATCAGTTATCGCGCGAGCGCAAAAAAAACCAAAGTATTCAAGCCGAAAATTGAATAGATGTTGGAAGTGCGGCCGCAAGAGAGGTTATATTAGGGACTTTGGAGTATGTCGGATTTGTTTAAGAGAATTGGCTGCCAAGGGTGAAATACCCGGTCTTAAAAAGGCCTCATGGTAAAATTATGACTGATCCTATTTCAGATATGTTAATTAGAATAAAAAATGCCCAGGCCGTTAATAAAGAAACGGTCAGTATTCCTTTTTCCAAACTAAAGCAAGAGCTAGCCCGGGTCTTAAAACAAACCGGCCTTATTTTGGATTACGAAAAAAAAGGCCGAGCGATCGTAAAAAAATTGGAACTTAAATTAAAATATAATAAGTCATTTTCGGCTATAACGGATGTTAAAAGAATTTCTAAGCCGGGCCAAAGAATATATTTGAAAAGCCGAGAGATTTTTTCAAAAAAAGGCAGCACGATTATTATTTCCACTTCCCAAGGCCTTATGACTGGCAGTGAGGCCAGAAAATCCAAATTAGGCGGGGAATTTTTATGCCAAATATCATAAAAAGTTAATATGTCTAGAATAGGTAAAAAAATAATTAATATACCGGAAAAAGTCACGATTGAAGTTAGTGATAGTTTGGTTACGGTTCGCGGACCTAAAGGCGAGCTCAAACACAAATTGCCGCGGGGGCTGACTATTTTTAAGCAAGATCAAGATAATATTATAAATTTGGTCTCCGCCGGAAACAATAAAAATAAAAACGCGCTTTGGGGCACCACCCGATCCATAATTTTCAATATGGTCGTGGGGGTCTCACAGGGCTATGAAAAAAAATTAGAAATAGAAGGCGTGGGTTATAAGGCCCAGCTTCAGGGTGATAATTTAATTTTAAGTGTGGGCTTTTCTCATCCGGTGGAATTTAAGGCGCCGGAGGGTATTGATTTTAAGGTTGAAAAAAATGTTATTTCGGTTCTAGGCATTGATAAAACCTTAGTGGGCGAAGTAGCGGCTAAAATAAGAAAAATAAAAAAGCCGGAGCCCTATAAAGGCAAAGGTATTCATTATCGCGGCGAAGTTATAAGAAGGAAAGCGGGCAAGAAGGCCTCGGCCTCGGCATAATTATGATTAATAAACGCGCAGCCAATCTAAGAAGAAAGATCAGAATAAGGGCCAAAGTAATAGGCGCCGCAGAGCGCCCGCGCTTGGCTGTTTTTCGGTCGGCCCGGCATATTTATGTTCAGTTGATAGATGATAGCGCGGGGCGGACTTTGGCGGCCTTAAACGATCAAAAAATTGCTGGCGCGAAAATTAAAACAAAAAACAGAAAAACCGTTGATGCCGAGACCGTGGGTAAAACCATGGGCGCTGAGATTTTAAAAAATGGCTACAATAAAATTATGTTTGATCGCGGCGGTTATAAATATCACGGCCGGGTTAAAGCGTTAGCCGAGGGTTTAAGGAAGGCCGGGCTGGATTTTTAATATATACGAATAACGAATCAATTCTAATATTGCGAATAAATAGATTATTATGAAAAACCAAAATACTAGATCATTTTCTGGCCCAAGACGGCGTGAGCGGGAAGTGAGGGAATACGAAGAAAAGGTTTTAGAAATAGATCGGGTGGCTAGAGTCGTTAAGGGTGGTAAACGATTTAAGTTTAGGGCCGCGGTGGCTATTGGCAACAGAAAAGGCAAGGTTGGTTTTGGTGTGGGCAAGGGCGTAGATGTGGCCCAGGCCGTAGCCAAGGCCTCGCACCAGGCCAAAAAAAATATCGTGGAGGTGCCTTTGGGCCGGGGCACGATACCTTTTGAAATCAAAATTAAGTTCAATTCTGCGGTGATTTTTTTGAAACCAGCGTCGCCGGGCCGCGGTATAAATGCCGGTGGAGCGGTTAGAGCCATTTCAGAACTTGCCGGTTATAAAGATATTATCGCCAAGATATTATCGCGTTCGGGCAATAAAATAAACAACGCTCGGGCGGCTTTGAAGGCCTTTAGGATAATCGCGGCCAAAACAAATAAACACGATGCCAATATGCGAATGGATACGAATGAAACGAATAAACCACGAATTCATTAGTATAATTCGCATGTCATTCGTTGATTAGCATCGCATAATATGGATTTACATCAACTTAAACCGACAATAAAAAAGAAAAAAGAAAAAAGAATCGGTCGCGGCGGCAAGCGGGGCACAACTTCGGGCCGCGGCACTAAGGGGCAAAAATCACGCGCTGGCCACAGAATTCGCCCGGCTGTGCGTGATTTAATGATGAAAATACCGCAAAAACGCGGTATCGGGTTTAAAATTCAAAGCGCCGCTTTTTCTATAATTGATTTAACTGTTTTAGAAAATAATTTTAAGGCCGGAGAAAAGATTTCTCCCAAGGTCTTGATGAATCGCGGCTTGGTTGAGTCAAAAAAAGGCGCTAGACCTAAAATAAAAGTTTTGGGCGAAGGTCGGTTAACTAAAAAACTTATTTTGGAAAATTTGGCTGTTTCCCAAAAAGCGGCCGAAATAATTTTGGCTTTGGGCGGGGAGATTAGAAATACGCCCAAATAATCAATCGTTAGTATTTTTATGGATAAATTTTTTCAAATTTTTAAAATTCCCGAACTTAGGCGCAAGATAATTTTTATCTTGGCGATGTTGGCTATTTTTCGTTTGGCTTCCACCATTCCTCTGCCGGGCATAGACCGCGCCCGTTTGGCGGAGTTTTTCGCGTCTAATCAACTTTTGGGTTTGGTCAGTTTGTTCACCGGCGGAACTTTGCAAAATTTTTCGGTGTTGTTGTTGGGTTTGGGTCCGTATATTACTGGATCCATCATCATGCAATTATTAACCATGATTTTTCCTAACCTGCGGGAACTTTATATGGAGTCGGGTTCGGAAGGCCGCGCCAAGTTCAACCAATTTTCTCGTTTACTCACGGTGCCGTTGGCGGCGTTGCAGTCGCTGGGCACGGTTACTTTGTTAAGAAGCCAAGGGATTATCGCCCAATTATCTTTTTTTGATTTGATGACGCTGATAATTACCGTAACCGCCGGTTCGCTTTTTTTGGTGTGGCTGGGAGAAATTATTACCGAAAAAGGCATTGGCAACGGCGTTTCCTTGTTGATATTAGCCGGTATCGTTTCACAACTGCCCACCAGTGTGGGCCAGAGTTTAATAACTTTTGAACCCGGACAGATTTTCACTTACTTAATCTTTGCCGCGGTGGCGGTGGCGGTTATCGCCGGTGTGGTGATAGTAAGCGAAGGCCAGCGCAATATCCCGGTGGCTTTTGCCAAAAGAGTGCGCGGCCGAAGGGTCTACGGCGGATTTTCCAGCCATATTCCTTTGCGGGTCAATCAGGCCGGAGTCATTCCTATAATTTTTGCTTTATCTATTTTACTTTTCCCGGGATTGATAGCTCAATTTTTAGCCAGTTCAAAAATTGTCTGGTTAGCCGCCGGCGCGCGCGCTACCGCGGCTTTCTTGCAACAACCGTTTATTTACGCCGGCTTATATTTTCTTTTGGTGGCGGTGTTCACCTATTTTTACACCGCGGTTACTTTTGATCCCAAGTCCATTGCCGACAATGTTCAAAAGCAAGGCGGTTATGTGCCGGGTATTCGGCCGGGCGAACCCACTGCCGCTTTTTTAAATCAAACACTTAACCGCATCACTTTGGCGGGCGCTGTCTTTTTGGGTTTGATTGCCGTTTTGCCGATAATAACTCAAAACGCCCTAGGCATCCGCACTTTAACCCTGGGCGGCACGGCTTTATTGATTGTGGTTTCGGTTATTTTGGAAACGATGCGCCAGATCAACGCCCAGTTAAGTTTGCGGGAATATGACAAATTTTAGCAATGCGGCGCCAATATGCGAATGCATACGAATGATACGAATATAAATTCGAATGGATTTATTTGTAGATTCGCATGTCATTCGTTGATTGGCATCGCACCTAGTGTTTAGGTGTGTTTTTGAGCCAATTTGACATGTTTTAATGGCTGGGGCTTGACAGGATTTGTGGGGTATAATAACATGGATATGTTCTTTGAAAGTCGGGAAAAACTACAAACTGGAATTGTCCAGTGATCTTAACGGGTCGCAGAACGGGCAATTTCACTTTTGCGCCATACTTGGTTACAAGAGGGCGCAGAAAGGAGAGGGAAGTATGATTGTTCGGATGCAGCATCAGAGGCAGTACAATCTGGCGCAGTATGCCACGATTCTGACGACGACCGGGGACAACACCCTGGTGGGTGGGGTGCCCTGAGCTGATCGACCTCCTGGGGCCGGGAGCGAGAAATCGGCGTGTGAGGTGGTAGGTGTGGATGTGGATGGCGATTGTCTCGCCTCTGCCCAAGAAGTACCGTGAAATATCGGTCACTGGAAATGACTAAGAACAAAAAGTTCTTAGTCGAAAGGAGGTGGAGGGTTTGCTCCAGTAAGTTTCCACTTACGGGTAGCTGGATTAACTGTTATCCACCCTACGACGCTGCGCACGAAAGATTGCTGAACGAGTGGAGCTCCGGTTGCAGGCCCACGAGTGGCTTGTTGGCGAGGAGCTGATGATCCGGTAGAAACGGACGCCGATTGTTGTATAAATTCGGCTGGTCTACCGGACGACACAGGGCGCGTACCTAGGACGCTTTAGCCCAATGCTCCACCGGAGCTTCCCTCTATGTTTGTTCTTTCTTGAAAGCCGGATTCGGTCCGGAGGTAAAGCCACGCCGGCCCCATGCGAGCGTTCTCGTATTGGGAGCCACAAAGTGAGCGTCCAAAGGACGACATCAGGCGGGTAGCCTCGTGGATCATTGTAGAGTCATCCCGTGATGATTCTCCCTGGCTTTCTCAGACCCTTGCGATGCTGTACTGGCTGTCCAAAAGGACGGCTCGCATCCAAGGGTCTTTTTTTATACCAATTTTATTTAGTAGAATAGAGGATAGATCAAATAAAAAACCATAGAAAGACCCACGATTATCACCGCTATCGTCCATAAGACCTGGACGATTTTTTTATGGCCGAAGTTTTTCATATATTTTGATGATATAATAAAATAATATCATGATTAAGCAAGAATTCATTAGCGCTCTCAAAAAAAACTGGACTTTGTGGTTTTTTCTAGGTCTGGTTTTTATTTTCAGCGGTTATATCGCCGGGCGGGAATTTTGGCGCTGGTTTAAACTTAGTTCTGACTACAACGCCATAGCCAAAAATACTCAAGAAACCGAACAACAAACCCAGGGATTAAAACGCGAACTGGATAATTTGAACAATCCCCAGATTTTAGAAAAAGAAGCCCGCTCGCGGCTTAATCTTAAAAAAGAAGGCGAACAGGTTTTAGTGGTGGTGAGTGAGGACGATTTTCCCCAAGAAGATTTTTTAACTAGCCCCAGCCAGGCCATTGAAAATAAAAATGGTCTTTGGTTTAATGTGCTAGAATGGAAAAGATATTTTTTCCCATGAAATTTCATATCAAAATTTTGATTCTAACCTTGGTTTTGTTGGTGGGCGGCTTGTTAAGTTATTCTTTGATTAAGAATGGCTATTTTCCGGTGGCTAGAGTCAATAATAGTTTTATAAGTTATCGCGCGGTTAAAGAAAACGCCGAAGTTTCCCGCCGGTTGTATTCGCAGGGTTATGCCGGTTCCAGCGAAGTTATGGACCAGTTTTTCCGCCGGGCTAACGGTTCGGATCTTATTAAGGCCTCTTTGGAAAGTTTGATCGCGCAACAAGTTATTAAATCAGCCGCTTCGCCGGATGTTTTAGATAAAGTTCAAAGCGAAATAGCTAAAAATTTTAGCGATGCTAATACCACGGCATTATCCAATTCTATTAACGCTATTTATGGTTGGGATTTTTCCAAGTTCAAAGAAAGAATTTTAGAACCGAGCGCCTTAACCCAAGTGCTATCGCAAACCAAAGGCGCGGAATTTGATAATTGGCTGATAGATGTTAAAACCAGCGCCCAAGTTAGCATTTGGTTTCTGCCGTTTGAGTGGAAAGAGGGGGGACTAAAAAATAAGTAGTTTGTAATTAGTATTTAGTAGTTGGGGAAAAAATGCGGGATTAGTATAGTGGCAATATGTCAGCTTCCCAAGCTGAAGACGCGAGTTCGATTCTCGTATCCCGCTCCAGTTGGTTTTTATAAGGTGATAAGGTCATTATTGGAAATTTAATGAAACACGGAATAGTTGTTGCAGATCAACCAACGCGAAAATTATTCCTGGAAGATGGAATAAATTTTCTCGAGTCCTTGAAAAGTTATCTCGACTCTGGTTACTTGTCCGCCTCGGAGATAAAAGAAAGCACTATAAATTATTCCCCAGAAATTTAGTTGTTAGAAAACGGTCTAAAACAGTGTTGTTGTCTTCACTTGTTTTTTGTTGTATCATATAGGCAATATGTTTCTCCAAAAGAAGAAATATCAGCAAATAATTCTCTATTTGTGCCAAAAACTGGGTGGGGAAGTCAGGGGTAAAAAGAAGCTAGCCAAGCTCCTGTATTTTGTTGATTTTGATTTTTATGAAAAATATCAGAAATCAATTACTGGAGATGTCTATAAAGCTTACCCAAAAGGGCCGCTTCCGTCTGCTCTGAATGAGATTATTGCTGATCTTTCCAAAAATAAAGCGCTTCGGGTGGGAACTGTGCGGGAATGGGGTAAAGAGTATGCGCCAACGGAAGTTTATGAAAACATCGTAAAGCCCGATATGAGCATTTTTGAACCAGAAGAGATAAAAATGCTGGATCGTATTATTCGACGCTACGGTGTTTTGAACGGTGAGCAATTGGCCGAGCTTTCACACGCTGAAGCGCCGTACACCGCGGCCAAGCCATATCAGACGATACCATATGAATTTACATATTATCGCGGTACGGATTTTAGTGATTTATAATGACTTTTCTGCTCCACGATACTTTTGAAAGAGAAATCGCCGCTCTTAAAAAGCGGCGCTTGCGTTACATTCGGGAAAGTTTAGAAGGTTTTGAAAAATTGTGTGAATTTCATTTTGATCCGGTATTACCACAGTCAAGAATCGCGCCGGGGAAACTTCACCGCGTTACGCAAAATGACAGTTGGACAATGTGGAAAACAGAGTTGTCGATTATAAATTCCGGATTGCGTCCGAATCAGTACCCCAGAATGTGGTTCGCGCAAAGCGGAGCTGTAATCGCATTTTTGTGCATAGCGTCGCATATTGATAATTATAGTGATGCAAAAATGGATGCCATTGCGACAGCAAGGGTCTCAGATATTTTTTAATGCAATTTTTTTATCCTTGATTTTACAAACTCCGCTATCTGCCGGCGGTGGGTTGGGTTTTTTAATATGTGAATAATTGTGGGCAGGGACGAAAGGGTTATAATCACAATTATTATTGGTAAAAGGTAGCGATCAATGTTGGGAATAGCGCCGCCTAAGTAATAGCCAAGATAGGTGAGTCCCGAGGCCCAGAGCACGCCGCCGATAATATTATAGAAAAGAAAAACGCGGTAGCGCATTTTACCCACGCCGGCCAATATGGGCGCGAAAGTTCTTATAACCGGCATAAACCGCGCCAGTATCAGCGCTTTGCCGCCATGCTCTTTATAAAATCTGTCGGCGCGTTCCAGATTGTTTTTATGAAAAAACAGAGAGTTTTCTTTATTGAAAATTTTGTAGCCAATTTTTCGGCCAAAAGTATAACCAAAATTATCGCCCAAAATCGCGCCGCCCAGAGTAACCAGTATTAAAGGTATCAAATCCAAATAGCCCTGCGAGGCCAAAAATCCAGCCGTAAACAGCAAACTGTCGCCCGGCAAAAAAAAGCCGATAAGCAAACCCGATTCGGCGAATATAATACCAAAAAGCCCGGCATAGCCGACGGTTTTTATCAGAGTGATTAAATCTATTCCTGGGATCATGATGAGCCGATGGTCGGAATCGAACCGACGACCTTCGCTTTACGAAAGCGCTGCTCTGCCAACTGAGCTACATCGGCTTACCGAGCTAGCTTTCACAAAATACCATTTTTCTGCTACTATGGAAAGCGCTGTATGAAGCTATTATTATCCAGTTATTCCCTAGAACCGTTTCCTTTGGAGGAAATTTTTTTGTTGGCCCAAGAAATCGGCGCCGATGGTTTGGAGTTGGTGATAACTCCATTGGTTTTGAAGACGGGTTTAGAAAAGGTCAAAAAATTATCACAGCAATATAACCTGCCGATTTATAATGTGCACCAACCGCCTTGGTATGTGTTGTTTACCGGCCGTGGAAAAATCAGGAAAATGGTTGGATGGGCTAAATTTTTGGAGGCCCAAAATCTGGTGGCGCATTTGGCCACTATGAGAAGAACTTTTAACAGCCCATTTTTTGAATGGATAAAAGAAATAGAACAAGAGCAAGGGTTAAACATAGCTTTTGAAAACGCCGCGCCTAGAAAGTTGGAAAAATTTCCCCGTTACGCCGGCCATCCCAAAAAACTGGAGAAATTTGTTCAAAAAAGAAAAATAAATTTAACTTTTGATGTGGCCAAGGCGGTGCTGGCCGGAATTGATCCGTATCAGTTTTTTCAGAGAAATCATAGCCAGATAAAAGTTGTTCATTTGCATGGTTTTAAAAATGGGGATTTTCATATTGGTTTTAAGGGGCATGACTTTGATTGGTCGGGTTTTTTATCTTTTGTTAAAAAATTCAATTATACCGGCGCGGTTACTCTGGAAATTTTCCCAATCCATAAATGGTTTTATTTTAATTTGCCTCAGCGCTCCGAATTGGATCGGGCTAAAGATATCATCCGCGAAAACTTCGCCCTGTTAAAGCGGGCTTGATTGTTAGACACTCGGTGTCTAACAATCAAGCGGTGCGATAACATCAATCCGCTTTTTATTTTATTTATTTTTCTGCTATACTTTTTAGCGAATGACGCCGGAATTTAAAGAGAAACTGGAAAGTGTCAGTGTTAAAGCCCAGCAGTTGCTGGACCGTCTTTGACCTGGCTAAAAAGAGAATAATAATCGCGGAATTGGAGCAAAAAACAGCCGAGCTGGATTTTTGGAGCAATCCCAAACAAGCCCAAAAAATCAGTCAAGAATTATCGGAACTCAAAGATATTGTAAGCAAATGGGAAAATTATCAATCGGATATAAAACATTTGGAGGAGGTAGAAGAACTTTTCAAAGCAGATCAAAGCGAGGTCTTGGCCAAGGAATTTAAAAGATCGTTAGAACTGATTGAACAGAAAATAAACAAAGAAGAAGTTCTAACTTATTTTTCCGGCGTCTACGATAAGAACAACGCGGTGGTAAGTATTTACGCCGGCGCCGGCGGCACCGACGCCCAGGACTGGGCGGAAATACTATTAAGAATGTATTTAAAATATTGCGACAGGGTTGGTTTTAAGACCAAGATTATCGCGGTGACCGGGGGGCAGGAAGCCGGTTTAAAAAATGCTATAATAGAAGTGCGCGGCCAATATGCTTACGGTTATTTGAAAGGTGAAAACGGTGTTCACCGGCTAGTTCGCTTGTCGCCATTCTCATCGCAAAATTTAAGGCATACTTCTTTTGCTTTGGTGGAAGTAATGCCAGAACTGGAGGATGTTGGAGAAATAGAAATAAATCCGCAGGATTTGCGGGTGGATACTTATAAGGCCGGCGGACCGGGCGGGCAGTATGTTAATAAAACAGAATCGGCTATACGAATCATGCATTTGCCCACAGGCATAGTAACCACTTCGCAAGCCGAACGCTCCCAGGGCGCCAACAAAGACACTGCGATGAAGGTCTTGGCGGCTAAAATAAAACAGCGTTTGGATCGGGAACATAAACAAAAAGCCGAGGACTTGAAAGGCGAGAGTGTGCCGATAGAATGGGGCCGGCAAATCCGTTCCTATGTTCTGCATCCTTATAAAATGGTTAAAGACCACCGCACCGGCTATGAAACCACGCAGGCCGAAGATGTTTTAGAAGGAAATTTACAAGAGTTTATTGAAGCGGAACTAAAATAAAATTAGCATGATTCATTTTAAGAATATTTCAAAAATATATCCGCCGCACATGATAGCGTTGGAAAATGTTAATCTTAAAGTTAAACAAGGGGAGTTTATGTCTTTGGTGGGTTCTTCCGGCGCCGGCAAATCAACTTTATTGCGTTTGTTGATCGGCGAAGAAATGCCCACCATGGGAGAAATAATTGTGGGTGATGTTTCCATAAATTCTTTAACTCACAGCGAAATGCCTTATCTGCGCCGAAAAATCGGCACGGTTTTTCAGGATTATAAACTTTTGCCCGCTAAAACGGCCTACGAAAATATCGCTTTTGCCATGGAAGTTGCCGGCAAGGACGACCTGGAAATAATCCAAGATGTGCCGGAGGTTTTGAGTTTAGTGGGCCTGCAGGATAAGGCCAGCCAGTTTCCCCATCAGCTTTCCGGCGGCGAACGCCAAAGAGTGGCGATTGGCCGCGCTATGGTGCATCGGCCGGACATCGTTGTAGCCGACGAGCCCACCGGTAATTTGGATCCCATCAACACTTGGGAAGTTGTTAATCTTTTGCTTAAATTAAACGAGTTAGGCGCCACTGTTATTTTGGCCACTCACGATAACAGCATCGTAAATTCATTGGAGCGGCGGGTGGTGCTAATGGATAAGGGGCGTATAATTAAAGACGAAGAAAAGGGTAAGTACCTTATCTAAAATTTTAAATTATCAATTTACAATTTTCAAATAATGAGAGAGAAAATATTAACAGCTTTAAGACGAGTAGCCCGATCGGGCCTTAATTCTTTCTGGAGAAATCGTTGGGTTTCTTCGGCCACTATCTGCGTGATGGTGATTACCATTGGTTTAATAACTAGTTTATTTTTGGTTTCAGTGATGGCTGATAAGGTTCTAAAAGATCTGGAAGAAAAAGTTGATGTTTCGGTCTATTTTTCTTTGGACACCAGTGAGAACGAGGTCTTGAAAATAAAACAGGAATTGGAAAATATAGACGATGTTAAAAGTGTGGAGTATGTTTCCAAAGAAATGGCGCTAGGTAAGTTTGAGGAAGACCATAAAAACAATCCGCAAATAATAAAATCGCTGGAAGAATTAGGCGCGAATCCACTGGAGGCCTCGTTAAATATCAAAGCCAAATATATTGAAAACTACGACGCCATTGTGTCTTTTTTGGAGAGTTCCCGTTTTGCCAATACCATTGATACTGTTAACTATCGCCAAAACCAAAAAGTTATAGAAAAACTTTCCAGTATTTTAAGCGCGACGCGACGGTTTGGTTTTATCAGCGTTATGATTTTAGTTCTAGTAGCTATCTTGGTCACCTTCAACACTATTCGTATAACCATCTATTCTACCCGAGAGGAAATTGGCATAATGCGTTTGGTGGGCGCTTCTAATTGGTATATTCGCGGTCCATTTATAGTGGAGGGTGTGGTTTATGGCTTGGTGGCCGCGGTGATTACGCTGATTTTATTTTATCCGCTGATTCTTTTTATTTCGCCCAAAATCAGCGTTTTTATAAACAGCATAAATTTATCTAGTTATTTTTCCGCCAATGTTTTGGAAATTTTCCTGATGCAAAGCTTGATCGGCGTCGGTTTGGGCGTTATTTCCAGTTTGATCGCCATGAGAAGATATCTAAAAATCTAGAAAGTAGAATCTAGTATTATGAAAAAGAGATTTAAAACCGAAGGTTCAACCTTCGGTTTTGTTTTAATACCCAGCAAACTCTTCAAAACGGATATGGTCTTCGTTGACGCCAATTTCTATTAAGAGCTGGGTGGTGCCGGCGACCATGCCCGGCGGGCCGGCCACATAAAAAATCGGCTTAGCCAAGTTCTTGATATGTTTTTTTAAAAAATTCTCGTCAATATGGCCCTCGTTTTTGGTCCAACGGGTTATAAAATTAAAGTTGGTATTATAGGCCTGCCATTCTTCCAGATCGTTCACGAAAGCGGCGTCTTCGGGCGCGCGGTTGGAATAAATTAAAGTTATTTTTTGCTCCGAATTTTTTTCGGCGGCGTCTTTTACAATACTTCTAAACGGCGTGATGCCAATGCCTCCGGTTAAAAATACAGCCGGAGTGGTAGTGTCTTGATGGAGACGGAACGAGCCCAGCGGCCCGTCAATATGAACCAGCCGTTCCAGCTCCAGTTCGGCCAGCGATTTTTTCATGGCGCTATCGGTTAGACGGGAGGCAATCATCAAATAATTATCCAAGGGCGAAGAGGCGATGGAGAAAGCCCGAGTGACGCCCTTGTCATCTTTATATTTAGGATTTTCCAAAGTAACATCCACAAATTGGCCGGGCTTAAACGAAAATTCCTGGTTGCCGAAATCAAACACAAAAGCCATAGTTTCTTTGGCCACAGTTTTCTTTTCTTTAAGGGCGAAAGTATAGTGGGGCATGATATAAAATTAAAAATTAAAAGTGAAAAAGTAAAAACAAAGAAATCGTAACGCAAGTATATTATATCTAATTGGGCAGAAATAAAAAACAGCCCTGACTTTAATGGTCGGGGCTGTTTTTTATATAAGGTTATCTGAATATCTGGAAAATTGGCGAGAGGATAAATCCTAGCGGCGCTACGGGCGCTAAGGCGCCGGGAGGGGGACTAAAAGATCCGCCTCCGCCACTGGGTTGGGGTGAAAAAGATCCTCCGCCCGATGGCAGTGGGCTAAACGATCCGTCTCCAGATGGCGGTGGCGAGAATCCGCCGCTTTCTTGCGGTCTAAATTCTCCTTGTGGTTGGAAACTCCCAGTTTGGGGCAACAAGTCACCGCCCCGCTGTTGAAATTCCTGTTGAAATTGTTGTCGTGTCTGGTTCTGTATTTGCTGTTGTGCTTGGAATTCTTGAATTCTATTTATATCCTCCGGAGTCGGTTGGAATCCTCCCTGAAACCCACCGCGATCTTGGCCTGGAAATCTATCATCCGATTCGTGTTCTGGAAAGTTACCTTCACCCTCGGATCCTTGTCCAGGAAACTCATCACCTTGTCTCGGGAAAGGGAATCCGCCGCTTCTGGAATCACCCTGTTGTCCCCCTCCACCTTTATTGCCACGATTCTCTCTGCCTGCTGACGGCGGCGGGCCAAATTTGCCGCATTCGCTAGAGTGGGCTGGGTCTTGGCAGAAATTTGAGCATTCCTCCAGACCTTGGCAACCGCCGGGGCCGCCTGAACCACCTCCGAATCCGCCACCTTGTGGTCCGAATCCACCCTGTTGGTCGAATCCGCCTTGAGATCCAAAATCTCCTTGTGGCCCAAATCCTCCGCCAATCGGTGGTCCAAACCCGCCCTGTCCGGGTCCAAAGCCCTTAAATTGATTCGGGTCAAAGCCCTCCGGTCCGGAGTCCTTAACTTGCTGTTGGAATTTTTGTTCAAATTCGCGGGGATTAAATTCGGCGCCGATAAATTGATCCGGATTTTGTCTTATTTTATCGCCAAATTCCTGAAACTTTTTAAATTGTTCTAATGATTTTCGGCCCTCTTCTTGTGAAAACCCTCCTTTCTGAACCGCAAAATTAACGCACTCGTCGGTGTTGCCCGGATCAGAACAATATTGTCGGCAACCGTTTTCATCCCGACACCCGCCCGGTCCGCCATTTTGTTCAACTTCTTGCCTTATTTGATTGCCCTTTTCAAATCTTTGAATTTCTTCCGGAGGTATGATGCCCTGATTTTTAGCAAATTGGAAACACTCTTCTTGATGTGAAGGATCCTCGCAGAAGGTTTGGCACTCTCGGCCGCGGCAACCGCCAGGGCCGCCTTGTTTGGAGGCCTGCATGAACTTGCGAGCTTGCGCGATTTCGGCCTGGGGGATTAGACCCTCCTTGGCGGCGAACTCAAAACAGGCCTCGGCGTTATCAGGGCTATCGCAGAATTTTTTGCATTCCAAGCCGCGACAGCCACCGGGCCCTTCCTTGTTAATCATTTTTCTGGCGAGCGCCAGTTCTTCTTTGGGAATCAAATCATGTTCCTCGGCAAAAGCCAGGCATTCTTCGCCATGAGCCGGATCTTCGCAATACTGCCGGCAGTCCTTCTCACCGCGACACCCGCCCGGACCGCGGCCGGCGATACCTCGGATGCGTGTGGCCTCTTCGGTGGTCATCAGGTCGTTGGTGGTGGCAAAGTTCAAACACTCCTCCAAATTGTCGGGATTGTTGCAATAATCGCGGCATTTTCTATCACCGTCGCAACCGCCCGGCCCTTTTCCGCCTGTGGCTTTAAACTTTTCTTTTTGTTGACGAATTTTATCGGCTTGATCTTTGGGTATAAAACCATTCGTGGCGGCGAATTCAAAACACTCGTCTTGGCGAGATGAGTCCTCGCAATAGGTTTGGCACTCTCGGCCGCGACACCCGCCCGGCCCGGGTTGATTTAGTTTTCTAGCGTGGACGGCTTCT
>CAYIPG010000010.1:0-25031 GCA_964365305.1 uncultured Candidatus Saccharibacteria bacterium
AACTTGTATTAGTAGAAGTTGACTGTAAATAATCAAAGCCGAGGAAACCGTCAAACAACCCCGCGCCTTTAACACCCAACGCCGCGCCGGGGGTGGATGTGCCAATGCCTAAGCCCGTGCCGCCGGATGTTGATCCGCTCAAAACAAGATTTCCATTGAGAGTAGTGTCGCCGGTGACGGTTAAGTTGCCGGTAATGCCCGTAGCGCCTGTTATTGTTGACGCGCCCGTAATACCGATGCCGTTAGCTAACACCGTGAGGCCTCGGCCAAATTTGGCCTCGTTGGTGGAAACAAGAAACGGGCCGGTGAAAGTTGATGAAGCGTTAACATTAAGTTTGTCGCCCCAACTATCGCCCACGCTGATGTCTTTGCCGGCGACGCTAAAATTTCCACTGACGCCGAGATCGGCGACTGATAATCCGCCGCTTATGCCTAGAGTGTTGAGTTGGGTGTGGCCGCCGACTATGAGGCCGCCTTCTTTTATTTGCGCTCTTTGCGCGGCGATAAAACCGGTAGTATCAATATCGCCTCTAACATCTACCCGACCGGTTAAGAGAGCGCCGCCGAGGGCTTGGATTTTCCCGACCAAAGTAGAAGCGCCATTGACGACTAGATCGCCGCCCACGGAAAGATTTTTGGCGACAGAAATATAATCCAAAAAATTGGCGGCGCCTTTTACTTTTAATAGCGAGCCAACTTCGGCGCCACCTTCCAGTTTCACATTATCAAAAGTAACATTGCCATTTTTAGTGACAACCTGAAGCGTAAAATCGCGCGCCGAGAGGCCATCCAGAAACTCTGCCGACAAATTAGCCACAGTGGTGGAAGAATCCACCACTATGGGCGCGATACCCTGTTGAACAAAACTTCTAAATTGCCCTTGGGTTTCTATGTGGCCATAGATGGAAATTTTGCCTTCTTTATCTAATAGTAAAATTTCGCTGGCGTGCGTCCCGGGCGCGTGGCCTTGCAAGGTGGTGGCATCCTCCACAAATTCCTTCACCGCGCCATAAATAGCGTTGGCGAATTTCAAATTAAATCCGCCCAGTATTAAAACAATCGTCACGATACTGACGACCAAAATTTCCGCCCAGCGATTTTTTTTAATTAGTGGCTGGTAATAATTCTCATTGGTTCTATAATCCTTATCGGACTTATCAGGCCAATCCAAAATCTCCGGAAACTTTGGTTTGAAAAAATTCGCCGCTGGCTGACTAAGGTCAGACCTTGGGACTTCTTTTAAGGTCTGACCTTGAAAATCTTTTTTAGGAATTTCTTTTTCTTTTTTTTGTTCCGCGTTGATCTGCGTATTAGCATCGCGATAAATATTTTCCAGTTCATCCAAATGTTTTTTTGTTTCCGCCGCGATTGTCTCCTCTTTTTTAATTCCCTTTTCCTCTTCCCTTTTCATTACCTCTCCCATTCCACCCATTGCGCCAACCGGTGCGTTTGCTAAAACCGCGCGCAGATTTCCAAGGTCAGACCTTGGCGTCCCTAAAAAGGTCTGGCCTTGTCTCCACTGGTTGGGCAATTGCTGAACCGGCGCCCCGCGGCGAATTTTTAAATAACCAGTTAAAGATCTTTTCGAAATAAACCAATTGCGTCCGAATTTTTTTCCAAAAATTTTATTGGTGCGAACAAGCAAACTTAAATACTCGGCGCTGTAAGGCGTTTCTCGAGCGATACCGCTAACCAACACAAAATCCGCCGTGGGTTTATCCGGTTTATAATTTAATTTAGAAAGTTTATGAAGGTTTTTCCGGGTCTTTTTCATGAGCGAAACAAACAAAAATCCCTAGCAGCAAATTGCTGTTAGGGGTGCCATATTCCGTATCCGATTTGTATCAGATACAAACCTATTTTAACATGATTTTATGCGGGTCAATAGAGGGTTTATCCACAATGACGCGATGCTAATCAACGAATGACATACGAATTATACAAATAAATCATTCGAATTTATATTCGTATCATTCGCATAAATTCGTATATTGGCATCGTGTAATCGTATATTAGCATCGTCTACTGTGCATAAGTTGCTCTTGACTCCGTCGCAACAGCCAAATACAATTCAATTAAACCTTGATAGCAAACATGATAGACATTGATAAGTTAACCTTACTAAACATTATAATACATGACTATTGGAAGAAAATATTTAAGCATTAAACAGGCCTCGGGTGTTATCGGGGTTACTCCTTTAACTCTGCGTAATTGGGATAGAGCCGGCAAGTTAAGTTCCTACCGCAACCCTATCAATAACTACCGCTACTATAGAGTGGATCAAATAGAGATGTTTCTGCGGCAAATGGAGGGCTCCCGCGACCGCTTTAGGAAACTAAAAATAGCCGACATCTCTTAAACCAAGGTCTGACCTTCCTAGAAGGTCAGACCTTTTAGGATTATATTTATGGGTGTATAATAAATTTATAAATAACTTCATGAAAAAAATAGAAAAAGATATTACAATTAATCAACTAGGTAGAATGGTTAGTAAAGGTTTTGAGGATTCTAAAAAAGATACACAAGATCTTCGTTTGGAAATGAATGAACGGTTTGATAAAGTAGAAAAAATAATTTTGGCTGACTACAAACGCCGTCTGGAACAGGTAGAGGTTGATATGCGTATTCTTAAAAACGCTTTGGCCATTTGATTTCCCTTCGTGTAAGTTGCTATCATAGCCCCAGATTAAAAACTGGGACTTTTTTGACCATACCCATGAACGACAAAATCATTGACTCCCTCTTTGGTTCTAAAACAAAAGCCCGACTGCTTAAGTTATTTTTGCATAATCCCGAGCTGTCTTTTGGTCTAGACGAAATTTCCGCCAAAACAAAACTTCCAAGAAATATTGTTAAAAAAGAATTGGCCGGCTTATTGAATTTAAAAATCATTAGAACCATTCATCGCCATGACCGCAAAAAAAAGAAAATCAAAAAATAAAAAGAGACGCCCAACAAAGGGTAACCCTTCGCTTCGCAAAGGGTTACCCTTTGAGAAAACATCACATAAGTTGGTTAGATCCCGAAACAGCGTCAGCTACCATTTTAACGCCGCGCTCCCTTTTTTTAACGAACTAAGAAATTTGGTCTTAAAAATATCGCCGCCGTCTTTTCCGCGCCTGGAAAAATCTATCCGAAAAATCGGCCGTCTCAAACTGGCGGTGGCTACCGGGGTCTTTCTGAATCTAAACAACAGCCGGATTGATCTTCTGCTTATCGGCGACGACATTGATTATAAAAAACTGAATAATTTTATAAAGAATTTGGAGGCCGAGATGGGTTTGGAATTAAGATATGTTATTATGGGAACGGACGAATTTGTGTACCGTTATAATATGTTTGACCGCTTTACGCGCGATGTTTTAGAAGCTCCCCATAAAAAAATCTTGAATAAAATTAAAGGGCTCGTAGCTTAGTGGGTTAAAAGC
The DNA here is from genome assembly GCA_964365305.1 of uncultured Candidatus Saccharibacteria bacterium. GTDB lineage: Bacteria > Patescibacteriota > Minisyncoccia > JACQLN01 > JACQLN01 > CAYIPG01. The sequence continues at coordinate 3,432 of CAYIPG010000010.1, forward strand.
AAATGTCTTTGCTTTTAACGGGCGATTACGATTTGAAATAAAAATCGCCCAGGAAAAAGCGGGCGGTTAGTTTAATGGCAAAACGCTGCATTCACATTGCAGAGACATAGGTTCGATTCCTATATCGCCCACACATGAAATTTATTCCCGAAGAATTAACTATTCTTGATCCCTCGCCTTTAAGCTCGGATTACGCCGAGACCTTTGTGTACGCTCCCGCCGGTAAAAACGAAGAAAACCTGGGCGGTTTATATATTGTCGGGCAGATACAATCCAACAAAATCAAAAAAGAAAATTCCCAACTTTTGAGCGAACTAGCCGCAATAATAAAAAATGAATACTACCGCAATACTGTTATCACGCCGCGAGTAGCTTTTAAGTCGGCGCTTAAAAAAGCCAATAAATTTTTGGCGGAACAAAAAATATTGCTAAAAAGCGATTCTCTTAAAATAACGATTTTGGCAGCAACGCTAAAAAGTAATAACATCCATCTCGCCCGCCTGGGCGCGGCGGTGGCTTTTATTTTTAGAAACAATAATTTGCAGTATATTATGCCGCCTAATTCCCCACCCTTGAACAAGGCGGATATTTTTTTTGAAAATATTGCGAGCGGCGAGGTTCTCTCTAGCGATGGCTTGTTGCTGGCCACTCATCAAATTCATAAATTGCCGGAATCGGAAATAATTCAGCACTTAAAAAATATTTCTTTCGCCAGCCGCCTTAAAGAATATGAAACCACTTTTAAGAGCGTGGCGCTGATTGCTTTAAGGCCTTACAGCCGCAAAAATCAAAACCCGCCGTTCCCTTTGAGAGAGAAAGTTCCCGCCCTAATTTCTTTAACAGATAAAACACCTGCCCCAGCGCCAACAAACCAGGACTTAACCGCGTTAACCCCAACCGACACATCCCCAAAAAACAGCCGCAAATATAAATTGGCGCTGTTGGTTATTTTGGTGGCCATCGGTTCCATCGCGCTCATAATCGTTGGTTTTAAATTTAAAAAAGAAAGCGCCGACAATAAAAAAGAAGCCGAATCGTTGGTTGAAGAAATGATTCAATTAAAAGAAAAAACAAACTCATTGTTGGCGTTAAACAATGAAAGCGAAGCCAGCGAACTTATTGGCGTTTGGCAGGAAAAACTTCAGCGCTTAAATAAACTAAACTACTTCTCCACCACTCGCTTGGGTTTGGCGGAGGATTTGGATAAAATTATAAAATCCCGCCAAAAACTGGAAAACATTGATCGGCTGACCAAGGTGGTTGAACTGGAAAATAACTCCGCCAATTTTGAGCCCAGCGACTTTACTTTGGGAAAAAATAAAATAATTATTTACAATCGCGAGACTATTTATAAATTTGATATAAATCGGCGCGAAGGCAATCTGAATGTCTTGGGCAAAAATTCAAACATCGCCGCGGCCTTGGAACATCCTCGGGATCCCAATAAAATTATCCTGCTGGAAAAAAATAAATTGGTTGAATACGCCGGCGCCAATGATTCCGAAAATCAAAATATTGTTTGGGACAACGGCGCTGAATTTAAAAACATTAGTTACTATAAAGACACTTTTTATCTTTTAGGCGAAAATAATCTGATTTATAAACTTACCGCCCCTAAACTATTCGCGGAATCTTCTGGAGAAGCAACGGCCAGCGCTACGCCCGCGACCACAGCCGCGCCTGAATTAACTCAATGGACCAAAAATGACGCTAAAATAAGTTCCGAGGTTATAGATATGGCCATAGACGGTTCTATTTATCTATTGGCATCGGATAATTCCGTTACTGAATTCGTGAACGGCGCGGCCAAAGGCCGGTTAAAACTTATTGAAAGCGTGACAAAAATTTTTACTTTACCCAACCACAAAAATATCTATCTGCTAGCCCCGTCAGAAGGCCTTATTTTAGTGGTGGATAAAAATTCCGTGGGCGAATCCGGCGGAATAAAAAAACGACTTAGCCACCCTGAATTAAAGGGCGCTAAGTCGTTTTTTGTAAATTCACAAGAACGAATGATTTACTTTCTTAAAGGCAAAACAGTGTATTCGTTTGAAATCTAGTCAGTTTACTAGTTTATTAGTTGACTAGTTAAAAATTAAAACTAGAAAACTAGCTAACTAGAAAACTATTTGAGTTCCACCGTTGCTCCAGCCGCCTCCAGTTTGGCTTTAATCTCTTCGGCTTCGGCTTTAGCCACACCGGCCTTGACTGTTTTAGGAGCCGCATCCACCAAATCCTTGGCCTCTTTAAGACCCAGACCGCTTATTTCTCGGACAACTTTAATAACCGCGATCTTTTGAACGCCGCTTGCTTTTAATTCAACATCAAAAGCGGTTTTTTCGGAGGCCTCCGGCGCAGCGTCTGACGCGGCTCCACTACCCGATACCATCACCGGCGCGGCCGCCGACACTCCAAACTTGTTTTCTAAAACCTTAACCAACTCCGCCAATTCCATGACATTCATTTTCTCCACGGAATTGATTAAACCTTGAAATTTTTCTGGTATTTCCATATAAGCGCGATACTAATATACGAATTCGTGCGAATGATGCGAATAATTATACAAATATATTTGTGTATTCATTCGTTTAATTCGCATGTCATTCGCTGATTGGCATCGCATTTTCAATTGCGACCTTTTTACTAATTCCATCCAACACTCTGGCCAAACCGGAAATCGGCGACATTAAAACCTGAACCACCTGCGTTAACAAAATTTCACGCGACGGCAATTTCGCCAAAAGCGTGACTTGTTTGGCCTCAACCAGACCGCCCATCAAAAATCCACCCAATATATTCAATTTTTTGGTGGAAACAACAAAACTGTTTATTGTTTTGGCCATGGTCAAACCATCCTCGGAACTATAAGCCACTGCCAACGAACCCTTGTGCCCGGTTAAATCAACACCCGTTTTACCCGAGGCAATCAAAATTAAATCCAGCAAGGATTTCTTTATAACCTTATAACCAACCGACCCGCCCGGTGACGAGGCCTGCCTGCCGGTAGGCATGGCCGGCTGTTTTTTTAAATCCTTTCTTAAAGCGGTAATCTCACTCATGGTTAAACCGGCAAAATCAGTAAAGATTACGCTTTTGCTATTTTTTAGCGCCGCGCTCACTTCCAAGACCAATTTTTTCTTTTGTTCTTTTGATAACATATTAACAAAAACGCCCCGCAGTTTACGGAGCGAAAAACCAATGAGGTCGGTTCGCTCAATGGGACTTATCCGAATTACGGAACCCATTTTCTACGCAAACTTAAGGTTTTATTATCCTAGCATAAGGGGATAAAGGGGGTCAAATGGGAAAAATAGGGCTATTCGCGGAAGCCGGTGCCGGCGGGAATAAGGCGGCCCACAATAACATTTTCTTTAAGGCCGCGCAGGTGATCCTCTTTGGCTTCCACCGCCGCGTTGATCAAACTGCGAGCGGTTTCTTGGAAGGAAGCGGCCGACAAGAAACTGCTGGTGGTCAGCGATACCTTGGTAATACCTAAAAGCATTTGTTCAAAAGTTGCCTTTCTCTTCTTTTCTCCCCCCTTGCCCATTTCTCCCTTTTCTCCCATTTTGCCCGTTTTGCCCGTTTTATTCAACCCAGCATTTTCATTCCAGATCTCCCACTTTTCCACCACCTCGCCCGGCAACAACGGCGTGTCGCCCGGATCCAAGACCCTCACCCGCGACAGCATCTGGCGGACAATAACTTCAATATACTTTTCGTTAATGCTGGCCCCTTGGGTCACATAAATGGATTCAACTTCTTTAACAACATAGCGTTCCACCGCTTCCTGGCCCGACATTTCAAAAAGTTCCTGCAAATTAAGATTACCTTCGGTTAATTGCGCGCCTTTAGTAATGAGATCGCCCTTGGCCACAAACACGCCCACACCCACCGGGAAACTGTATTCTTTAATATCCTTTTTGCCATCCTTGGTTTCAACTTCTATTTTTATGACCTTCTGACCGCCTTGAGAAATAATATCTTGCACCCGGCCTTCATATTCCGAAACAATGGCCTGACCCCGCGGCGAACGGACTTCAAAAATTTCTTCTATTCTAGGCAAACCTTGAGTGATATCACTGCCGCCCGCCACGCCGCCGACATGGAAAGTTCTCATGGTTAACTGCGTGCCCGGCTCGCCAATGGCCTGCGCGGTGACAATACCCACCGCATCGCCTCTTTTAGCCAAAGCGTTATCGCCCAAATTCCAACCAAAACAAGCGGCGCAAATTCCTTTTAACGATTTGCAGCGCATCACTGTTCTGATCTTAAATTCGGCCAACCCCATTTTGTCTATTTTTTCGCCTTGTTCTTTATTTATCAAATTGCCTTTTTTTATAAAGACCTTGCCCCGTTCATCTTTAAGTTCTTGCAGAGAAACCCGGCCAATTAAACGGTCGCCCAAAGTAACGCCGATTTCATCGCCGTCGGTTTTGTATTTCACCACGCCTTCAATATCGCCGCAGTCATCTTCCCGCACCACCACATCCTGCGCCACATCAACTAAACGCCGAGTAAGATAACCCGCCGCCGCGGTTTTTAAGGCCGTGTCGGTGGTGCCTTTCCTGGCGCCGTGAGTGGAAATAAAATACTCCAGCACATTAAAACCCTCTTTGAACGAAGGAATTATGGGCAGTTCAATTGTCTCGCCGGCCGGATTGATAACCACGCCTTTCATGCCGGCCATCTGGGTTAACTGGCTGATATTGCCCCGGGCGCCCGAATCAAAAATCATGAAAACCGGATTGGCCGCCAGCATGTTTTTAGGCACCATTTTGGAAACCTGTTCTTTAACTTTATGCCAAACAGCAATGGATTTGTATCTTCTTTCTTCTAAAGTCAGCAAACCGTTTAAGTAATGCTCTCTTATTTTATCAACTTCGGCCTGGGCTATTTTGATCAGAGCGTCTTTTTCGGGCGGCACGATAACATCATCCATGCCCCAAGAAATGCCGCTGCGGGTGGCAAAATCAAAACCGAGATTTTTAATGTCGTCTAAAAATTGAACCACCTGCGCGTTGGGAAATTTTTGAATAATCTCGCTGGTTAATTTAACCAGGCGTTTGCGGTTCATGGTCTCGTTAATATACTCCACTTCGTCGGGCAAGATGTTGTTGAAAATTATCCGACCCACGGTTGTCTCCACAAATTCGCCGTGGCTTTTTTGGAAACGCACTTTAATTTTCGCCCGCAAATCAATCTCGCGAAAATCATAAGCCAGAATGGCTTCGTTGGCCGATCCGAAAATTTTCCCCTCCCCTTTATCCCCTTGATGACCTTCTGAGGTCATCCAGTAGATGCCCAGCACCATATCTTTTTGCGGATCAACAATGGCCTCGCCGGTGGCGGGCTTAAGCAAATTATTGCTGGAAAGCATAATTTCCTTGGCTTCTTTTTGGGCTTCAGCCGATAACGGCAAATGCACCGCCATCTGGTCGCCGTCAAAATCGGCGTTGAAGGCCTGGCACACCAACGGATGCACCTGAATGGCTGAACCCTCTATCAACAATGGGTGGAAGGCCTGAATGCCCAGGCGGTGCAAAGTCGGAGCGCGGTTAAGCAAAATAACTTTATCGGCGATAACTTCTTCCAATGATTCCCAAACCACATCCAACTCCTGATCCACCAGGCGCGAAGCGTTGCGGATATTGGAAGCGGCTTCTTTTTCGTAAATTAGTTTATGAATCACGAACGGCTTGAAAATTTCCAAAGCCATCCGCTTGGGCAAACCGGCTTGATTAAGTTTAAGATCGGGGCCGACCACGATAACCGAGCGCCCGGAATAATCCACCCGCTTGCCTAAAAGATTCTGGCGGAAGCGGCCTTGTTTGCCTTTCAATAAATCGGCCAGTGATTTTAAGGCGCGCTTTTGACCGCCGGCGGCGGTGGTGCTGGACTCGTTGCCGCGGTGAGCCGAGTTGTCCAGAAGCGAATCCACCGCTTCTTGGAGCATTCTTTTTTCGTTGCGGACGATAACTTCGGGCGATTTTAGATCAATCAGTTTTTTAAGGCGGTTGTTGCGATTAATAACGCGGCGGTAAAGATCGTTAACATCGGAAGTGGCGTAACGGCCGCCATCCAAAGGCACCATCGGCCTCAAATCGGGCGGGATTATGGGCACAACCGTCATAAACATCCATTCCGGCCTGATCCCGCTGCGCAATAGCGATTCAGCCAAACGCAGCCGGCGCAATATTTTTTTGCGGTCTATTTCATTTTCAATATTATTCACCTTGCCGGCAATATCTTTTTTTAGTTCTTCCAAATCAATCTGTTCAAATATATTTTTAACCGCCTCGGCGCCGATATCGGCCTTAAAAATTTCGCTGTATTTAACCGACAGGTCGTAATACTCGGCTTCGGATAAAATCTTATGTCGCTTGAGACCCTTAACTTCATCCACGGCCTTGTCGCGCAAGGCCTTTAGTTCTTTTTGCTTGATCTTGGTCTCTTGATTTTTTGATTTTGTTTTGAATTCTCGTTCAATTTCGGCCAGCACCGTGGCGCGGGCTTCTTCATCTATCTCGGTAACAATATAAGCGGCGAAATAAATCACCTTTTCCAAATCCTGCACGCCCAAATCCAAAAGGAGTCCCATTTTGGAAGGCACGCCCCGCAAAAACCAAATGTGGGCCACGCTTGCGGCCAAAGTGATATGCCCCATCCGTTCGCGGCGAACAATTGACCGCGTAACTTCCACGCCGCACTTGTCGCAGATAATGCCCTTGTAACGGATGCGGCGATACTTGCCGCAATAACATTCCCAATCCTTAGTCGGGCCAAAAATCGCTTCGGAAAACAAACCCTCTTTTTCGGGTTTTTGGGTGCGGTAATTGATTGTTTCCGGCTTGGTAACTTCGCCGTAAGACCACGACAAAATATCCTCCGGCGAGGCGATTTTTATCCGAATGGCTTTGAAATCCTTGATGTTGGAAGTTATTTTTTGCATAAATAAATAAGCTTAAAGCGAAAAGCGAAAAAGACCAAGCCAAAATCTAAAAGATTTAAGAACTTTTTACTTTTGACTTGAAGTTTTTCCTTTTTCATTTTTACTTTTTACTTTAAATTTTATCCGTTTCTCTTTCCATCTCCGCTTGGCTGGTCTCCGACCCAATCAATTCCACATTCAAACCGAGACCTTTCATTTCGTTCACTAAAACAAAAAACGAAGCGGGGATATTGGGCGTGCGGATGGGTTCGCCCTTGATAATGCTTTCATAGGCGTGGCCCCGGCCCACTACATCATCCGATTTTATGGTCAGCATTTCCTGTAAAGTATAAGCCGCGCCATAGCCCTCCAAAGCCCAAACCTCCATTTCGCCGAATCTTTGGCCGCCAAATTGGGCTTTGCCGCCCAAGGGCTGTTGGGTAATCAACGAGTAAGGCCCGATGGAACGCATATGGATTTTGTCTTCAACCAAATGGTTTAGTTTCATTATATAAATAACCCCCACTGTGACTGTTTGCGAAAACTTCTCGCCGGTTTTGCCGTCATACAATGTAACTTTGCCGTCGGCCGATAAACCAGCCGCTTTAAGCTCGGCGCGGATTTGATCTTCGGTGGCGCCCGCCAAAGCCGGCGTAACCGCCCGCGCGCCTTGCGCTTTCATAGCCCAACCCAAGTGCGTTTCCAAAATCTGGCCGATGTTCATTCGGCTCGCCACTCCCAAGGGATTTAAAATCACATCCACACTGGTGCCATCTTCCATATAGGGCATTTCTTCTTCGGGCAGTATTTTGGAAATAACGCCCTTATTGCCATGCCGTCCGGCCAGTTTGTCGCCCACCGAGACCTTTCTGTATTCGGCCACTTCCACCTGAATTGTTTTAATGACTCCCGCCGGCAACTTATCGCCTTTATCGCGCATAAGAATTTTTATGCCCACCACCCGGCCTCTTTTGCCATGCGGCAGATGGAGCGAAGAGTCCTTAACATCTCGCGCCTTTTCGCCAAAAATCGCCCGCAGCAGCCGTTCCTCGGCGGTTAAATCGGCCTCGCCTTTGGGTGAAATTTTGCCCACCAAAATATCGCCTTGTTTTAATTCGGCGCCGATGCGGACAATGCCTTCTTCGTCCAAGTCCTTTAATTTTTCTTCGGAAACATTGGGAATGTCGGGCGTGGTCATTTCCGGGCCGAGTTTGGTCTCGCGAACATCCACGGTGTAACTTTCAATATGGATAGAAGAAAAAATATCATGCTGCACCATTTTTTCCGAAAGAATAATCGCGTCTTCAAAATTGGCGCCCCGCCAGGACATAAACGCCACGGTTAAGTTTTGGCCCAAGGCCAAAGCGCCTTGGTCGGTGGAAATGCCATCGGCCAAAACATCGCCTCTTTTTATTTTTTGATTTTTTTCCACTCGGGGAAACTGGTTGAGCGAAGTGTATTGGTTGGAGCGGATAAAATTATGGAGTTTATATTCCACAATTTCACCACCGCCCTTAGCCGATTCTATTTGAACCGTCTTAAGTTCGCCCTCCATTTTTCTTTTTACGGACTTACTGTATTTAATCTTTATGCGGCGGCCGTCCACGGCTTCAACCACGCCGTCTTCTTCGGCTAAAATAACATAACCGGAATCCTGCACGGCTCTCTCTTCGGCGCCGGTGCCGACTAAAGGAACCTGCGGCACCACGCAGGGCACGGCTTGCCGTTGCATATTGGAACCCATGAGCGCGCGGTTGGCATCATCGTGTTCCAAAAATGGAATCAACGAAGTGGCAATACTGATAATCTGCTGGGGTGAAACATCCATGGCCTCAACTTGGCCAACTTCTACCTGGGTAGGTTCGGCTCGGTAACGCACCTGCGTGAATTCATCCAAAAGTCGCCCTGTTTCATCCAAACCGACTCCGGCGTGGGCGATATAATGATCCTCTTCTTCTAAAGCGTTAAAATATTTTATTTCATCGGTAATTTTGCCGTTTTTGACCACGCGATAAGGCGTTTCAATAAAACCAAAATCATTCAGCCGGGCGTAGGAAGCAAAATATTCCACCAAACCGATATTGGGGCCTTCGGGCGTTTGAATCGGACAAATGCGGCCGTAGTGCGAAGTATGGACATCGCGAACTTCAAAACCGGCTCGCTCGCGCGCCAAACCGCCCGGACCCAAAGCCGAAAGCCGACGCTTATGTTCCAACTCGGCCAAAGGATTAACCTGATCCATGAACTGCGATAACTGCGATGAGGCAAAAAATTCCTTGGTGATGGCAATCAACGGCCGGGCGTTTATCAATTGGGCCGGCGTGATAATGTTCACATCCAGCGTGGACATGCGGTCGCGGGCAATCCGTTCCAAACGAGACAACCCCAAACGCAATCGTTGTTGGACCAATTCGCCCATAGCCCGAACTCGACGATTACCCATATGGTCAATATCATCGGGCCGGGCGTGAGGATCGCTATTTAACCGAATTATTTCGGCAACAATAGCCACCATATCGCATAAATGAAGAACCTTATCGCTCTGACCTTTATTTAGATCAATTGTCTGCAACCCCTTTTTTACTTTGGCCTCTTCTTCGGATCTAACCTCGCGCAAGCGTTGTTCCATTTTCCAGCGGCCGACTTCAGAAATATCATAACGGGTTGAAGAAAACATGGCGTCTATGAGGCCCTTGGCGTTTTCGGCGGTGGCCATATCGCCCGGGCGGATCCGTTTATAGACCTCTATATAGGCCTCGCTGTCGGTTTTGGCGATATCTTTGGACAAAGTTGTTTTAATATAGGAAACATCGGGATCGGTGTCGTATTTGCTGAAGGCCTGAATTATATCTTCATCGGTTTTCAATCCAAAAATTCTAAAAAGCGAAGTTATCGGGACTTTGCGTTTGCGGTCTATCTTGACCGAGATAACGCCTTCATAATCGGTCTCAAATTCCAGCCAAGCGCCGCGATTGGGAATTATTTTAGCGCCAAACTGATTTTTGTTGCGGGTATTTTGAACGCTAAAAAATACGCCGGAAGAACGGATCAGTTGAGAAACAATAACCCGCTCCACGCCGTTTATAATAAAAGTGCCGCGGGAAGTCATTAGCGGAAAATCGCCCAAATAAACCTCTTGCTCTTTTATTTCTCCGGTGCGCTTGTTTTTTAGACGGGCCTTAACCCTTAAAGGCGCTTCGTACGAGGTGAAATGATCTTTGGCCTCGTATTGAGAATACTTGGGCTCGTCAAAATAGTATTCGCCGAAAGAGAGTTCTAGATTGGTTTCAGTGTAATCGGTTATGGGCGAGATCTCGTCAAAAATCTCCCGCAGGCCCTTATTTATAAACCATTTATAAGAATTTATCTGAACCTCCAATAGATTAGGCAAAGGAAAACTCTTATATTTATAGGAAGAGAAGATTTTTTTCTTCATTTATAATGCGATGCTAATCAACGAATGACATGCGAATTATACAAATAAGACATTCGAATCTTTTATTAGTATCATTCGTATAAATTCGTATATTGGCATCGTTTAGACACAAAAAATAAAACAGACACAAAAACCACCTCTTTATGGTTATTAAGGCGTGCCTTAAAACTCTACGCAAAATCGCGACAGAGCTGATAATTCATTTGTTATTCCTACCCCAAGATTCGTCTTATAAAACTAGTATAGTTCAGTATTAAAACCCCGTCAAGCTGGGCAGTGGAAAACAATTATAATGCGATGCTAATCTACGAATACATGCGAATTATACAAATAAGACATTCGAATTATATTCGTATCATTCGTCCGTCTGCCGCGGCGGATTCGTATATTGGCATCGTGTTATTCCCACTCCACCACCTTCAATTCCGCGCCGCGGGACAAAGATCGGATTCGGATGGATTGAATTAAACCGATGGCGACGCACATGCTCACCAAATTGGAACCGCCATAAGAAACAAAAACCAGAGGAATTCCGGTGATGGGCATCAGACCTAAATTAGCTCCGACATTTATCAAAAAATGCGCTCCCAAAATTATGATAATTCCCGAAATAAACAACCGTGAAAAATTATCCGGAGCGCCCAAAGCGCCCTGACTCAAGCGAAAAAAAATTACCAGCCAGCCCGCCAGCAATATCAACACGCCGATCCAACCCCACTCTTCGGCAATGGCGGCAAAAATAAAATCGGTTTGATATTCCGGCAAAAAACCCAAGCGGGTTTGAGTGCCCTGGCCCAGCCCCTTGCCCCACCATCCGCCCGAACCAACGGCAATGATGGCTTGCTGGCCTTGGTAGGCCCCGCCCAAAGGATCGCGTTCGGGATAAAGAAAACTTACCACCCGATCTTTTTGATAATCCTTAAGGCCATAATTCCATAAAAAAGTTCCCGCCGCCGCGGCTAAAATCATTATCAACAAAAATTGGCGGGCTTTTATGCCTGAAATTAAAACCAGCCCCAGCCAGACCGCCATTAATATCACGGCCGAGCCCAAGTCCGGATGCGTTAATACCATAACCACCAACACCCCGGCATAAAGGCCTGAAACAATGATATTGCTCCAACGGCGCGATTCTAAAAAACGGCTGGAAAAATACTTGGCCAAAACCAAGACCAAAATAACTTTGGCGATTTCCACCGGTTCAAAATTAAAAGCGCCAAACTTAAACCAACTCACCACGCCCCGCACCTTTTCGCCCACTCCAAATAAAATAAATAACAGCGCGGCGGCAATAGCGTAGAAAAAAAACACCAGCCAAGAATTATCCCGAATAATCCGCCAGTCAAAAAAACTTAAACCGATTATTATAGCAAGTCCAGCCAGTCCGAAAGTTAACTGACGCCAAAAAAGAGCATGGTCGCCGGAATTGCCGTAAAAAGTTAACAGACCCATTAAAAAAATAAGGGCGATCGCCCCCAACAACGCCCAGTCCAAACACTTGAGATGGTTAACCAATTTGTTCATAAGTCCTATAGGACATATTGGTCCTATTTTTCCATTTCTTGAGCCGCTTCGCGATACAAGCAGTAATCACATTCCGGGTTTGACAGAGGCATCTCGTTGCTGATCAAACATTGATGCAAATCCACGATGGCCTGATCCACCCAACTGTCGTTGCCAATATAAGATAACAAAGTTATGGAAAATTCCAATCGGGCGTCAAAAGCCGCCTTATCGGCATTGCCGTTGGCGTAGACGAAATAACCGGTATCGCTGACCTTAAAATCATTTTTGCGAAAAAGCCACTGATAAATTTCCATTTGGCGCTTGTAGCCAATCTGCCAATCGGCGTCCAAATTAACTTCGGAATCCTTGGCGGTTGATTTGTAGTCCACGATAATAATTTCTTGTTGAGGATTAATCCAAAGATCGTCTATCGCGCCGGTGATTATCAGGTTGGTTTGAGGGTAAAAATATTGAATACCGCCGCCTAAAGCGTCGCGCCACTCTTCTATTTTAGGATTATCCCAAGGAATCGCGTCCAGACCGTATGATTTCATTAAGGGATGAGCCGAACCGGCGGCGCGATGAGCATCAAATTCTTTTTTTAACAGTTTGTCCACGGCGCTATTTAGGGTGAAGGGGAAACCGGGCGGCTGGCCCACACCCAAACGCCTATCCAAATAAAAACAGCGGGGGCAGTTCAAAAAGAGATCAATTTTAGACCGGCTGATTCTGAACGGCTGTTGGGAAGCCGGATCAAACAAGTTGCGGCTTCGTTTGGGATTATAAAATCTGGACATGTTGGTTTGATTCTACCTTTAATTTTAGGCCAGGACAAGTTAAAATTACTTTAATGAGACGATTAATGTATTTATTGTTGATAATCGCGGCGGTGTTTTTTGTAGTCCGCTATCAATCAACTGCTCCCCCAACAGTCAATGTTCCCGACATTGGATTAACCGAGCCGTCGGCGCTAAAAGAAAATCAAGCCGCCAGTTCCACCGCTACGACCCTAAAACAACCAGAACCTAAAATTACCAAAAAAGAACCCTCGCCGGTGGTAAAATCAACACCGCCGCCAGTTGATTCAGAAACACTTAAACAAATTCAAGCTGGCCTAAACCAAGCCGCCCAGGGGGTTGAGAACTTAAAAACGACAACTACCCCAATCGCGCCAAAAATACGGCTGGCGCAATCAGAACTCTATAACAAAGCCCAAAACCGCATTGTTAATTTTTTCTGCCAACAAGGCAACCAGTTCCGTGTGGCTTCGGGTATTATCATCAGCCCCACAGGATACATTTTGACTAATGCCCATGTCGCCGAGGGCTATGACACTAATTTTGAATGTTTGATACGACAGGGCTCGCCCGCTCGCAATTTTGGCTACGCCCGATTAATAATGTTGCCTCAAGCGTATAAACAAGCCGCTAGCCGCAAAGAGCAAGCCGAAAACGATGTTTCTATTTGGAAAATGACCAGGGGGCCGGGCGATCCCAATAATCCGGCGCCCTTGCCCGAAACATTTCCTTATTACAGCATTGACCAAAATTACTATCCGGAACGAAACCAGCCGCTGGTGACTTTTAGTTATCCTTCCGAACTTTTGGGCTATGAGATTATCCTAAAATCGCTTAATATGCTTTTTGCCGAAACAATTGTTTCTGATTTTGATCAGAAATTAATTCTTTCCACCACCGGTCTCTCTTCGCAAATCGGGTCCTCCGGCGGAATTTTGGTGGATGTCTATACCAACCAAATGGCCGGGCTGATTTTTGCCGTCAGCAAAGAAGAACAAATTTCCCAACGCAATCTTATTTCCCTCACTAATAACTCTATTGATAGAATCACGCAAGCCGAAACCGGCCTCTCCCTCGCCGAATTCCTTTCCCAATGATATAATTATCCAAGGCTAAGCCTTGGATAATTATATGCGCAGAATTCAATTTGAAAATGATGGCTATTACCATATTTATAATCGTGGCCTAAATAAAGCGCCTTTATTTTTTGATGAAAATGATTATCTCAGATTTTTATGGGGGATTTATTATTTTAATGATTCTAACTTTGTACCAGAAGATTTTCCTTATCAGAAACGCTACCAAGGCTTAGCCTTGGATAAAAATTTCAATAGAAAGGAATTGGTTAATGTAGTAACTTGGTGTCTCATGCCAAACCATTACCATCTTGTTATCAGTCAAAAAAATGAAAACGGAATAACTAAGTTTATGCACCGGCTAGGTACTGGATATACCATGTATATTAACCGGAAATATGAAAGTAGTGGTCATGTATTTCAGGGAACTTTTAAGGCGAAACTGGTCGAAAACAACGAATACCTACAACATTTAACTAGATACATCCATCTTAACCCGATAAATATACACGATCCTGCCTGGAAAGAAAGGGGCGTCAAAAACTTGGAAATCAGCAAAGAATTTCTTCTGAAATATAAATGGTCAAGTTTGCGCGATTATTTAAATGTAGAAAATCGTTTTCAATTAACCTCACCATCTTTTAAAGATTTTCTTTTTACTGACGATCCTATTGAATATTCAGAATTTTTATGGGATTGGCTAAAAACCGGCATTCCTAATAACTTTTCTGTTTTATCCAAGGCTTAGCCTTGGATAGGATGTTTAGAAACCGGTTTAACTCTAGTTCAATTTTTAAACCAGTGATATAATTTAGATTAATTAAAACTAATATCTAGATTCTGTTTTCTAGGTTCTATATAAAATAAAATATGCCCGAAAGAGAACGCCCTAAATCGCCCATCGGCGACCATTTGTCGGAAGAAGAAAAACAAAAACTCTACGAGATTTCAAACTCTCCCTCGCCGGAACGACAACCCGCTGCTCCTTCGCCAGAAGTTACGGAGAGCCAAGCGGAACTTTCGCCCGAAGAACGGATGGAGGTGGATAAAGACGAGCAACAAGCTCGAGCCAAGGCCGAATTAATCCCGCCAGCGGCAACTCCGACGCCAGAGTCGGAACAAATCGGGACCCCGACCTCTCCGAGTGTTGAAGCCGAAGAAACTCCCCCGCCCGCAATAGAGCAAAAACCGACAATCAAAGAAGAAAAAATTGAAACAGGCAAAATCACGCCGGAAATAATAAAAGAAACCGCGTTAAAAGTTCACGAGGTTTTTAGAGATGCTAAGGACTCGGGAATAAGCGACCAAGAAGCCACAATCAAAGCCAAAGAAAAATTAAATGAACTGACACAAAATAACCCCGAGTTAAAAAAACAAGTTCTGATTGAATTTAAGGAAACGGCCAAAATAAATCAACAGCAAAAACCCGAATCAACCGGACCAGAAAATCTGCCGACCCCGAGAGCAGTCGAGGAGCCGGCTCAATCGCCGGTTCTGAAAGCTTCATCGGAATCACCGACTGAAACCGAAGAAGAAAGAAAAGCTCGCTCTGAACAGGACATGATCGCCCAACATCTGGCCGAAAGACGAGAACGAGAAACGGCTCCCCTGCCACCGATTGAGAAAAGGTTATCAGAAGAAAAATCATCCGAAGCCGAGCCGAGAGAGACCGAAAATAAAGAAGAAAGAAGGGAACGCGTTGTAAAACTTGCTTCCGAAGCTTACGAAAGGTCTCGAAATGCTAAAGAAGATAATAGTTTATCTCTAAAAACTGCGGCTGAGATCATCAAAAGTGAAATCACCGATGTTAATGAACAACGCTCCGTTTTAAAGAAAGTATTGTGGTGGGTGCAAGACGAAACTATAAATTCTTTAATTCCTCCGACAGGTGAACCAACCGAAGAAGATTTGGACCCAGTAGAAGCTGAAATGCTGCGTCTGATGGCCGAGGAAACTCACCTATCCGAGCCAGAAGCGACTCCAGAAGAAACTGAATCAGCCGCGCCTGCGGAGATATTTGAAATTTCTGCGGAAGATATTGAATTAGTCGCTAAAATTGATAAGCCGGAAGATGTCGAAAGATTACCACAAGAAATTAAAGAAAAACTGGGTTTGGGCTTTAGCAATCTAGGGTTTTTCGTGGAAGAAAACAAAAACAAATTTTTCGCCAAGGTCTTTGAAAAGGCCTCGGGCAAAATGGATAAACAAGGAACACTGGGGCGATTTGTTTTTTCGCTGGCTGAAAATTTTAGGCGCGACGAAGAAAACGCTAAAAAGAAATTTGAAGCCGCCAAACAAGGACAGAAACAACGACTCTCCAATGTCGGCTACCTAACCGGTAATATAATGAAATACGGCCGTATCGCGGCCGACTTTGCCGGCTGGACTATCGCTTCGCCTTTAAGATATGTAACCCTTAGCGCGATGTTGTTTGGCCGTGGCGCCGAGGCCGCCAAAGAGGCCCGCCTAAAGAACGAAGAGCTTATAGAAAAAAATCGGTTGGACGCGCAAGCAGCTATAAATGAGGGCTGGAAAGTTTATGAAATGGCCCAGACCAAAGCCGGCGACAGAGAAATTAGCGTAGAAGAATTAAAAAAGGCCTATTTGGAAAATCTGCCGGCAGATATAGAAAATCGTTTACGGGCAAAATACGATTTAGAAGAAAAAACAGGACTTACCACTGCCGTAGCCAGGGGTATGCTGGAAGCATTTATTGATTTTGCAACTACACGACTACAAGACAAACTCTATAAAATTGAAAAAAATGAAAAATTATCGGCTCAAGAAAAAGAACAAGAAAAAGAAAATCTATTAAACAAATACTCTAAAAAACTCCACGATTACGACCGGATGATTAGCCAATACGGCACCGTTGACGCTTTAGCCATGGGCGCAAGATACGCCGAGACCCTTTCTAAAGGAGTGGTGTATGGAGTCATGTTGGAAAGCGCTTATATCGGCTTATCCAAACTCTGGGAAAACTTATCAGGGGTTTTGGGCGAAAACCATGTTACTAATCCCCTGTCCGATCTAAAACTTAGAAATGCCTACGAGGCGAAAATTGGCGTTGATTCCCATGATGGTTTAACGGTTGAGGAAGCCAAAAAAATACAGGAGTTTACAATTAAATCCCAAGACCCGCTTATTCAAGATGTTATGGAACAATACCGCGATATGCCCCTAAAAGATGGCCACGGCAAAGTGCTGGATGTTTGGGAAGGCAGGGTAAAGGTGGGCTGGCCAGAAGAAACTGCGCCCGAAATGGAGACCGAAGCGGAGCCGCTTATTTCGGTTTCAGAAACAAAACCTTCAGCACCACAATATTTTGAAAGTATTTTGCCCGACTTAAACAAGGCCGAGACAGTCCACGAAGGTGGCAATGTTTGGAATACTACGCGGGATATATTTTTATATCGTTCGCCGGAAAAACTAAAAGAACTAGGGTTTGATGTGCCCCGCGCCGATCCCGAATTTGGCGAAAAACTTTCACACTGGGCCGATGCCAAAACCGCCGAACTCTTAAATCAATACGCCCACGAACACGGCGGCCATATGCCTGATGTGGTTCATGAGGGTGATAAAGTGATAGTGGAAGAAATTGACGGAAAATTGCATTTGAAAGTTCTGGACAGCCACGGCAATGAACTGCTGGAAGAACAAGCCGCGCCGAGCGCAGAAATTAAACCCGAACAACCACCGATGTCGGACGAAGAAATGAAAGGCCTGGAAGAAAAACTGCCCGCGCCTCAACATATAGAAGCCCCGACGGTAATTGAAACACCCAAGATACCCCTGACCGAACTGGTTGAAAAATTAAAAGAGACCGAGTCACTGATACAGGATAAAGAAACAAAAATAACCAACGCCGTTAAAGAATATGTGGCCGAGACCATAAATAGCGAAAAATACGCCGGCTTAAAAATTGATGGAAAAAAATTAAATACTTTCGCCCACATGTTCCCTATGAAAGGCGTTGCCGAAAGTGTTGAGAGTATAGACACGCCCGAAGAACTCGCCAAGGCCATTGAATTGTTTAACAACAAACTCCATCTGGCCACCGAGACCCTAATAAAAGGTGGGATGAAAGGTTTGACTAGTAAAGATTCTCCCTTTCCTGTTGAAAGTATGGATGGCGCCAGAATTTATTTTGCCCAGCCATTAGGTGGCAATGAATGGGTATTAAAAAAATTTGACCAAACCGGCCAGAATTATCAGGGAATACAAAATCCTTTCAAACGATTTTGGGCGAGAGATAAATTAAAATTTGAACTGAAGGATGTGATTAAAATACTGAAAACTAAGATTTAAGGTACGAACAACATCTTAAAACAACCTACCTATTATTGTCAAATCCGTGTGACCATCCGAATTTGGTAAGACAAGACAAAAAATGTCCAACATCGGATGTTGGACATTTTTATGATTGTGATTTCGTCGCAAATAACTCGGCACCGACCTACTCTCCCCCGCCACAAGGACGAAGTACCATCGGCGCTGGCGCGTTTCACTTCTTTGTTCGGAATGGAAAAAGGTGGTTCCACACCGCTCATGGCACCGAGATTTCTGCAACGAAATCAAAACAAAACTAGACCACTGAATTTTTTGGTAGAAAAACATATTAATAGTCAACTATCGGTTAAGCGTTGATAATTGACCCATGCCTGCGGCCTTGGTGCTTTTGTGAACTCGCCCTATTAGTACGCCTCGGCTGAAACCCTTGCGGGCCTTGCACCTAGCGCCTATCAACCTCGTAATCTTCGAGGGGGCTATGAGATCTCATCTTGAGGGGGGCTTCGCGCTTATATGCTTTCAGCGCTTATCCTGTCCGAACGCCGCTACTCGGCAATGCTCCTGACGGAACAACCGATACACGGGAGGTTCGTTCCTTCCGGTCCTCTCGTCGAGTTACTCTTATATTTCTATAAGCTCAGACTATACCTTCATCCTATCGTCGGCTTTAGGTTAAACCAACCCTGGCCTGACTTTTTAGATAGGAGTCGGCGTTTTATTCTCCGACGCAAAGTCGAAGAATCCTGCTCTTTCGAGCAAAGTCGTTACGGGGACAAACTTAAAATATTTTTTATATCAGAATCAGAATATTTTCTTTGGGAAGAAAAATAATTACTGTTCCTAATGTCTATAATCAACTGCGCTATATTGTTTCGTTTTTTTAAGGAAAGTTCGGGCAATTTTTTGTTACCCAATAACTTGCCTATCTCCAAAACTTTTTTTGCCTGTATTTTCTTAAACCGCAGATAAGGAATTAATGGCTGTAAAATATTACATACCATATCATAACCGTTGATTTTTAGTTCGGTAATTTTATCATTTCTATCTGATAAATAACCAATGCCAAAAATTTTCCTTAAATCAAGCAGATGCTTGCGGTGGCGACTATCTTGGTAAAAATGCAATCCTATCATCAACCGCCAACCCCGCGGGCTATCTTTACGGTTTTTGATTTGAACCACAATGCTACCATCGCCATCCAAAAATCCAGCGATATAAGCACAATCGGTATTTTTGATTTTAAGTCGTCTTCCCACGGTATTATCTTTTAAATTATACGGTCCTCTAGCATATTCATTGTACCATAAAATTTAATTAAGACTTCACCGTTATGAGCCGAATTACTTTTTCCAATTACTCGGAAAAATAGCAATTGCCCTCTCGGGCTTACTAGGAAGAACTCCTCTCAAATCTCCACGCCTGCAGCAGATAAGGACCAACCTGTCTCACGCATGTAATTCACCTATTACTAAGTGCATGGACTATACCACCGTCCCGAATTTTATGAATTGGGACGACCGACGTATTAGCCATTCAATAAAGAATGACTCTCGCCCTTTCAGGCTCAGTCTCTACGGGGTCAATGTACGCTTCTTTCGTTTTTTAGAGTAATTTAACTCCCGGTAAGATTCGACTAAGTTTAGCAATGCTTCAAAATCATTTTTATTTTCAACCTTATCTTTCGCTTCAATAATTTTAAACATCAACTCTACTTGTCGCTTCTTCATAATTACAAATGGTTGAACACATTTCAAAAATTCTTTAATGTCGTCAATTTTGTTAATGACATATTCAAGAATTCCATCATTGCGCTCTCTCATTTGTCCGTAACCAATTAATCCGCATACTTCCAAAAACTTATCTCTAGCAATATTGGATTGGAAGAAAACAACATACGGTGCAATCTGAAATCCGAACCGATAGGTTGGATTTGGTTTTGCACGAACATATATGCTGCCATCGCCATCCAAAAAGCCTGCAATATAAGCTTTTTTAATTGGTGAAAGTGTTTTTAACATACACGACTTCCCTCGGTATTATCCTAACATACGACAGGTTAAATGTATATTAGGACTTCACCGATATGAGTCGATTTGTGCATCCCGACATTGCTATCGGGAGCCGCCTTCTGACGGTTTGAACCCAGCTCGCGTACCTTTTTAATGGGCGAACAGCCCAACCCTTGGAAGCTTCTCCACCTCCAGGATAAGGTGAGCCGACATCGAGGTGCCGAACAGTATCGTCGATATGGACTCTTGGATACTACCAGCCTGTTATCCCCGGGGTAACTTTTATCAGATGATCTTCAGCGGTTCTATAAACCACTGTCGGTTCACTAACTTCCGCTTTCGCGTTTGCGCGGCTCTTCGGCCTTGCAATCAAGCCGGCTTATGCGTTTGCACTATCTCCGCCGTTTCCATTGGCGGATAGCCGACCTTAATAAACGCCTCCGTTACTCTTTAGGAGGCAAGCGCCCCACTTAAACTGCCCGCCAGGCACTGTCTCCCGCTGGTTTAGTGCGGGGTTAGCATTAGTAATTTTTAAGGATGGTATCTCACTGGCGACTCCATCCCGACCAAAGTCGGGACTTCAATGTCTCCCATCTATGCTGCGCAAAAAAATCGCTAAGGCAATACCAAGTTGCAGTAAAGCTCCCGGGGTCTTTCCGTCTTGCTGCAGGTACCCGGCATCTTTACCGGAATTGCCCGTTCACCGGGCTCCTCGTTGAGACAGTCCCCCAGTCATTACGCCTTTCATGCGCGTCTGAACTTACCAGACAAGGTATTTCGCTAGGTTGTCTATATGTCGCCATATAGGCCGAACTCTATCTTTCCGCCAAAGGCGGATTCGGCGTTTGGTTTCTGAGGATTCTCGATTGGTATTTTCTTCTGTTCATCTTCTTAAGAAGAGAGTGTATCCGAGCCATCCCCGTTTTCGAAAGATGTTTCCGTTTAACCATCAGTTTTATCATCCTACGAAATATCTGAAAATCCTTTTGTTTGCGGGTTTTCAGTTTATTTTTTTCGAAAAACGGAATTATTTTTTCATTGAGATCTCGAATCGATCTAACACAGTATTTCAACATTTGTTCGTGATGATTGTCGCGGCGCGTATTGAGATTGATGTGCCCGCAGTTAAAGAATTTTTCTATTTTCTTTAACGCGGCACGACTCTTTTCACCTTGACTCACCACGAACTCAGGAAATACTTGCGAACCGTATTTGTTGCGAATAATGCTTACAGTGAAACATCCTTCGCCATCTACAAATCCGGCGATCCACCCTTCCAATCTGAGCCTTTCCTGCTGGTTTTCTGCACGAGAAGCATTATTACTCATGGTATTATAATACCATGAGTAGCCCTCGATACTAAGGATTCTATCCACAGATTTTCCAGCATATAGCCGAATATCTTTTAAGAGCAATCACACTGTGTGACTAAGCAACTACCTTGTTTATCATTACACTATAACCGTCTTAGCTCTTCTAGCCACCTCTCTTGAGATGACCAGAACTTTAAGACGGTTATAGTTACCGCCGTCGTTCATCGGTGCTTCGGGCATCAGCC
>CAYIPG010000011.1:0-19376 GCA_964365305.1 uncultured Candidatus Saccharibacteria bacterium
AGAATTACAAGACAATAGGACAGATAAGTCCTATCAGTCCCATAGGACTTATGGCCCCAGTAGTAGAACCTCTACCAGCTCGGTTCACTACGGGGCACATATTTGTAGCTACTCGCTACGCTCCCAGACAAATATGGCTTTAACTCCAATTACCAAACAAAACCTGACCGCGCCGGTGGACAAACTGCCGCCGCAAGCGCTTGAAGCCGAAGAATCGGTTTTAGGCGCGTTGATGATAGACAAAGACGGGGTTATAAAAGTGGCGGATATTCTCCGCCCCGAGGACTTTTATAAACGCGGCCACCAACTAATCTACTCAGCTATTCTGCGTCTCTACGAAAAATCAGAGCCGATAGACATTTTGAGTTTATCCACCAAATTAAGAGAAACAAATGATTTGGAAACTATCGGCGGCACCACCGCGCTCGCGGGCCTCGTGAATACCGTACCCACTTCCAGCCATGTCACTCACTACGCTAAAATAGTTCGGCATAAAAAAATACTGCGCGATCTTTTGGCGGCGTCCTACGACATTGCCCAACTGGGCTGGCAGGAAAATTCCGACATTGAACAGGTCTTGGACGAAGCCGAAAAAAGAATTTTTTCAATTTCAGAAAGATCCCTAAACCAGGATTTCTTGCCCATAAAACTGGCGTTGGCCGACGCTTTTGAAAGAATAGACCGCCTGCACAAAGGCGACGGCGCCCTGCGCGGAATTGCCACCGGTTTTACCGATATGGATAATTATTTAGGCGGGCTGCAAAAATCTGATCTGGTTATTTTAGCGGCCCGGCCGTCGCTCGGTAAAACATCTCTAGCCATGGATATCGCCCGCCATGTGGCTGTCCACGAAAAAATATCGGTGGGTATATTTTCTTTAGAAATGTCTAAGGAACAACTGGTGGATCGCCTCTTGGCCTCGCAAGCCAATGTGGATTTATGGCGGCTCCGCACCGGCCGGCTATCCATGGACGGCGAAGATAACGACCTCTCGCGAATTCAGGAAGCCATGGGTATTTTAGCCGAAGCGCCGATATTTATAGACGATGCCGCCGCCTCCACTGTGATGCAGGTTCGCACCATGGCCCGTCGTTTGCAAGCCGAGCATGGTTTGGGCTTGATAATTATTGACTATTTGCAATTGATGGAAAGCCGAAGTAATCGCTCCAACGATAACCGCGTTCAGGAGATAAGCGAAATCTCCCGTTCGTTAAAAAATTTGGCCCGTGAACTTAATGTGCCGGTGTTGGCTTTGTCCCAGTTATCCCGCGCGGTGGAATCCCGCAGCCCTCAAATACCCAAACTCTCTGACCTTAGGGAATCTGGCGCCATTGAACAGGACGCCGATGTGGTTTTATTCATTTACCGCGAAGACCGCGAAAAGCCCAACACCGAAAAAAAGAATATCGCCGAAATTCATATTGCCAAACACCGCAACGGCCCCACCGGCCGGCTGGAGCTTTATTTTAACCAAAACGAGGTCTCGTTTAAGAGTTTGGCTAAACATATCGTGGAATAATAAAATTTAAAAATAAATGTTTCCCCCTCATATCCAAAAACTAATCGCTCACTTCCAAAAACTGCCTGGCATTGGTCCGCGCCAGGCGGCTAAGTTCGCTTTGCGCTTGGTGCGAATGACACCATTAGAATTAAAATCCATGGCCGAAGATGTGGCCATGCTTAAGGATTCCATCGGTGAATGCCAAGAATGTTTTTTACTTTTTGACCGGCCTAAAAATGGCGCCGACTCCAGCGTTGATATGGCTAGCAAAAATCTGTTATGCCAGTTCTGCCGCGATCCCAAAAGAGACCATCATAAAATCTCCGTGGTGGCCACCGACCACGACGCGTTGGCTATAGAAAAAACAAAATCATTCGCCGGGGTTTATCATGTGCTAGGCGGTTATGTGGATTTGTTAAAGAAAAAAGAAGATCGGCTCAAGCCTAGTTTAGACATATTAAAATCCCGCTTGGCCCGGGCCGAAAAAGAAAAAACAGAAATTATTTTGGCGTTTAGTTCCACCACCGAGGGACAAGCCACGGTTTTATATTTGGAAAAAGAACTAAACGCCTTGGGTATAAAAATAAGCCGACTGGCCCGGGGACTTTCCACCGGCAGTGAAATAGAATACGCCGACGATGAGACCTTGATAAATGCGTTAAAGCATAGAAGATAACTACAAATAAAAAAGAAAAACAGTTTCGAGCGAACTCATGGAGATGACCGGTTCAACAATAAAGAGGATTAACCTTGCTCAAGCAAGGTTAATCCCATGGAGAGCGAGAAGTGGTTTTTCTTGTTTGCTAAAACTAAGCTGAAATTTTAGTTATTTCTACTTCGGTGAAATTCTGGCGGTGGCCGGCTTTCTTTTTGTAGCGTTTTTTGGCGCGGTATTTTAGAATAATAATTTTGCGGGCGCGGCCATTTTTAACAATTTTAGCGCTTACTTTAGCGCCTTCAACCCTGGGAGTGCCGATCTTTAGATCGCTACCATCGGCCACCATTAAAACATCATCAAAAACCACCGCGTCAGACGCGGTTTGCGGCAATTTTTCTATCCTGATCTTTTGGCCTTCGGCAACTTTATACTGCTTGCCGCCGGTTTTGATAACAGCAAATGTAGGCATATTCAGGAAATAAACTTCATTTGGAGCGAACTCATGGAGATGACCAATTCAACAATCAAGAGGATTAACCTTGCTCAAGCAAGGTTAATCCCATGGAGAGCGACAAGTGAAGTTTATTTAATAGATTTAGATAATAACAAACTATCCTGGCCTAAGCAATACCTAGTAAAAATCGCTGTAACAAGCCGTTTTTAGTACTCATCATCTTGTTGCGGTTTGCCCACGCTTATAACATCCACACCAACTTTTTCTCCGGTAATTCTTAAAACATCTTTATCTATTTTTCCGAATTCTTTATAGGCAGTGTTATACATATTAACCGTGGTGCCCAGATGGTTGCCCATTTTTTTCATATAGTCCTGATAATTAATCAGATGCTTCCGTAATTCCTCCACTCTTTTGCCAATTTCTTTAGCCGACTCCTCTATTTGCAAAGCCCGCAAGCCCTGTAACACCGTCTGTAGATAGGCCAAAAAAGAAGTGGGCGAAACAATGATAACTTTATATTTATTGGCGGCGCGCTGAATAAGATTCTCGGTGTCTTCGTCTTTTAAGGCGCCGATTTTATTTATGATCAGATCATAATAGATCGCCTCGTGCGGAATAAACATAAAAGCAAAATCCATGGTGCCCTGCGAGGGCTGGATATATTTTGAGGTCTCTTGGATACGCATTTTAAGATCGTTCACAAAGACCTTTTCCAGACGGTCGCGTTCCAGATCATTTTTTTCTTCCACCAAACGATTATAATTTTCCAAAGAAAATTTGGAATCCACCGGAATTATTTTATCTTTTACAAAAACCACCGCGTCCACGATAGTGCCGTCCTTAAAAGGATACTGCATCTGATAACTCCCCGGCGGCAGTACATTTTTAAGCAATGTCTCCAGATAATATTCGCCCAATATCCCCCGCTGTTTGGGATTTTTTAGAATATCCTGCAGATTTTGCAGTTGCTCGGCGAAATTGACCACTTGCCGGCTGGTCTCATCCAGTTTGGTAACTTTTTCGGTTATTTCTTGAATAATGCGCGTGCTGGTGCCGAACTGGGATTGCATGGCGCGCGTTGATTCTGATAGCCGTGTATCCAATGTGCGGGTAACTTCATTCATTTGGTTTTGCAAAAGCAGCAAGGTGTTGTTGTCCTGATTGGGCGCCGACACCCCGCGTTGGCGCGCCATAAACCAAAAAACAGCGGCGAAACCCGTGACTATAAAGACCACCAAAATTATAAATTCCAGATTCATTTTATTTTATGATCGCGCCCGGCGCGACGAATAAAAATCCACTTTCCCGCCTCAACCAATATAACACTCAAAACCCCTGCGCCCAAAAATATCAGCCATTCCATAATCCCCAATGGCTGAGTGCGCAATAGTACTTGCAAGAAAGGCGCATAGATTGCCGCGACCATCAGAATCAATCCCACCCCTAAGGCGGGCAAAAAATATTTGTTGTCACGGACAGATATTTCCCAAACAGGTTTTCTTAGACCTCTTATGGAAAAAACAGAAAATAAAGATAAGACCCCCAACGCCGCGAAAACCACGGTTCTGGAATAACCGATATCGTTAAACTCTTTATGGAAAAAATAAAAAATCATAAATAAAGCCAAAGCGCTGATTAACCCGACCGCGACAATAAGAAACCTCATAAATCCATCCAACAGCGGCTGTGACGGCAAGTCGGGCGGAAAATCCATTTCGTTTTTTTCTGAAGGGTCCCAGGCCAACGCCATAGCCGGCAGAAATTCATGAGCTAAATTAACCCAAAGAATCTGCGATGCCAGCAACGGCAAGGGCAAACCAAAAAACAAGCATAGCCCCACTAGAATTATTTCGCTAAAACTGGTGCTTAAAAGATAAACCGCAACTTTTTTAATGTTGCCCGCGATAACCCGACCGGCCTCAATGGCTTTTACCAAAGTGGCAAAACTATCATCCAGCAAAATCAAATCGGAGGACTCTCTGGCTAGATCAACTCCGCTCCCAAGAGCCACACCCACATCGGCCCGACGCAACGCCGGCGCATCGTTAACGCCATCGCCAATTACTGCCACCACCTCGCCCTGCGACTGCCAGGCCTCGGTTATTCTTAATTTGTTTTCGGGAGAGACACGGCTGAAAATATCCACCCCTCTTATTTTATGAGCCAAGTCCTTGGGTTCAAGAGTGTCCAGTTCTTTGCCTTCAACCACTTCGCTTAATGAACGATTTTTAGGCAACAAGCCGACTTCCAAGGCCACCGCCCGGGCAGTTAGCGAATGATCTCCGGTTACCATGATTGTGCGAATGCCGGCCCGGCGGCCGATAGACAAAAATTCGCGCGCGTCCCGGCGAACCGGATCTTTAAGCCCAATCAGACCTACCAGATTTAAATCGGCAACCGCCGCCTCCGGAATTGTTTGAAAATTAATATGGCGGCGATCTTCTATTTTTCTGGAGCAAATAGCCACCACCCTCATTTTGGCGCGAGCCATTTCATCAACCGCTTCTCTTATTTCAGCAAGTTCCGAAGGCAAAGCATTTTCAAAACGATTAAGAATCTGTATTTTTTTAACCCGAGCGAGCAACACATCCGGAGATCCTGCCGCAATAACCCATAATTCTCCTTCGGGATTATCTCTAAAAGAAGCGCTATACTTTCTGGCGCTGTTAAACGACACCTCGCCTACTTTCCTAAATTTTTTATTCAATTGAGTCCAATCCAGACCCGCTTTAATTCCAGCCATAAACAAGGCCTGACTGACCGGACGGGCGTGAATTATCCACTCCGATATTTCATCTTCAATATTTTCAACAACAACATCGCTCACCAGCATGCCGTATGAAAGCATTAACATATGATTACTCGCGTATTCCGCCGTGTCATTCATCTGAAAAATGCCACTTCTTCTTTCCGGCGTAAGCACTTGGGCCACCTGCATTTTACCCTGGGTTAAAGTGCCGGTTTTGTCGGCTAGAATAATACTGACCGCGCCGAGCGTTTCGGCCGCGCCCAAAGATCTTACCAAACCCTTGTTTTTTAAAACCTGCTTCATGCCCGTAACCAAAATCACGGTTACAATTACCGGCAAACCTTCCGGCACGGCCGCGACCGCGATGGCCACCGCGATAAGCAGCATCTCGTTAAAATTCCGGCCCGCTATTATGCCCCAGACAAAAATAAGAACGCTTAAAACTAAAACCGTTACGCCAATAAACCGGCTTAATTTTAATATCCGCTTTTCAAAAATAGTTTGGGAACGGGATGATCCTGTTAACGACTGCCCAATACGGCCAATTTCGGAATTGTCGCCTGTGCCAAAAACCACCGCTTCGGCCGAGCCGTCGGTTATCGTCGTTCCTAAAAAAACAACATTGCTTCTTTCAAAAATACCCGCGGCGGCGGAAACGGCCTCCATACCCTTAACCGCTTCTTTGGATTCCCCGGTCAGAATACTTTCATCAACTCTGATACCGTAATTTTTTATTATCCTGGCATCAGCCGAGACCTTAACGCCGGAGTTTAATACCATGACATCTCCGGGAACTATTTCTGACGCTGAAATTCTTTTTATTGAGCCGTCTCTGACCACCAAAGCAAATTCCGTTTCCAGTTTTTTTAACCCTTGCAAAGATTTTTCCGCCTTTCTTTCTTGAGTAAAACCGATAAAACCGTTAAACAAAACAAGTGTTAGAATTATGCCGGCGTCCAGACGCGAGCCCAAAAAAATAGCTAGCGCTCCGGCAAAAATAAGCGCCAAGTTCAGAGGATTTAAAAAATGCCGTAATAAAACTTTCCAGACGGGTGTAATCGGCGGCGGACTTAGTGCATTTAGACCAAAATGTTTTTGCCTTAACTTGGCTTCCGTGGTTGTTAAACCGTCTCTTTTGGAATTTAAATGCACAAAAACATCGCCCAGCGGAAAACTATGCCAAGCTATTCGTTCGGTAACTGATTTGACGACTAACGGCGGCTTCATTGATGCTTAAATCTTAGCACGCCACCGCCGCCGTAGAGTTGTGGAATAAACGCGCCCCCATGGGGATTCGAACCCCAGTTCCATGGCTGAGAACCATGTGTCCTGGACCGGGCTAGACGATAGGGGCAAAAAATAAGAAATAAAATCAGGTTTGAGCGACTTCAAGGAGAAGACATTATTGTTTTATAGATGAGTGGCTCCTTGCAGGAGCGAGAACCGATTTTATTGTTTTTTCAAAGAGCTTTTATTTCCTCCACAATGTTTTCCATCCTAACTCCCCGAGAGCCCTTTATCAACACCGCATCGCCCGGCTGTAAAATTTCTTGAACTTTTATTTTGGCTTCGTCGGAGGTTTCAAACCAAAAAACATCTTGACCCAAAACAAATTTCTTTTTAAGAATTTCTTCTTGGGCAAAAACCATCTCATCCCCCACCAAAAAAACAACATCGCAAATTTTGGCCGCTTTTTGACCAATCCGGCGGTGGGCCGGTTCGGTGTTAATTCCCAATTCCCGCATACTGCCTAAAACAGCAATCTTGCGGTTTTTCTTAAATTCCGCCAGCAAACCCAAGGCCGCTTCGGCCGCCAAGGGCGAGGAATTGTAAGAATCATTAATAATTATTGTTTCTTTGATCCCTTCAATTATTTCTAGACGATTTTTAGGCGGAATATAATTTTTAAGCGCTTCAGCCGTTTGTTTTAAGTCCAAGCCGAATTTTATTCCAACCGCCACAGCCGCCAGAGCGGCGTAAAGCGGCGGCGCGCCTAAGGTTTTAGCAATATGGAAATCGGCCTCGCTATTTTCATAAAAAACCTTAAAATCAATTCCGGCCGCGTTTATTTCTGAAGATGCTATTGGAATTTTATACGAAAAATTTTCCAGGCGAACTTCGGCGCCTTCCTGAAAGCCATAATAAAACCGTTCACGGCTGGTCGGCACGGTATTGCGCAACTCCCTGACCGAAAGATCGTCGTAATTCAAAATTGCAATTCCCCCCGGTTTGAGGTTTTTTATGATGTTGGCTTTTTCGCTAATATAAATATCTAGCTCGGGGAAGAATTCCAAATGCGAGGGCATCTCGCCGATGGCCGTTACCACCGCGATATCTGGATGGATAAAAGAAGTTAAATATATAATATCACCGGGTTTATCCGCCGCCATTTCCAAAACCAAAACATCGGGATAACCGCGATCGCGGCTAAGAACAATTCTCAAGGCCTTCAAAAAGTTACCCAACCATGACCAAACACTGCGTTGGGCATCAATTCCGCCGATAATAGTGAGCGGCGCGCCGATTTCGGTATTAAAATTGCCTAAACTGCGCCTGACTTTTCCCGGAAATTTTGTCTCTAAAACAACAAAAATTGTCTCTTTGGCTGAGGTCTTGCCCACTGAACCGGTAATGGCGATAATTTTGGGGCGGTACTTAGCCAAAACAGCCGAGGCAAATAATTTGAGAATGTATTGCAATATCTTACGCATTTTGAATAGGATTTAGGTGTTAGGTATTAGAAAGATCAGTTTAATTCTAATTTCTAATTCCTATTAATGGGCTTATCCGGTCTGACATTAAAATAACGCAAAATAAATTCGCCCACACTCCTGAAAATCGGCGCGGTTGAGGTCTCCGAAAACCGCACGCCTTTGGGATTATCCAAACGGATTAACATTAAAAACTTGGGATCATAAGCCGGGCTGTAACCCACAAAAGTATGGATGGTTTTATCGGTGTAGCCGCCGGTGGGACCCGCTACCTGCGCCGTTCCGGTCTTGCCCGCCACGCTATAGCCGGGAATTCGGGCCTGCCGGCCGCTGCCATTTTCAACCACATTCACCAGCATTTTAGTTAGAGTCGCGCTGGTTGAATCCTTTATGACTCTTCTTTTTACCACTTTACCGCCTTCAAAAACAACTCTGTCGCCATCAACTATTTTAGAAACAAGATACGGTTTTAAGAGTTCCCCGCCGTTGGCGATAACGCCGATGGCGCCGGCCATGGCTAAGGGCGTTACCGAAATACCTTGGCCAAAGGCCGAAGAAACCCAATCAACTTCCACGCCGCTGTTTAAGTTATTAATATCACCTTTGGCCTCGCCCGATAATGAAATATCGGTTTTTTCGGCAAAGCCAAAATTTTTAATATACTCCCGCCAAACCCCTTGAGGCATCCGGCGTAAAACGAAAATCGCGCCGGTGTTTAACGATTTTTCCAAAACCTGGGTCATGGTCTGCTCACCCCAGGCCTGAAGAGTGGAATTGCGGATGGTAAAACCACTCACGGTTACCTCGCCGGTATCATTATATTTTAAGTCGGGCGAGACCACATTAATATCCAAAGCCGCCGCCATAGTTATGGGTTTAAAAATAGAACCGGGCTCAAATACCAGTTGGGTATTGGTGTTTAAAAATGTTGAAGCGTTTTTAACTTCATTATATTTATTGGGATCAAAATCGGGCCAATTAGCCATGGCTAAAATAGCGCCCGTCTTGGGTTCAAGAACAATAGCGCTCGCCCCATCGGCATTATATTTTTCGGCGGCTTTTCTTAATTCTCGTTCCAAAGTAAGTTGGATATTATAATCCAGGGTCAGATAAATATCCTGGCCTTTTTTGGGCTTGGTAATTTGGCTCAAAGGCAATATCAACGAACCCAGGGCTTTCTTAAAACCAGAAATAAAACCAGCTTGTCCGCGCAATTGATTATTATAATAACCTTCCAAACCGTATTTGCCCGTTTTTAAATCAGAACTGGCGCTAGCGCCCGGATCGTTGATCTCGGGGCTCACAAAACCCGCCACTTGCGAGGCCAGTTCGCCCAAAGGATAATAGCGATCATGAAATGTTTTCCAGTGAACGCCTTTATAGGCCTGCCTCTCCAGTTCCATCACAACTTTTTTATCAACCTTATTTTTTATGGGTTCGTAAGGATCATTCGGCTTAAAAATTTTTTCTTTAACTGAATCAAAATCCAAATCTAGAGTCCGGCTTAGGCCTTGGGCCACATTCTCTTTTTCCGATTCTATAATTTCTCGGGGCGAGGCCCAAATATCGTACCAGGTTTTAGTTAGAGCGAGCGGTACCGGCTTGGCTTGAGAATCATCACCCCTGACAGCCAGGTATATGTTGCCCCGTTCCGGCAAAACCGCCTCGGCTACGGACTGCTGATTCTGGGCAGCTTGGCGGTAATTTTCACCCCGCCATATTTGTAAATAAAATAATCTGCCCAGGGCAGATATAAATAAAATCACAAACAATATCCCGATAATTAAAATTCTAGATCGGTTATCATGCCTCATTTTGTTTAATTTCTGATATTTTTAGCCAATGTCTCCGAGGATTTAGCTACCACAGGATTTACATCCAAATACCCCGCCGTCAAATCAATATCCACCAAATTGAGTTTCGCGCTGGCTGCCGATAAGTAATCTTTGCCTTGGGCCTGGCCCAAAAATGTCAACGCCTGTTCATGCTCCTCGCTGATCTCGCTTTGCCGGATTGTAATCTGATTTGTTTTAAAATCCAAAGAAGTGGACAAGCTGGAAAATAAAATATAAGCAATTGTAAATACAATCGCCGACACGGTAAATATTATATTAAGTTTTTTTAGAATAAATCGCATTTTACTTTTTAATGATCGCCCTTAATTTGGCGCTTCTTGATCTGGAATTGACTCTGATCTCCTCGGCGCTCGGCCTGACCGGTTTTTTTGTCAGTGTCTCTCCTGTCCCGATAACTTGTTTTTCTTTGAAAAAATTTTTTACGACGCGGTCTTCCAGGGAATGAAATGAAATCACCGCGATTCGGCCCTGGGGCAAAACTATATCCCAAGCCCCTTCCAATCCCGCTTTCAGATTTTCCAGTTCGCTGTTAACCGCCATTCTTAGCGCTTGAAAAACTCGGGCTAATGTTTTAATCGCGTTTGACGCGATTACTTCTTTAATCACAGCGACTAACTCGCCCGTCGTTTCTATTCTATTTTTTCCCCTGGCCGCCGCTATGGCTCTGGCGATTTTTTTATAATTTCTTTCTTCGCCTAGATTTTCAAAAATATCAGCTAGTTTTTCTTCGGGCCAACCGTTAACAATCTCCCTAGCCGTTAAAGATTGGGAACGATCAAATCGCATATCCAAAGGGCCGTCTTTCATAAAAGAAAACCCCCTTTGATCCCCTTGACCCTTTTGACCCTTTTCTTCCCCTTGAATCGCGTTTGACGCGACACCCCCTTCTATCAACTCTGTTCTTAAACCTAGATCGAACAGCACTCCATCTACCCTATCGAGGTTCAACCTTGATAGTTCTTTTATCTCGGCGAAGTTACCTTGCTTAAGAACTAACCTCGATCCTATCAAGGGATAAGATCGGGGCTCGATGCCAGATCGAGAATATGTCCGGGGCGGTTCGGCTTCCCAGGCATTCGATCCGGTATCGAGTCCAAATCTTATAATCCCGAGTAGTCCGCTTGTGGCGGACGACGAGGGACTACCTCCTTTTTTTTCTCCCCTTTTTTCTTCTCCCCCCTTTTCTCCTTTTTGTTCCCTTTCTTCCCCTTTTCCCTTTTGTCCCTCCCCTTTCTCCCCCTTTATCCCATTTGACCCAACCCCTTTCAGATTCTTGATGGCCGTCTCATCCCAATCAATTCCTAAAACCCGCCCTGCGGGAAAAGTATATTTAAGAATTTCCAGCGCGTGCCCGCCGTCGCCCACCGTGGCATCAATAAAATTTTCGTTTGGCTTCGGGTTAAGATATTTTATAACCTCTTGTAAAAGTACCGGCCGATGCGTCTTATAACTCATAACTTGAATCTTGTAACTTTTTTAAATTTAGTTTTTTAATTCGCGGTTGTAAGATACAAGTTTCATGTTTCAAGTTACAAGATTAGTAGACCCCGAGTTCCCCCAACTTTTCGGCAATGTCGCCGGTATTTTTTTCGGAATTTTTTTTGTATTCGCTCCATGCTTCCGCGTCCCAAATTTCCAAACGATTGTGCAGGCCGGTGATAACAGCGTTCTTTTTTAATCCGGCGTAGTCCTTAAGATAATCCGGCACCAGCACCCGTCCCAAAGAATCAATTTCCACATCGGAAGCGCCCGCCAGCATCGTTCGCACAAAACCGCGCGGGCCCGACTGCCCCACCGGCAGTTTGGAAAGTTTTTCGGCCAACTGTTCCCACTCTTTCATTGGATAAAGCACCAAAGAATTATCTAGGCCTTTTGTTAACACGGCGGTCTGGCCTAATTGCTTTCTAAACTTGGCCGGAATAGCCAAGCGTTTTTTAGGATCAAGAGTATGATGATATTCGCCGATGAACATGTGCCAATTTTATTTATGAATGAAGTGAATAATTATACTCTGTATAATCGGTTCGCTCGGTCGCAATAAAAACATGTTTCTATTTCTCCCTCGCTGCCGATTATAAAATTGAGCATCCCGAACCTTTATTTTTATAAAGGTGAGGGATACAAACCAGTTATCCCCAATTAGACCATTTTATACACACAATTATCCACATCCCCCCACTTCAACAACCTTATATACCACATATTAAGGTTTATAACCCACCAGGTCAAACAAGCCCGAGTTGTCCACACTGTGGAAATTATTTTCTTATTATCCCTTTTCTCCCATTTTTCCCTTTTTACCCTTTTGTGGTATTAGTATAATATGGGCCGTTAGCACAGTGGTAATGCACCCGGTTTGCATCCGGGAGACGCGAGTCCGATTCTCGCACGGTCCACCATCCCCCAATCCTGGCTTAGGTTGCCTAAGCCAGGATTGGGCTTAAAAAACTGTGCGACACCGAGTGTCGCACAGTTTTAATTGGTCTTATTGGTCCAATGGGACTTATTTCGGAACACCTTTTGTTTCTTTGGCTTTGGGCGATTGCGGCGGGGTGGCCGGCTGGGGCGGATTGCCTAAGGCCGGATAACCATTTTGAAGATTGGCCACAATCGCCGCGATCAGTTTATTATCTGGATTGGTTTGGCGCAAAAATAAAAAGTTCTGCAACGCTATATCTTTTTTGCCGTCTTGGTCGTAAATCAAAGCCAAGAAATATCGGGCGTTGGCATAATTGGGATTTAACTCCAGCGCTTTTTCTAAAACCGCGCGGGCTTTATCAACCATATCGGTATCAATTTTCAAACCGTAATTAAATAAATTTGATTTAACCAAATAGAGTTGCCCCAGTTGTGTTTTTATAAACGGATTGATCGGTTCCAGTTCGGCGGCGCGCTCGTAATTTTGAATGGCCAAATCATCCGCGCCCTGAATCAAGGGCGCCAAGTTGCGAAAGGCCTCGGCGGCATCCACATAAACGGCCACATTGGCCGGGTCCAACGCCACCGCGCGTTGAACCGCGTTGATATTTCGCACGGTTAAATTTTGAACCAATACCCCCTCTTCCGGTTTTAGTTGTTGGGCCGATGTCTCGCGTTTTTGGACTTCACCAAAAACATCATTTAGTTTGGCAAACAAAACCTGCGACAAAATTCTGAAATATCTGGTCTCGTAAGGATCGGTGATGATGGCGGCATAAATTCCATTTGTAACCTCGTCTCTTTTTTCGGGTGAATTATCGCCGGTCACCGCTTTAACAAAAATTGTTTCGGCCTGCCAGCGGCGAATAGAAAAATACGCGCCTACCAATCCGGAAAGTAAAATTATAAGCAACGCAAAAAACATCGCCAATGTTTTGGCCGACCCGGCTTGAAACCGGTAACTCCAATCTTGACCCATTTCACCCCTTTCACCCTTTTCTTCCCTTACCACTAGCAGGAAGAGCACGGGCAGGAGCCAGAAAAATAATTCAACAACAAGCGGCGTGCCATAAAAAAACTTGGTAACCAAAATAAAAATCCAACTGGCAAACAGGCCTTCTTCCAAACCCTTTTGCCCCTTTTCACCCCTTTCTCCCATTCTCTTATAACCGTATCTCAAAAACCAACCGGCGTATATAAGTATAGAGATAATTCCAAAAAGCCCGCCGGTAACAGTCCAGTCAATAAATTCCGAACTGGAATTATTAAAATTAACTCCCCAAAAATTGGTTTGATTCAAAACCGCTGATTTGAATTTAGCGTACTCATAGGGAAATGTTTCCCAGCCCGAACCAAAAACAAAATGATTTTTTAGCGTCTGGCCGGCCACATTCAAACTGGCGCGGTACGACGGCGAGACCTCTTGAGGAATATTCAAACTTTGGGGCGCGGGCACATTAACAAACCATAACAGCACCGCCGCCATCAGCAACCCCAGCGGCAACATTAATCCCCCTTGTCCCACCTGCTCCGACCCACGAAGTGACGTCGGGGCCTGCCCTGAGCTTGTTTGCAGTGAGCTTGTCGAACCTGCCGAATGGGTTTGTCCCTTTTCTCCTATTTGACCTCTCTCTCCTATTTGACCCATTTGTCCCATTTCGTCCCCTTTCTTTAACCCGGCCAAAATCAAAACCAGCGCTGCGCCTGCTAGACCCAGCCAACCCACCCGAAAATCAACCATTGCGGCGACAATAAGATGCAAGGCCGCCAGGGCGTATAATAAAGTCCTAAACCGAATATTTTTTATTCCCCGAGCCAGAGCCACAACCAACGGCACGGTCATTAAAATAAAAAGCGGCAATTCAAAAATATCGCCGATCGTGTTAAAAACCGAACTGGCGTAATTTTCAAAAATAAAAATTCCAAAAAATTGAAACAGCGCAAAAACAGAAACCAGCGCCGACGACACCAACCACAACCCCACCGCGATGTTCACATCGCGCCCCTTTTTCCCCGCTTGCCCCGACCATGGTGTCGAGGTTTCTCCCATTTGTCCCTTTTCGCCCATTTTTCCCTTTTGTCCCTTTTCGCCCCTTTCTAAGACCTGAAAAGCCACGACCGATAAAATCAGATAGGATAAAATACTCAAACCCGAACTGGCGTACCGGCCCGAGTCGCCCAAAAAACTAACCCAGAACGAACTGGAAAAAAATGAACTAAAAACCGCAGCCAAAGCCACCAGCAACATCGGCAACAAAATAAAATTCTTTCTCCAAACAACTCTCCCTGAAGCAATGGTCTGGCCAACTCCAGCCATCAGGCCGATTAAAGCCAGCACCGAAAGTAAAAATTGTTTGGGCAGATTAATTGTGTCGGACGAAGCAAAAAAGAATAATGGCGTTAAAAATATCGCCAAAAAAACCGCCAGTTTAGACACAAAACCAAAAAACATCTCCCCGCCGGTGGGCTCGCCCCGAGCGTAATCGAGGGGCTTACCTGTTTCTTCCGTTTCCTTTATTCCGCCCCTTTCTTCTCCCCTTTCTCCCATTTGACCCATTTGTCCCTTTTCACCCATTTTCCCCCTTTCTTCTAATTTCTCCGGCCACTCAATTCGGCTCGGGGCAGGCGCCGGGTAGTCATGACGAACTGGGGCTTCTACCGCGCTTGATACAGGCAATGCCGTGTTTGTCTGCCCCGAGTCAGGTCGAGGAACTACGGCCAAACTGGGCTTTTCCTCTTTGTCGCTTGTCGCTTGTCGCTTGTCGCTATCTGACTGGCCTAGCAAGGCCTTGATTTTACGCTCTTCCAACTCTTTTAATATATTTTGTGGTATTTCCATTGTTTTAATTTTATTTTTTGATTTTATTGCCATCCGATGCTATATCAGATAGATATCGGATAGATATCGGATAGATATCAGCTTTTTTATTCTATCATGTTATCCCATTTTTCCATTTTCTACTCCTTTCGCTCCTCCCGTTTTCCCCCTTTCACCCTTTCACCCTTTTCCTCCCATTCCATCTTACCCTTTTTTCCTATTTTCCCTTCTATCCCATTTTACCCTTTTCTCCCATTTGACCCAACCCCTTTCACCCTTTTGACCAATTTCTTCCCCTTTTCTTCCGCTTGTCCCGACCCCGGCGTCGGGGTTTCACCCCTTCGGCAAGCTCAGGGCAAGCCCTTTTATCCCTTTTCCACCCCTTTTTTAACCACTCGACCGTTCTCCAACCTAACCAACCCTTGTTCTTTTAATGAATTCTCATACCATCTTTCCTCCTCTGCCCGCCTATCTTTTTCTCGCCTTAACTTATCAGCCAGAGACAAAGTGCCTTCACTGCCCATTTTTTGAACCAACGACTTCTGAAGTTTATCCAGCAGAAAATTTAATTCTTTAGCGCGGAGTTTAAGTTGAAGACAATGGGGTAAATGGGTATTAAGGGGGTAAAATGGGATTTTTTCTATTTCTTCAATCCCCATTTTTCCCGCTTGCCCCGGCGTCGGGGTTTCACCCATTTGTTCCGCCCCTTTCTCCCATTTTTCCCTTTCTCCCCCTTCTCTCATTTCCTCCCCTTCATCCCTTTTTTCCCTTTCTACCCATTTTCCGTTCTCATGTCTGACACCCATTAATCCCTTTGATTCATATATCCCCTTTATTATGTCTGTAAAATCGGCTTCCAGCTCGGCGTTGGAGGCCGCGGCGTAGCCCAAAAATTGATAATACTCGTTGGTTGAATTTCTTTTCCAACCCTCTGTTACATTCTGCTTGGTTGACCGAGCCGATCTTTCCATTTGATCGGCTAAAGCTATTAGAGTTTTTTCTGCTGCGAAGGTCGGTCCTTCGGACACAAATTTGGTCAAGAATAATTGCAAATCCTCGGCTTTTTTATAAACCAGCAGATTTCTATAGCCGTATGAATTTCTAGTTGGTTTGATCATGAAATGGGTCTAATGGGCTAAATGGGAATAATGTGGGGGTTAAATTAAGGGGTGGTAATGGGTTCGGAAGGAGGGGGCGGAGTTGTTTCTTCGACTGGAGGCGGGGTTACAGGTTCAACAACGGGCGCGGGTTCAACCGGCGCGACAACAGGCGCAGATTCAGTCGGGGCTGGTTCAGTTGGCGGAGTTACGGGTTCAACAACGGGCGCGGGTTCAACCGGCGCGACAACAGGTTCAGTTGGGGTTGGTTCGGTTGGAGGCACAACTGTCTCCGCTGGCGGAGTTATGGGTTCAACAATGGGAGTAATGGGTTCAATGGGAACAACGGGAGAAGAAATTTCTTCCGCGCCTTTCTTGCGGGCGATCACCATCCAATCAAACGCTCCGCCGGCGTCTTGAGCGTTTATTTCGCGAACTTCAAAACCAAAGCGAGTTTTTTCGGCCACATACAAGGCGCCGTTTAATTTGCTGGTGGGCGTCACGATAACTTTTATCGCCTGCGTTTCGGAAATAGCGGCCACAAAACTTTCATCGAAACGGATTCTCGCTCCTGCCACCACTTGGCCTTGATCCAAGGCTAAGCCTTGGAGAGTGGCCGAACCCGAAGCGATAATTTCATCGCGGCTGGAAGTTACGGCATTGGTTTCGTAATTTACATTCTCGGAATTTTCGGACGCAACTTTCAATTTAGTGGTCTCGGCTAAAACGGAATTGGCGAGAGTGTATAAAGAATTTGTTATAGAGGCCAGCACGGATTTGGAGACCGTCAGAATAACTTTTAATGGGCTTAAAAGGGTGGATGAAAGGGTTGAAGGGGTTTGGGAAAAGGTCTGACCTTGATCTGCTCCTAAGGTCAGACCTTGAAGAGTGGATTTAATTACGGCTACATCATTTTTAATTTCTTCTATCTGCATCTGCTGGGCCTTCACACCGGCCAATATAAAGGAACTCAACTTATAAATATCCACGCCTTTGCCGTCTATGCTCAAAACCTCGGCCGGAGCGTTTTCGGCAATCAAGCCCAAGCGATTTTTGCACCCAGCCAAGGTTCGACCTTCGGCGAAGGTCGAACCTTCAGAATTGCAGTTTTCAAACTTATAGTTGTAGGTGGCGACCTGCGTGTCTTTAATTTTATCCAGAATGTTTTTTTCTTCGTCTGGGTTTAAGTAATCAATATCTTTTTTGCTAGCCGCGGTGGAGATGTTTATAAACGCCGTGGCCGCCACATCCCCCGCTACAGTGAGTTTGTAGTTCGGCGTGGTGGAACCGATGCCCACATTGCCGGAAGCGTCAATCGTAAACATAGAATCGGGAATATATTTCTCGTTGCCTACCAATACCAAAATAGTATTGCCCGTTGAAGCCGCCGTAAATGGTTGCAAAGCCACGCCAATAACCGCGCCGGAAGCAACAGCTCTAGAACCCACCCCCGCCACGGACGACAAGCCAATTCTATCTCCAATAGCTATATCCCCATCCTCCAAATTAACCTTCACCGGCACTCTGCCCGCCAAAGCCACCGGATACTTTCCGTTTTGAGGAGTATAAACCCCGCCCATATGCTTGACGCTGGAACCCTCCATCACAATCGCCGGTGAAGTGGAAATCACGCCCATCAAATCTTCTCCCGTTTCCGCTTTTTTGATATATAACGGATTGATTAAACTCAAACTTACAATCTCTCCGGCCAATAAAATTTCATTAGATGGATAAAGCTCGGCGATGTCGTTCAAAGCGCAAGCCCCGTCAGCCGAACCATCCACGCAGATAGCGTTAGCGTCAAGAGAAATAGCCACGGTTCCCTCGCCCGTGTTGCCCACAGTTTGAATCATCAGTCCGGGTGTGGAACTGGCACTCATTATGCCCAGCATTGCCCTGGGTGTCGTCGTCCCGATGCCGACGTTGCCGCCGCCTGATTGAAGAACCAGATTGTTCCAGGCATTTTGACCAGTGCTGTATGCGGATATTCTGGAATAAGTATCACCACTGGACGCACCAAAATCTACTTGGAATGAACTCCCAGAATTGGTAGCCCACCCGTTTGTAGTGAGTGCCAAGACACTTGTCCCCCCAGATGCCGCTGAAACTTGTAACGGTAAGATTGGAGCCGTCGTCCCGATGCCGACGTTGCCGTCGGATAATACCGTCATACGAACAGCGCCACCAGTGGCAAGTTGCAAAGCTTGAGAATTCTGCGCTGCGAGGAATGTTGCATAGGCCAAAGTGTTCGTAAACACTGTACCTGCGACACTACTCTCATTTCCAAGAACCGTATCACCAGAAGTGTTACCGATTCGCAAAAAAGTATACCCGGTTGTCGCACCATCAAGACTCAAAGCTCGCGTATTATTAGTCGTTGCCAAGCTAAGGAGATACCCCGGATTCGTCGTCCCGATGCCGACGTTGCCGTTTCCTAAAACAGTCACAAGGTTTGTGGTGTAATTCCTGAACTGAAAAGCGGTCTCAGAAGCTCCCAATGCCTGCCATGTAGCACCATTTTTCTTCCCGGCGGCCATCATAACAGCAGGAGTTGTATCTGTTGGATCTATTGATCCGATGATCCCATAAATTCCAAGAGACGGTGCATCCGTGTCGGAAAGCCCAAATATGTTAAGGCCCCCAGCCGTCCCGCTTATGGGATACATTCGCCCGTATGTGTTCGTTGGGGCTTCTCCTGTTATGCCATGATCAACATCTGTATCTGACAAGGCCAGATTTCCGTCCCAAATATCCAACTTCGCCCCCGGCCCCGTCGTCCCGATGCCGACGTTGCCGTTATATTGTAAAGTCATCGCCGTTAATGGAGTAGCGCCTGCCCCATTGTTATTGACCGTAAAATCAGCGGAGACACCAAAATTATTGCTCTCTCGCCGTGCAACGATTCCGAAGTAACTGCCACCGGTATCATTGCTATTGCTCAATCTCAAATCGGCAAAATTACCATCGGCGTTAACTTTTCGTCCTGCAAGACGAATGATGTTCTCAACATCCGATCCTCCTGCAAAATTTCCAACATCCAATAAAGTTCCAGGCGTCGTCGTCCCGATGCCGACGTTGCCGTTGCTATCTAATACCATTGTTCCACCAACA
>CAYIPG010000012.1:0-18552 GCA_964365305.1 uncultured Candidatus Saccharibacteria bacterium
CATTTTTTGATATTTCTTTTACAAGAATATGAAAATGATTAGGCATTAAAACATATGAACCTATAGCAACAATATTTTCTCCTTTATCTATATCCCAAATTTCACTGAAGGACCGACCTTCATTTTGGAGCAGATTACCCAAATCAACAGATTTATTACTATTGCAAAGATATAGAAGCAAAATGAAACGATCATAATCACGGGAATTATTAAAAATATTCCGTTTGTCCACTCCACGGTTATATAAGTAATAATATTCACCAACCGAAAAAGAATAGTTTCTTCTCATGATTAAAATTATACCATAAACACTGAAGGTCGGTCCTTCGGTAAAAAATAGCCGCTGGATTTTGTTTCCAGCGGCGGTGAACTGTCCGACCCCGAGTGTTTGACAGTAACTAAACCGACTGCAATTTTAACGACAACAAATGCGAGATGCCGTCTTTCATGGAGACGCCGTAGAGAGCGTCGGCGTGGCGCATGGTTTCGCGGTTGTGAGTGATGATTATAAACTGGGTTTCGCGGGCGAGTTCCTTTAACAACCGCATAAATTTTTGCGTGTTGGTTTCGTCCAAAGCCGCGTCAATTTCATCCAGCACCATCACCGGCGGTTTGCGAATACTGGCAAGCGCGAACAATAACGCAATAGAAGTTAAAGTTCTTTCTCCGCCTGAAAGCGTGTTTAACCCTTTTATTTTTTTGTTGGGCAACTCTAGTTTGATGTCCACTCCCCTTGTTTCGTCTGGATCCGAATCGTCTGTTCCCAATTCTGGATTTGTAGTTCGCAATTCTGATAACGCCGCTTTGCCACCGCCAAAAATAAGCCGGAAATAACCCCCGAAAACATGACTCATCTCAGCCAGCGTGTTTTTGTAACGCTGATCCACTTGTTTATCTAAATCCCGCGCCATTTGTTCCAAAGAAATAACTGTGGCGGTCAGATCGGCCGATTCTTTGGACAGAAATTCAAAGCGTTCGTTAACACCGTCGTGTTCTTTGACCACACTATCATCTATCAAGCCGATCTCATCCAGTTTATGTTTTAATTTAAAAATTTTATCTTCCAAAGAAGCCGTGTCTGGTTCAACCACATTAACCAACACCACCGTGGATTTTTCCTGTGGCCGATCCGGTTGGGCCAAAATATCAGCCAAAGTAACCAGGCCTACTAAACCCAAATCGCTATGAAACTTTTCGCGATGCAATTTTAATTTTTCTTCTTCTAGATCGGATTGGCGCAATAAATTTTCAAAAACCACTAATTCACCTTCTTTTTCGCGATAAAGTTTTTCGGCCGCCAGAGTTGTTTTTCTTTCGTCGCTTAAATATCTTTCTTTTTCGTTCCGGATTAAAACCAAACCATCAATTTTTTTTCTTAAATCGGTCTGCTGGGTTAATAAATTATGAAGATTACGCTGAAGTGAAGCGAAAGTATTGGGATCGGCCGCGACAGCCACGCCGGTATTAATAGTGTTAAGCAAATCCTGCAAACCCTGCAAAACCTTAGCCAATAAACCCCTCAACGATTCCGGATCCATACCCTTAAAATCAACTTTAATCTGGCCAACTAGGCCGCCGATTTTTTCTTTTAAGTAATCCACACTCACCGGCGGTTTCTGTTTTTCTCGCTCCATTTCCAAATTTATTTTTCCTTCTTGGCCAATAATCTCTCGGGAGAGTTTATTATCTTCTTGCTCTACCCCCCTGATTTCAGCCGATAAATGCGCAATCTCGGAATTAAATTCCGTTTTTTTATCAAAAGAAAACAATCCTTCCCGCAGTTTTTTAACCTCGGCCGCCAGTGGGTTTAATTGCTGTTTTAAGACCTGGGTTTTTTCGGAAAGTTTTTTTTCCTGCGCCATTTGAGCCCAATATCTTGATCCGAAAAATTTTTGCGAGAGATATTTGAGTTCGGTTAGATAGGCCTCTTTTTTAAGCAGTTTTTCTTTTTCTCTTTTTAAGTTTTTTAACTGGGGCGACATTTCCGCCAATATAGCCGATATCTTGGCCAAATTATCTTGGGTGTTTTTAATTTTTAACCGGGCTTGATATTTTTTATCTTGATATTCCTTTACGCCCGCTGCTTCTTCCACAAAGCCCCGAAACTCCTTCGGGCTTAAGTTTAATAACTTATCCGATAGGCCCTGTGACAAAACCCGAAAGGAACTATCGCCTATTCTTGTCTGGGACAAAAATTCCTCGAAATCCGACAACCGCACTTTGCGGTTGTTTAATAAATAATTATTTTCCCCTCCCTTGGAAACAACCCGCTCTAAAACCACCTCCGCAAATTCCAACAAAGGGTAACCCTTCGTTAACGAAGGGTTACCCTTTGTGTCACCGGACATATTAAAAGCCATGGCCACACTGGCCTGAACCAAAGCATGGCGAGCGTCCGAACCATAAAAAATCAAGTCCTCGCCTTTTTTGCCGCGAAGATTTTTAACGCTCTGTTCCGCTAAAGCCCACCTTACGGCGTCCACTATATTGGATTTGCCTGAACCATTCGGTCCGGCGATAACAGTAAGACCTTTGGGAAAATCCAAAATGGTTTTCTTGGCGAATGATTTGAATCCGTGAAGTTCCAAACGAGAAAGATGCATACTTATATTTTAACAAAAAAATCCAAAATATTATAAAATATTCTGGATTTTTATAATATTTGAAGTAATTTTATTTGCCCAAAGCGTCTTCGGCCGCTTTTTGTTCGGCTTCCTGTTTGGAAGGTCCTTGGCCTTGGCCGGCTAAATTATTTTCCAAATAAACGCCTACCGTAAAAATTTTATCGTGGTCGGGACCGGTTTCTTCAATAACTTTATATATCGGGGTAATGCCGTGTTTTTCTTGCGACTTTTCCTGAAACGAACTCTTGGCGTCTTTGTAAAGATTATTTTTTATAATGTAATCCAAACCGGACAACACATTTTCTTTAACAAATTTTTGAACCGTCTTATAATCGTGATCCAAGTAAACCGCGCCGATTAAGGCCTCCATAGTATTGGCTAAAATAACCTGGCGGGCGCGGCCGGTGTCTTTACTCTCGCCCCGAGACAGCATTAAAAATTCATTAATACCCAGACCCCCGGCGACTTGCGCCAAATTTTGATAATTAACCAAAGCCGCGCGCCAGTTGGTTAACTCGCCTTCGGGATTGGGATAATTATTATAAAGATGTTCCGTCACCACCAATTCCAAAACAGCGTCGCCCAAAAATTCCAGGCGCTCGTTATTTTCTAATTTGCTTTCCGGATTTTCGTTTAACCAGGAGCGATGGATTAGGGCTTGCTTTAAAAGATTTTTATTTTTAAAAACAACCCCCAACGCATCCTCCAACTTCTTCAAATGTTCCATTTGCCAAATTCCAAATTACAAAATCCAAATGATAAATAAATTTCTAAGTCCAAAATCCAAATTTTGTCATTGGACATTTGTGCTTGATTTGTCATTTGAACTTTTAACTTGGTCATTTATTTCCTC
Organism: uncultured Candidatus Saccharibacteria bacterium; assembly: GCA_964365305.1. Classification (GTDB taxonomy): domain Bacteria; phylum Patescibacteriota; class Minisyncoccia; order JACQLN01; family JACQLN01; genus CAYIPG01. The sequence continues at coordinate 3,478 of CAYIPG010000012.1, forward strand.
CTGCTTTGACTTTGATGTATCATCTTTAAGCGGCTCGCCGATTTCGCGATAGATTGTCCCCAAAACGCCGTTCACAAATTTGCCCGATGATTCGCCGCCAAATGTTTTAGCCAGTTCAATGGCCTCGTTAATAGCCACCTTGGGCGGAACTTCTTTATAGTCGCCAAACAACAATTCAAAAATTCCCAAACGCAAAACATTCCTATCCACCATGGTAATTTGCTCAATCGGCCACTCCGGCGCGGCTTTAACAATAACCTGATCGATTTTAGACAAATGCGAAATTATACCGTCAATAAGCTGGCGGATAAAACCATCATTCTCCATGCCGGGCCCAAATTCTTTAGCGCTTTGGGCGATTATTTCGTCAAGTTTGGAACTGTCCTGCCCCCTAAAATCCCATTCGTACAAACTCTGCATGGCGATTGATCGTGAGAGGTGTCTATTGGCCATATTTTTATAAGAACGAAGTGATTAGTTAAAAATACCCGCCCCGTGAGAACCCCGAGTTCTTTTATGGGGCCATAATTTTACTTTTGACTTTTAGCCGAAAGTTGTCTTTCTTTTTCTTTCTTTTCTCTCTTGGATAATTTCGCCATCACATCCACAACCTGTCTGCCTTTATAGACGCCGCAATTATAACAAACCGTATGCGGAATATTTTCACGGCCGCATTTGGCGCACTTAACCAAGTTGAGTTTTTTCAAACCCAAATGGCTGCGCCTATGCCCTTGTTTTGATTTTGTTCTTCGGCCTCGCGGTACTCCCATGTTTTTCTGTGAACGAAGTGAGCAGTTAAAAACATGTGTCCCGCCGAAACTTTAGCGAAGGCGGACCATGACCGCTGCCACTTCAATCAATTTTACAATGATAATAACAATAACAAAAACCGATATTTTAGGCAAACTGGGACAAACACAACTTTCTAATAATAAAGCGATCGCTGTATTATTAGAAGTTACTGCTTCTATCGGTTTCGCAAACCGATAGGATAAAAAATTTTGGTTCTGATACACTGAATTAGTTACGCTACGCTTTAGTTGATCAGTTAATCAGTTTATAATTCAAACTGACAGCGAAGCGAAACTAGCAAACTAACAAACTTAAAATTATGTCCTCCCGTTTTACTCATCTCCATGTTCATAGCCACTATTCTCTTTTAGACGGCTTGGCTAAAATTGATGATTTGATTAAGCGCGCTAAAGAATTAGAAATGGACGCACTGGCGTTGACGGATCACGGCGCCATGTACGGCGCTTTGGAGTTTTATAAAAAAGCCAAGAAGGCGGGAATAAAACCGATAATTGGTTGCGAGTTGTATGTGGCTTACGACGGCCTCCACAACAAACGCGCCAACATTGACGACAAGCGCTACCACTTAACGGTGCTGGCCGAGAACGCCGAGGGTTATTATAACCTCTTAAAAATAATAACGGCGGCCAACTTGGAGGGCTTTTACTATAAGCCCAGAGTGGACCGGGATTTATTAAAACGCCACGCGAGTGGCTTGATAGCGCTCTCGGGTTGTTCCAATAGCGAAATTTCCAAAAAAATTCAGACAAGAAAAATTGACGAGGCCGAACAGCTCATTCATAAATATCAGGAAGTTTTTGGCCGCGATAATTTTTTTATGGAAATCATGCCGCATAAAATTCAAGTTGACCAGGAGGCCGTCAACCAAACCCTGCATTATCTTTCGGAAAAAACCGGCGCCAAATTGGTGGCCACCAATGATGTTCATTATATTAAACCCGAAGACGCCGAAGCCCAGGATATTTTGCTTTCGGTCGGAACCGGCTCGCATGTGGGCGACAGCGATCGTTTTTCTATGAAAGGCGTAAATCTGGCTATGATGTCCCAAACGGAAATGGAACAACTCCTGCCCGAATATATTTCGGCCATTGAAAACACCAATATCATCGCCCAAAGAGTAAATATAGAACTTGATTTAGGCCACTGGACTTTTCCGGATTTCAAATTACCCGAAGGCGCCGCGCCGGATCAAGAGTTAAGAAAAATCGCGCTGGCCGGTTTTTCTAAAAGAGATTTAGAAATAACCCCGGAGTATTCCAACCGGCTGGATTACGAATTAAAAATAATTCAAAAAAAGGGTTACGCTCCTTATTTTTTGGTGGTGGCGGACTTGATTGATTACGCTCAAAGAAACGGAATTTTGAATAATATACGGGGCTCGGTGGCCGGTTCGCTGACCACTTATTTAACCGGCATTACCAAAATAGATCCGTTAAAATATAAAATTCCGTTTGAAAGGTTTTTAAATCCCGATCGGCCTTCGCCGCCGGATATTGATATGGATTTTGCCGATAACCGCCGCGACGAAATGATTGAGTACGCCCGACAAAAATACGGCCCCGACCATGTGGCTCAAGTCGGCACTTTCGGCACCATGATGGCGCGCGCCGCCGTGCGCGATGTCGCCCGCGCGCTCGGCCAGCCCTATGCCACCGGCGATAAAATCGCCAAAGTCATTCCCTTGGGTTCGCAGGGCTTTCCCATGACCATTGATCAAGCGCTAAAAATAAATCCGGAACTGAATGAAATGTACCAAAACGAATCCGATGTTAAGCAAATAATAGACCAGGCCAAAAAAATGGAGGGCGGCGCGCGCCATATTTCGGTTCATGCCGCCGGCGTGGTTATCGGACCCAAGCCGTTAACCGAATATGTGCCGTTGCAATTGGATCCCAAAGGCGGTCGAGTTATCACTCAATACGATATGCATTCGGTGGAAGACGCCGGTTTATTAAAATTTGATTTTCTGGGAATAAGAAATCTGGCCATTCTAGCTAACGCCGTCAAACTGGTTAAACAACATAAAAATATTGAAATTGATATAGAAAATATTCCATTGGATAATCCCAAAACCTTTCAATTATTGGCCAAAGGCGAGACCGCCGGTTTGTTTCAGTTAAACGGCGACGGCATGACTAAATATATTAAAGACCTAAAACCGACAACAATTCACGACATCAACGCCATGGTGGCGCTCTACCGCCCCGGCCCTTTGGAATTCATACCCGAATATATTCGCCGAAAACACAATCCCCAACTGGTTTCTTTTTTTGATGAAAGAATGAAAGATATTTTGGATCAATCCTACGGCATTATCACTTATCAAGACGATGTGTTGATGATCGCCATAAATTTGGCCGGCTACTCTTGGCTGGAAGCCGATAAATTAAGAAAAGCCATGGGCAAAAAAATTCCTAAAGAAATGGAGGAACAAAAAAGCAAATTTCTGGAGGGCTGTGTTGCTAATGGTATGGCCGAAACCAAGGCGCAAGAACTGTGGAGACAAATAGAACCCTTTGCCGCTTACGGTTTTAACAAGGCCCACGCGGCCAGTTACGGCCGAGTGGCTTATCAAACCGCCTACGCCAAAGCCAATTTTCCACACGAATATATGACGGCGATTTTAACGGCTGAATCGGGCGATATAGAAAAAATCGCCGAAATGATTAACGAATGCCAGCGCATGGGCCTGCGGGTTTTGCCGCCCGATATTAACGAAAGTTTTAATGATTTTACGCTTAACGGCGATATAATTCGTTTTGGTTTGGAAACCATAAAAAATGTCGGCGCCAATGTGGTGGCGGCGATTATCGCCGAACGGCAAAAAAGCGGCGCTTACAAAAATATCGCCGATCTGTTAAGCCGAGTGGATTCCAAGGATTTAAATAAAAAATCGCTGGAGGCCTTAACCAAATCGGGCGCGCTGGACGCGCTCGGTGAAAGAAACCAATTGATTGTAAATATGGATACCCTGCTTCAATTTTCCAAAGAATCAAAACAAGCCCGCCTAGCCAATCAAACCAGTATTTTTGACGCCATCGGCGCAACACCTTCGTTAAAATTAAAAGAAGCCCCGCCCGCCGCGCCGCCGGAAAAATTGGCTTGGGAAAAAGAACTCTTGGGGCTGTATGTAAGTTCTCATCCGCTCAACCAATTTAAAGAAGAACTGGAGAAAAAAACTAAACCCATAAAAGATCTGTTGGCTTCGCAACGAAATGTGACAGTGGGCGGCATAATCAATAATTTTAAAAAAATAATAACTAAATCGGGCAAACAGATGGCTTTCGCGCAGTTAAAGGATTTTACCGGCGAGATTGAGGTGGTTATTTTCCCCGAGGCGTTTGAAAAAAATTCGGCGCTGTGGAAAAACGACATTATGGTTTTGGTGCGCGGCCAAGTTCAAATCCGAGATGAGGCCTTAAAATTAATATGTAATGAAGCCAAACTTTTAGCGACAAGCAACCAGTGACACGAGACAAGAAATTATGCTAAATTGAGATAAACTAAATCCATGTCGCTTGTCACATGTCCCATATCACTTCTATGAAACCCGATCATAAAAAACTAGGGCAGGAATTGGATCTTTTTTGTTTTTCCGACTTGGTGGGCAGCGGCTTGCCCTTGTGGACGCCCAAAGGAACGATTATTAGAAATCTTTTGGATGATTTTGTGTGGCAATTGCGAAAAAAACACGGCTACCAACAAGTGGACATTCCCCATTTAACCAAAAAAGACCTCTACGAAAAAAGCGGCCACTGGGATAAATTCAAAGATGAGCTTTTTCAAATAAAAACCCGTGAAGGGCATTTGCTGGCGCTGAAACCAATGAATTGCCCGCATCACATTCAAATTTTTGATCGCAAGCCGCACAGTTGGCGCGATCTGCCCCAACGCTACGCTTCCACCACCAAACAATACCGCGACGAACAAACTGGCGAACTCAACGGTCTCGCCCGGGTGCGGGCTATAACCATAGACGACGCCCATGTCTTCTGCCGCAAAAGCCAGGTTAAAGAAGAATTCTTGAAGATCTGGGATATTATTGAAGAATTTTATAAAATAATTGGTTTTGATTTAACCATCCGCTTATCTTTTCACGATCCTAAAAATAAAGAAAAATATCTAGGTACGGCGGAGATGTGGCAATCAGCCGAGAACCAACTGCGTGAAATTGCTAAAGAAAAAAAAGTAAAGGCCCCCGAGGTTTTGGGCGAAGCCGCTTTCTACGGGCCCAAAATTGATTTTATCGCCCATGATTCTTTGGAACGCGAGTGGCAGGTGGCGACGATTCAACTGGATCTGAACCTGCCGGAAAGATTTGACCTTACTTGCGTCAATGAGCAAGGTGAAAAAGAACGACTGGTGATGATTCATTGCGCCATCATGGGTTCTATTGAAAGATATTTGGCCATTCTGTTGGAACATTTTAACGGCGCTTTGCCGTTGTGGCTCTCGCCGGTTCAAGTGGCTATCTTGCCGATAAGCGACAAATTGAATGATTATGCCCAAAAAATTGCTGATAATCTGGAAGCCGAAAATATCCGAACAGAAATTTACGACCGCAACGACACCATCGGCAAAAAAATCCGCGAAGCCGAAACCCAAAAAATTCCTTACATCGCCATAGTGGGAGAAAAAGAAGAAAAAAATAACACGCTATCCCTGCGCCAGCGCGCCAAAGGCGACCTCGGTGAAATAAAAATCACCGAAATGATAGAAAAAATAATTCAAGAAACCCAAGATAAAATAATTAATTAAACCATCGGAGGGCGCGCGCCCTCCGATTTAATTAAATGGAACAATTGCCAAAAATTATTGTGATACTGGGTGTAACTGCTTCGGGTAAAACTGATTTAGCTGTCAAACTGGCTCGCAAATTCAATGGCGAGATAATTTCGGCGGATTCGCGGCAAATCTATAAAGAGTTAAATATCGGCACCGCCAAACCAACCGGCCACTGGCTAACTATTAGCAATCAGAGAATCTACATGGTGGGAACTGTTCCCCATCATCTAATTGACTTCGTTGACCCTAAAGAGGACTTTACACTTTCGGATTACAAGATTTTAGCCATTCAAAAAATAGCTGAGGTTTTAGCTCGGGGCAAAATTCCATTTTTAGTCGGCGGCACCGCGCTTTACTTAAAAGCCGTTTTAGAAAACTGGGGGCTGCCTCAAGTTCCACCTGATCTAGTTTTAAGGCATAAATTAGCCGGCCATGATCCCGCTGAACTTTATAAAGAACTGCAAAAAAAAGATCCGGAAGCCGCCAATATTACAGGGCCTTATAATAAAAGACGAATAATCAGGGCGCTGGAAGTTATATATCAGACCGCTAGAAAATTTTCGGAACAAAGAAAAAAAGGTCCAGTTCTTTTTGAGACCTTAAAAATTGGCCTGGCTGTGTCAAAAACAGAATTAGAAGATAAAATCAGATCTCGAACGAATAACATGATTAAGGATGGCTTAATTGACGAAGTCCGACGACTTATTAAACATCAATCCTGGAATTCACCGGTTATGCAGAGTATCGGCTATCATGAATTTAAGAATTTTTTTGAAAATAAAATAAACTTAACTAAAGTCCAAGAATCAATCACAAAAAATACATTAAGCTATACTCGCCGCCAAATGACTTGGTTTAAAAAAGATAAAACCATCCACTGGGTTTCTTCCGAACCCGAAGCTGAAAATCTAGTTTCTAATTTTCTTAAAAACCAAACTCCGGCGGTCAACCAAAACTGGCCTTAATTATTTTATTTCTGACCCCATAAGTATTCCCCCACCCCAACAATCCCAAATAAGAATTTGTCGCCTCCACTTTTGGGTTTTTTCGAACTTTTTTCATCATCCTCCTCCTGGTGCTAGTCCTCAAAACTCTATTGTCTGTAAAATGCACCCAGCCCAGAAAATCTATGCCTGAATTTAAGGTTTTGATAAAGATTTTGTTGGGATGAAGAGCGAGTTTAAGTTCTTCAACGAGAAAGTTTTGTATCTTTGGGATAAGATCTTCCAACTGTTTTTGGCTGTCTGACAATATGGCAAAATCATCAGCATACCTAATATAGTATCCGAATTTGAGTTTATGCTTAACAAACTGGTCAAATTTGTTCATGTAGATATTGACTAGGAGCTGGGAGGTCAAATTGCCTAAAGGTAAGCCGGCATTGGGCTTGGTTTCAAAACTGGCTACGACTTGTTTCAACAACCATAAAATATCTTCATCAGGTATGTATTCAGCTAATATATTTAGTAAAATACTGTGATCAATATTGGCAAAGAATTTTTTGATGTCACATTTTAACACCCAGCAGGTTTTAGTCTTGTTCTGGCTGACTTTGTGGGCAAATGAATGAAATCTATTGAGAGCTTTGTGTGTACCCTTGTTTAGACGACACGAGAAAGAATCGGCTATGAAGGTTTTATCAAAGAAGGGGTAGAGAATCTTGTAAATGGCGTGATGCAACAGACGGTCGCAGACGCTGGCTTTATGTATGTTTCTGGGTTTGGGGTCAGAGATGTTAAAGGCTTGATAATCACCGTGTTGGTAGGTGTGGTTAACTAAATCGGAATGCAGTGAAAATATATTATCCATTAAGTACATTTGAAATTCTTGAACATCTTTCCTTTTTCTCTTGCCTTTGATAAACTCCTGCCAAGCTGATAAAAGGTTATCTGGCCTGATAATGTCTTCAAAACTATGAGTCAGTTGAGTTTTCATAATAATTCTTCATCTAATAACCCCCCCCCCACGGCGTCTGCATCCATAATAGGTAAAATTAAAAATCTCTATCTTATTTGGTTTCAATATTACCAAATTTTGCCCAAAGCGCATCGGTATACTCTGGGTCGGCGGATTGATGCCATGTTTATTGAGGTAATTGAAACCACAACCACAGCCGGATTTTTGCCGCGCGATAAAAAACTCCCGTTTGTCCAAATCGCTTTAAGAAAAGCTGATACATTAAAAGTGCTTTTAATGGTGCTTTGGGAAACGAAATCTTTGGACGATAAAAAATATATCGAGCTTTCAAGAAGCTTGGAAGAGGTTGGCAAGATGCTGGGTGGCTGGAATGGGCAACTAATAAAACAAAACTCCCCCAATAAATAAGTGGGGGAGAAATGAAGAGGTTTGCGAGCACAGCCGAAGGGTTGTTGGAATTCCGATCGTTATCAAGCCAGTTGTAGTTCCAGTTCCACTTGCCATCATTGAAATAGAGATACAGCGTGTTGCGGTTACCGTTCGGGCTGCGAAGTTATTGTATAAAACGCCGTCTGTGCCACTGCCCTTTGAATACTCTTGGGGTTGTATCGTATTCGGTATCTAAAATACCCTAGCGCTTTACACCGAGTATCTTTATTTTTTAAGTTTTCATAAGCCACTCTACCCCAAACCTTGATCGGGGATAATCTCGGCATTATGAACACTGGCTTCGGTAGCAGGCAACCGTAATCACCTGCATATTCACCTAGTACCATTTGTATAATAGCATTTTTTAGGCAAAGAAAATGCCCTCCAATTTAATATCAGAGGGCAAAGGACTAAAGGTCAAAGAGCAGTAAGACAAGGTTCAAAGTTCAACTCGCGAGCACAGCCGAAGGGCTGCCGGAACCCCGAGCGCTAACAAGCCAGTAGTAGTTCCAGCCCCACCGGCCATCACCGAAATAGAGATACAGCGTGCGGCGGTAACCGAACGGGCCGCGAAGTGTGGTGCCATCAAAGAAAATGAAAGTGGTGTTGCCGTTGGTCTTTTCCTTCCAGCAATCGGGAACGAGATGCTGGTTTTGCCGCAAGGTGAGGAAGATACTGGCGTCCAGGCGAATGAAATCGGCCTTCTTGAGCCGTTTCAACTTTTCCTCACCCGTGATATAATTCTCACCCTTCTGAAGACAGATCTCAAACCTGATATTGGAGAGATCTAGCTCGGTGAGAGCCAGAGAACGGTTATCCTGTTCCTCTTCGCCAGAAAGACCATCGCCATCGATCGGGCCTTTCCAGATGCTCCAGCCCTCACCGAGAAACTTGGCGGGGTTGAAGGGGGTGGTGCGGTTGATGGAAATGATACTTGGTTCATTAGAAACAACACGCCCGCAGTTCATCAGAAAGCGGGTAAATTCCAAGCCGGATCCAACCGGATCGTCAATGATTCTTTGAGCCGTATCCGATGAAACCTTCGACCAGTCGGCATTGCACTGAAACACCGACATCAACTGAAAACTCTGTTCACGGCTGACCTCTTTCATGGCTGACCGTTCCTTTCTTTTATTTGGCTAACCCTCGTTCTGCACCCTGCAGAATCCAGGCTGACCGATTTTTAAGAACAATATCAGTGTAGCAGATGGTTCTATGAAAGTCAATAGCAGATAAAACCAGCCTTTTAAGATACTTATTTTAGCAAATCTTTTAAAATCTCCTCGCTGATTTGAGGGTTAGCTCGGCCTTGGGTAATCTTCATCATCTGGCCAACCAAAAATTTTAATGATTCATTTTTACCGTTTTTATAATCCTCCACCGGCTTGGGATTTTTGCTGATAACTTCGTTAGCTGATTGAATCAGCTGATCTCTATCGCCAACTTGAGTCAATCCTTTGTCTTCCAAAATCTGATGCGGATCCTCGCCGGTTTTAAACATTTCGGCTAAAATCGTTTGGGCCGCCGAGGAAGATATTTTACCCTGATGAATCATAACCACCAACTCGGCAAAATCCTCGGGCGTGACGCTTAAATTTGTTATGGTCTGATTTGATTCAAAAAGCAGTTTTTGCAGTTCGGTGATTAAATAATTGGCCGATATTTTAATTAATTTTTTATAAACTGTTTCGTCAATCGGACCTTGGGATTCTAACCACTCATAAAGTTCACTGGCAACTTTCTCAAAATAATCACCCAACTCTTTTTGAATCGTGAAAACCTCGGCGTCTTTGGCGGTAATACTATACTCATTTATAAATCTGACCCGGTGTTGATTAGGCAGTTCGGGCAGTTCGGATTTTATAAAGTCAATCTGCGATTTATCCAAACGAATCGGCGGCAGGTCGGGTTCGGGAAAATAGCGGTAATCGTGCGATTCTTCTTTGGCGCGCTGACCGAAGGACCGCCCTTCGCCTTCATTCCAACCGCGGGTCTCATGAATAACTTTTTCGCCCTTATCTAAAATTTTGGTTTGCCGTTCTATTTCATAATTTATAGCCCGCTCGGCGGCCTTAAACGAATTTAGATTTTTAATTTCCACTTTGGTGCCAAACTTATCCGAATCTTCTTCCATCAAAGAAATATTCGCTTCGATCCGTAGCTGGCCTTTTTCCATATCAGCATCAGACACATTTAGATACCGAAACAACAATTGTAATTCTTCGCCAAAGATTCTGGCTTCTTCGCCGCTTTCAATATCCGGCTCGGTTACAAGTTCCATCAACGGCACACCGGCGCGATTGTAATCGACCAACGAAGTTGGTCGTCCCGAGTCCGCTAAGGACGAGGAGCTACCGTGCAAAAGCCGCCCCGTGTCTTCTTCCAAATGAATTCTTGTTATTTTAATTTCCTTGCTGTTGGATAATTTTAACATTCCCCCCTCGCAGAACGGTTTTTCATATTGCGAAATTTGATAACCCTTGGGCAGATCGGGATAAAAATAATTTTTGCGCTCAAACCACGAGAGTTCGTTTATTTGCAACCCCAGCGCCAGACCGGTTTTTATAACTTTATTTACCGCTTCAATATTTATAACCGGCAAAGTTCCCGGATGCGCCAAACAAATCGGGCAGACATTGGTGTTGGGATTGATCTGGCTGGGATTATTGGCCGAATCACAAAACATTTTTGTTTTGGTATTTAGTTCAGCATGAATTTCCAGTCCAATAACCGGCTTGTATTTCATATAATCTTGATGATAGCATAGGTCTTGAGAAAGTTAACGGAAAGCACCTTAAAAAGGAGGCCTGAGATGAATGATGTTTACTTGCCGTACGGGGATCGCACACCGGATTTTCAGTATCAAAGAGTCCTTTGTCACATCCTGGAAAAGGATGGAACACGCACGAAGAACCAGTTTCAAACCACGGGAACAATCACATCGGTAACTGCTCCGTTGATGATTTTCCCGCTGACCAATGGAGCGCCACTGATCACCGAGCGGGAAATAGGATTTTGGCGCAAACCCATCTCTGAGATAATTGCTTTCATCAATGGCGCCCGCACACTCGGTGAACTCAGAAAGTATGGAGACAAGAAAACATGGGCTAGTTGGTGGGGCAGATGGGTCACCGAAGAAAAGTGTGGCCGGTTTGGTCTTGAGACCGGCGATCTTGGTCCTGGCTCATACGGAGCCGGCTTCCACTATGAGGGTTTTAATCAGTGGGAACATCTAGTGAAACAGATACGGGAACGCCCGTGGCTGCGCACTCACAGAGTCACACCATGGGTTCCCCGCTATTGCTTGCAACATAACGGCTTGCAACGCCAGGTTGTGGTGGCGCCCTGCCACGGCGATGTTCAGATCACAATACTCGAAGATAGGATGTATCTTAGAATGGATCAGCGTTCAGGCGATGTCCCTGTCGGCATTCCCTCAAACATGATTCAGTACGCGGCGCTTCTGTTGATGTTGGCCCAGGTAACCGGCTACAAACCATATATGTTCATCCACTCAATCCATGATGCCCAAATCTACGAAGACCAGATAGCACATGTGAAAAAAATAATCCGCAGGCGTCCCAATGCTTTCCCGACCCTTCGGATTACGGATACCAGGATTGACGACCTGTTCGCTTTCCGGCCGGAGCATTTTGAACTTACGGATTATCACCCCCACCCGGCCATGAACGACATTCCAGTTACAGAGTGATGATTATCGCGCTGTAGGTTTCAGCCAGTATTATAAAGTACTGGCTGTTTTTTTACTTAGAAATTGGTAATATACTGTGTAATACAGATGAGAAAATTAGGACGCTTTATTAAAAATAGAATGCGCAATGACAATGTGCGCCAAAAAGAACAGCTGGAAAGAATGGAGCAATTGGCCAAAAATGGTAAGTGCTTCTTTTGCAAAGAAAATTATCTGGCTGTAAAAGCTTCTCCATCTATTTACCAATCTCATCACTGGTATATAAAGAAAAATGATTTTCCGTATATAGGTAGCGCCCACCACTATCTTATAGTTTATAAAAAACACATAACTAAACCTACTCATCTTAATAAAATTGCTTGGTTGGAACTTCTAAAAATAATTGAGTGGCTCGAAAAATATACAAGGGTCAAGGGTTATTCTATTTTTGTTCGCTCGGGTGATATGCGCTATACAGGAGCCACTATTGATCATCTGCATTTTCATTTTATTGTAGGCGGGCCAAAGAAAAAGAATAGTGAGATTAAAGATAATATTCTTGTGACTTTGGGACACAAAAAAACTCCGGAAAGTAATTAAGCTTCCGGAGTTTTGACCTGGATAATCTTTACACTACCTACCTTCAAAACATCTTGAGCATTCAGTGAAGAGAATCCGTTTCTGAAGAACAACTTTTTAATACCAGCTTGCACCAACTGCCGAGCACATCTTTCGCAAGGAAAAGTGGTGACATAAAGATGTGCGCCATCAAGAGCCAATCCATACCGTGCGCAGTGGGTAATCACCGCTTCCTCGGCATGGATGGAGGTATATTTACCCTCCTGTCCGGCATCTCGATTAAGACCTGGATCGCCGAAGATATAGGTTTCGTACTCGTTCGGCATATGGAAATTACAGACAGCTGGAATAACTTGGCCATTCCACAAAACCGCCAGAGCGCCAATTGTCCTCCACCAATCGGGGCTTCGATTGGAAATTTCGACAGCTTTTTCCATGAGTTCCCGATCGAATTTGGAAAAAGAGATTTCAACATCTGGAATAACCGGCTGATTCCGCGTGACTGCCGTCATATCCCAGCGGGCCCAGATCATCTCAAAACTGAAAGTACATCCGGCTGGTGCCAGATATTTTTCAGCAAAGAGATGCGAAACATCCTCGTCGGCGAGAATCCAACGTTTCCATCTTGGCGACGAAAGGTCGGGGTCGTCATCTTCCCGGCCAGAGCCATGAAGAAATATCTGGGCCCGTCTGACCAACCCTTCTGAAGAAACCATCCGCGCGACCATTTCGGTCGGCAAGGCCGCCATGTTTCGCTCAAGCCGAGGCAGAAGTTCTTCCGCCTCGGCTTGTGAGATAAGAAACAGATCGCTGTCCGGATGGCGCTTGAACCATGCTAGGTGGCGTTGGTTCAGCGTCGGGATATAGGCAATCAGGTTAGCTCTTGGCATCATCTCCACCTCCCAAATAGCTTGCTACTGCAAGTTCAACGGCTTTGTTGATTTGTCCAGCAAGTTCCTGGGCGCCTCCCAACCGAAGCCTTCTTATTTTAGCCGTAGTGCTAACGCTGGCCGGCGGAGCTTGCGCCTCAAGATATTCAATCCGACCGCAGTCCTTTTCAAGCGTCGCCTTATCCTTTTCCGTGAAGGACTTGGTCGTCTTGGACATAACCAGAATATCTGGCCGCACCAACCTGATGAGACGGTACTTGTGATCGCCAACATCCCGGCGAGTTAAGATGTTGATGAATGAGAAGCCAGCCAAGAGCTCGGTTCTGTCTTCAAAATTATCAAAGGGCCTGTCGTCGCCTTTCATTTTGCGGGTTAATTCATCGGAATCAACACCGACAACAAGTACATCGCCAAACGACCGGGCTTTGATCAGATAACGGCTGTGCCCGACATGGTACATGTCCCAGACCCCCTGGGTCAGAACGATGGTATAGCCGCTCTCTCTAAGAAGCTTAACTAACCGTCCAAGTTCCTTGTAATCCGGGATGTACTTACTTTCCAAACCAAAGCCGGTTTCCATAATAGATTTTACAGTCGGAACCATAATATCCTCCTTTGTGATTGAAAGAACAAAAAACACGAAGTTTGACTTCGTGTTCAGAGTAGCAGCTTGGCAAAATTATTTCAAATACGATTTCACACCACCTATGTTCATACTTCAAAATAGCACGAGCATGCGATCGCATGCTCGTGCTATTTTTATCAACTAACAAACAAACTATAAAACTGACAAACTATTTAACTTCAATTCCCATGGAGCGAGCGGTGCCCTCAATAATCTTCATGGCCTGTTCCACCGAGTCGGCGTTAAGGTCGGGCATTTTGGTTTCGGCAATTTGGCGAACCTGTTCTTTGGTTACTTGGCCCACTTTGATTTTGAGCGGATCTTTAGCGCCCTTTTCCACGCCGGCGGCTTTTCTAAGCAAATCCGCGGCCGGCGGGGTCTTGTATTTTAATTCAAAAGTTCTGTCCTCAAAAATAGTTATCTCTACCGGAATAATATTGTCGCCCTTCTCGGCCGTGGCGGCGTTAAAACGCGAACAAAAATCCTGCAAATTTAAACCATGCGGACCTAAAGCCGTGCCCACTGGCGGGGCGGGATTGGCCTTGCCGGCCGGCAACTGAAGTTTTACCACTGTCTTTATTTTTTTTGCCATATTTGTCTAAATTTGTTTTCAAATTTAACTACAAATATGAGCATCCCGATGAAGTCCTAAAAGGACTGAGGAGGGATTCTCATATCTAGCTACAATTTTCTTATCTGCAACGAATCCAATTCCACCGGCGTCTCTCGGCCAAACATGCTCACCAACACCTTAATCTTGCCTTTGGATTCATCCACTTCCGAAACCTTGCCGTCAAAATCCTTGAACGGACCGTCCGTTATTTTTACCGCATCGCCCACCGCCACGTCAATCTTGTATTTGGGTTCATGCACGCCCATGCGCTTTTGGAGTTCGGCGATTTCTTCGGGCGCTACCGGAATCGGCGTGGTGCCCGAACCCACAAAACCCGTCACCCGCGGCGTGTTGCGCGCCACATACCAAGAATCGTCGGTCACGATCATTTCCACCAAAACATAACCCGGGTATATTTTTTCTTCCACCACCCGCCGCTTGCCATTTTTTATTTTTATCTTTTTTTCCACCGGCACCAAGACATTAAAAATCCGGTCGCTCATGCCCAGCGATTCTATTCTTTGCCTTAAGTTGCGCGCCACTGTGTCTTCGTAACCCGAGTGGGTATGGAGCACATACCAATTCCTGCCTAATTTTGAAGTTTGCTTGGGCATAACGCGATGCTAATCAACAAATGACATGCGAATTATACTAATGGATACACGAATTCGTTTATTTATTTGTATCATTCGAATACATTCGTATATTGGCATCGTTATAATATTAATTTATT
>CAYIPG010000013.1:0-18396 GCA_964365305.1 uncultured Candidatus Saccharibacteria bacterium
ATTGCCATATCTTTTGGATAAGCAGACAATTAAAGTATATTTGTGATGAAAGGCGCGATATTTTTTTTAGTGATGATATTGTTGCTGGTTCTAATTACAGCGCCGGTTTTGGTATTGGCTCAAAAGATTACCATCCCAGCGTTCACCCGATCGTTATCATTAGGAACACGCGGTGATGATGTCAGATCACTTCAAGAGTTTCTGTCGCGTGATAAAGAAATCTATCCCGAAGGTTTGGCTACGGGTTACTACGGACCAAAAACGGTGGAGGCCGTTAAAAGATGGCAACAGAAATATGGCGTGGAGGCAATTGGAATAGTTGGGCCAAAAACAATCGCCAAAATAAAAGAAATCGGCCTAACGACAACCCCGCCAATAAATACTCCGACAACATCCGAGACATCCGCGCAACCGATTATTCTTAATGACACCACACCGCCCACAGTCACGCTGACTCTTAGAGCGGTCGCGCCTACAAAAATTTATATACTAACTAATCCTAGCGAAGAAGTAACCGCTGTTTACGAATATGGGCTTAATATAAACTATGGCTCTACCCAAGAGGTATCCAATCAATACTTTTCCTCGTCCACCGCGATCTATATAGAAAATCTAACCCCTTCAACCACCTACCAAGTTAGGGTTAAAGTCACCGATCGCGCCGGTAATGTCGGTTATTCCGCAAACTACACCTTTACCACACCCAGTTTGTCTCAAGCGCCTATTATTTCCTATGGTCCGGAAGTTATCTCCAACAATACCGGATCAAATGTTGGGGTAACCATAAAATGGGAAACCAATATTGCTTGCGTCGGCACCGCCTATTTTGATGCCAGCACGGCTTTTGGCAATGCCAGAACCGAAGATACCACCGCCACCGACCATAGTGTTGCTATAGCCGGTTTGGCCCCCGGAGCGACTTATTTATATAAAGTCACCTGCGCCACCACCGACAAAACCGTAGAAAGTAATAATTTTATATTCACCGCGACCAGTTCCAACCCGTCCTCATCGGCAACCTTTAATCCCTCTCTAGCCAGTATTTGGGAGGTTTTGAAAAGTGTTATCGAAAAGATAAAAATTTGGTAAAATAGATATATAAACTTCTAGGAAACAATAATAATATTAGTTAAATAATAATTTTTTTATGAAAAAATTACTTACTCTCGGGTTCGGAGCGCTGATGTTGGCGGCGGCGTTGGGTTTGACAGCAGAGGCCCAGACAACTTCTTCGGCGCCGACAATTGAAGAACTCCAAAAACAGATTCAATTGTTATTGAACCAAATGAGTTCGCTCCAAAAGGAAATTACTTCCTTAAAATCGGCCACACCTGCGCCGGTGACCGCTCCTGCCGCTCTAACGACACCATCAGCCACCATTCCGACAATTCCAGTTGTAATAGATGAATCGGATGTAAGTGAAACCGAAACCGTTTTTATTTCTCCGCCGACATTGACTCGTTCTCTTTTTCGCGGTTCACGGGGCGAGGATGTGAGACAACTGCAGGAATTTTTGTCTCAAGATCCAACCATTTACCCTGAAGGGTTAGCTACGGGCTATTATGGCGCCGGCACCGAAGCGGCGGTTAGAAAATGGCAGGCCAAAAACGGATTGCCATCGGTAGGCGTGATTGGACGGCAAACGATTGCTAAGTTTAAAGAAATTTACTCGGGCGTTCTGGGCGGATTAAAACAGCAAAGTGACCGTTCCAACACCCCAATCCTTACCCGTCCCACTGTTACTCCCAGTTCCTGCCCGGTTTATACCTATATGCCCGTCTGTGCAGAAGGCCAATCGCCCTACGACACCAATAGTTGCCCAGTGTGCCAGATTAAAACAGACACCGCCAAAAAAGAAATCTGCCCGGCTTTGCCCACAGTGGACAGTTGTCTGGCCGGTGAAGAACGAGTCGTTACCTATAAATCCGCGCAATGCGGCGTTTATTATGCTTGTAAATCCAGATCCACACCCGCTCCAGAAACTCCGCAAAATAATACCTACGCCGACATAAAATCGTCCAGTTTCGGACAGGATACCAACCGTTACTCCATTACCTTATATGATCCCGATGGCATTCAGAAGTACAGCGTCATGCAGACCAACGGCGCCGAGGTGTATCTGGGTTACCCGGGTTGCCGCGCCGAGGCAACGACATCCATACTCACGCTTGAAAAATCATCTTTCCCAATCAAAGTTCTCATGGCGGATTGTCGTTCCGGCGCCAAATCCAGTGTAGAACTAAACATGCCGACGCAGACCACCACCACAACCACCGGTTCGGTTTTCCCTTACAAGTTTAGCAACGGTAAAATTGTCTACTCGTCGGCCGACGCCCGATCTTACTGCTACGCCAACGGTCCGGGCACCGGCCAAGGCGTGGCGTCGGAATGCGAAACCAAGTTTGGCATTGTTTATCAAACGATTATTACAACAACGACTAGCGGACAATCGTGCGACAGTAATTTGACCGCGTTGTTAGGCACCGGTTGCCATTACATGTATAACGATTCCGCCAGCAACCCCATCTTCTGCGACAACTCCATGTCTAAATCAGCCAAGAAAGGAGACACCGCGACCACCGCCGGCTGTTCGGGCTCAACCACTACCACCACAACAACTCCAGCCGGCCAAAAAGAGCAAATTTGGAATTCTTTGGGATTAAGGTCGTGGATCAGAACCGACGCTGATCAGGCCAGAATTGAACAACTAAAATCGGCCTGCGTCAGTGTGTCCACCGGAGCTAACATCTGGTCGCCCAATGCCGGAACTTCATCCAGCGTTGACTTTGGAATGCCCAGCGCCGAAAAATGCCGAGTGGCTACCACTTGTTCCAGTACTCAATACTTTGACGGCGCGGCTTGCGTCAGTAGTACTGCTACCACTGGCACGACTCAATGTTCGGATGGGCGCGACAATGATGGCGACGGTCTTATTGATCTGTCTGATGGAGAGTGTTATGGACCAGCTGACAACGATGAAACGCTGGGCGCTACTACCACGACCGGAGATTCTTGCTCACAATACGGCTCCGGCTGGCATTCTATGAGCGCGGGATTATGTTTTGACACCAACATGACCAGTTACCGCGCCACCAACGGCACACTTTACTCTTGCTCCGCCACACCAACATCGGGCTGTACGGGAGTGACTTCAACAACATCTACAACATCCACCAGTTCAACTCAAACCACCCTGTTATATGAGGACTCCACCGCTCTCTGTAGTGATGGTATTGATAACGATAGAGATGGTTTGATTGATTCGGCTGATTCCAGTTGCGCCAGTTTCGTTACAACCTCTACCACCTCAACCGGTTCCTGTTCTCAATATGGTTCCGGCTGGCATACCATGGGTTCAGACAGCACCTGCTTTGACACCAATATGCAAAACTATCGCACAGGTAATGGGACATTGTATTCTTGTTCTACTACTCCAGCCACGGGTTGCAGTTCATCTTCATCAACAACTTCCACCACTGCCTGTACCAGCGGTCAATACTGGAATGGCACAGCTTGCGTAACTAGCACTACTACTTCTACGAACTGTAGCAGTGGCCAATACTGGAACGGATCGGCCTGTGTAACTTCACCTACCACATCTACCAGTTGTCCCAGCGGAGAGTATTGGAGTGGATCAAATTGTGTTAGTTCTGCAACCACATCTGCAACTTGTACCTCGGGACAATATTGGAACGGTACGGCCTGTGTGACTTCATCTACCACCTCCACTAGTTGTCCCAGCGGACAATACTGGAGCGGCAGCGCTTGCGTAAATACGAGTACTACTAACTGTACGAGTGGCCAATATTGGAACGGCACGGCTTGTGTGACATCAACGCCCACATCTTCGATTTACGATCAAATGAAAGATCAATTAAAATCTATGGAGATTATTTTGCGGGGTCTATTGGGAAGATAGAGGTAAAAACAAAGGTCGCGTTAAATTTTAAACAACTCCGCGCCTTTTTGAATAATAGGGAAAGGCGCGGGCTAAACAAAAAAAATGAATCTTTCTTTAGCGTTAACAGCAGTCGCGGTCATTGGCGCCACAGTGCTTGGTTTGGAAGGAGTTAATTTAGCCACCGGCGGCGAGTTTTATTTGGCCAGCATCCAACATCTGGCCCAAGCCAATCTTCCACTAGAGAGTGTCGCTTCAACTCCGCCGCCAATAGAAACAGCAACAACGCCTCTGCCGGCGGACACCTCAAACCAGACCAGCCAACAACCAAAAATGGAACAAACTCAGCCGGCCAAGCCGATTGAAAAAGGCGAGGAAATCCAGCCGCGCGAGGAATTTGTTGATCCGCGCGAAGTCAAAGAAGTCCAAAAACAAATCCGCGAAATGAAACAACAAATCAAGGTTATCACTTCGCAACTAAAAAAAGCCGGCGGTAGCCCAGCCGATGCGACCAAGTTAAACGAGGTTTCAGCAGAATTGAATCGCGTCCAATCAACCTTGACAAGCGGTCTTAGCGACTCCGACCTGCGGGCGGAAATTCAGGAATTCCACAACAATCAATACTGGGAAGAAATAAATAAGATCAGAACCCGGCTGGAAGTACCGCGCGAACTTAAACAGATAAATCTTTCTCTAAGGCGCCTGGAAAAAATAATCCAGACCAAATCCATAAAAAACATCGGCTTAAACCTGGACCGTGTGCAAATATCGCTTAGCGAGATGAAACAAGCCGCGATGGCCGCGCAAGCCAAATATGACAGCGGTGATTTTGAGGGCACACAGGAGGAAATGCAATATTTCCACGAAGGCGGACATCCGGGAGAAATTGAGGGCACCATCTTTAGAATCCGCGACATTAAAAATATGATCAAAAAGGTGAAAGACACAACTGTCCGAGCTGAAGTAGACAGAGTACTGCAAGAAGTGGTGGATACTTTCAACGCCGGGGAATACCGCGACGCCCGCGAGACGCTGGACGAATACGCCGACGACCTCCAGCGCTTGATTGAGACATTTATCAGGTCTAAGGTTAAACGTGGCGACAGTAATTCCATTAACAAAATCAGAAATCTTGAGGACTTGATCAAGACCAAACTGCAACAAGAAAACAATAACGGACAACCTCAAAAATAAATAGGTGATAAAAAACTTCCCCGATGGTGGCATCGGGGAAGTTTTTTTGTTTGGCTAAAATCCGGCGGGCGGACCTGATGGTATTCCGGCCGGAGGACCAAAACCGCTGGGAATATTTTTGGGCGGACCATAATCGCCCGAGGGACCGTAACTGCCAGAAGGCGAACTTCCTTGCGGCATTTGCTTTTTGGTTTCCTGTTCTATTTGTTCTTTGATCATGCCCTGAATCTGCTCCTGTGACGGCGGCGCGTTCATACTTTTTATTTTTTCTTTCATACCTTCGGGAATAGGCACACCCTTGGGTATATATTTTTCTTTTATCTGTTCTATTTCTTCTGGAGAAGGCGGTGCGGTGCGGCCTTCCATCATTTTTTGAATTTCTTCTTGGGAAGGTCCGCCTTCGGCGCCTCCGCCCATCAATTTAGGCATGATGGTTTCAAAACAATTTTGCATAACTTGGCCCATCTCCGGTCCGCCGGCCATACCGCCCGCTTGAATTTTATTCACCGCGGCGCCACCGATTTTAGAACGAATGCAATCCAGCACTTCCGGCGGAGCGCTGGACAGAGCGTCTCGGGCCTTAGCCATACCTTCTTCTGCCTGCTTGAGTTGTTCGGGCGGAATCAAACCATGCTCTTTGGCAAAACCGAAACACCCTTCCTGATTGGATGGATCTTTGCAAAAACTATCGCATTCATCTTTGCTCTTACAACCGCCTGGCCCTTTGCCGCCGGTCTTTCTAGCCATCTCGGCGTCTTCCTTGGACATCAAGCCCTTATCCACGGCAAAATCCACACAGGATGAAAAATTACCGTCAACCTGGCAAAATTTATCGCACTCTTCTTTGCCTTTACAATTACCCGGGCCCTTGCCGCCGGTTTTGCGCGCCATCTCGGCGTCTTGTTTGGAAACAAATCCAGCCGCTTCGGCAAAACCGATACACTCTTCAAAATTAGAATCTATGGCGCAATAAGTATCACAGTCCTTTTTGCCGCGGCAGGGTGGAGCTTTGGCGCCGTTTTTTATGGCCACCAAAACCTTTCTGGCATCGGCCACTTCTTCCGGAGGAATAAAACCGGCGGCATCGGCAAAAGTGATGCACTCTTCCATGTGTTCGGAACTGTTGCAAAATTTATCGCACTCGCCTTTGTTTTTGCAGCCGCCCGGCAGTTTAGCGCCCTGGGCTAAAGCCGCCTGAACTTTTTTGGCCTGTTGTAATTCTTCCCCGCTGATTAAATTATTTTTTTCGGCAAAACTAACGCATTCGTTGATGCGGCCAACATCGTTGCAATAGTTTTCGCAGGATTTTTTATCTTTACAGCCGCCGGGGCCATCGCCCATCGCCGCGAATTTTTTGGCCTGCGCCGCGTCTTCTTTAGAAATCAAACCCTTCTTTTCGGCAAAGCCGACGCACACCGAGATATTTTCTTTATTTTCGCAAAACGATTTACAGCTTTCTTTGTTTTTGCAATTGTTCAATTCCGGAACCGGATATTTTATATCTTTCCCGTCTTCAACAACTTCAGTATTGGAATTCTTGGGCATGAAAATCTCAACTCCCGCCGAAGTCCAACCGTTCTTTTTTGCCTCGGCGGTAAGCTGAACAGCCGCGCCATTCGCAGGGTAATCCGCCACATAAAATTCATTGCCGCCGGTAAGTTTAATATTTACCTTATAAACCCCGCTGCCGCCGGTGATTAAAACCTTAAAACTTTGCCCATCGGCGCTGATACTGCCGAATCTATGTTTCCCGGGAGCCAAGGCCGAACGAGAGATTGCTTTCCCCGTCTCACAATCGGTATATCTTATAAATTGTCCTTCAGAACAGGCGCGAATAATTTTTAATGACTCGGCCATGGCCTCATCAATAATTAAAAAACTGAAGACCATGCTTGAAAAGATAAGAAACGATAATAGAAACTTTTTGTTTTGTTCCATGGTAATTTTTTTAGATATTATTCAAAAGGATTTTTATAAATATCTTTGAAAGGATTGGCTTTTTCTACCGGATTTAGTTCGGGTAATTTGTCGCCCACCGGATTGGCTATCGGGTTTATGTTGGGCAACACTCCGGCCGTAGCGGCTTCCTCCACCGACCTGGCAGGAGTCGCTTTTCTAAAACCATACTTCCAAATTAAAAAACCGCCGATGGTCAGCGCCACTATAGCGATGATTATAGTTGACTTTGAAAGCGCGCTGCTTGTTTCTTCTTCCATAAATTTATTAAATTAAAAAACGATTAAGTTTAGTCCCATAATAACTCCCTTTTGGAATAGCGCAAACGACTTATCCACAAGCGTAATGTGCTACTTGACAACTTGCGATGTCATACAGATCACAACGGAATTATAAATTCGGTTCAATCAAAGCGGCGAGGCGAAGCACTTCGCGGCTGTAGAAATTACATATGTATTGCTTGCAATTCGGACTGCCGGAAATATAGGCCTTGGCGGCTCGGAGTTCGGCGTTTTGGGTTTTGGCTCTGGCGCCGGCATCAGCCAGATATAAAGCCGCGGCAGTAAAAGCGTCTTCAACCCGCCAAGGATCGGGCGGATTATGGCCAGTTAGATCAGCAACTTTGTCATCAAACAATAACCAGGTTGAGGGCAAAAACTGCGCCGGGCCCATAGCGCCGCCGCAACCATAATTAGGTTTTCTGGAAACAGGCATATCATCGGGGTTATAGCCCAACTGACCCGTTATCTGGAAAAAGGCGTTTTTTTGTTTCTCGGCCGAAGACGGCTTGCCCAAATTTATATAACACTGATACAAATCGGTTTTCCAATTGCCGTTGCCGGTATGATTGCCGGCGGTAATAATTCCCTCTTCGTATCTTCGGCCTGTTTCCACCTCCAACAGCCCTAAAAGAAAGGCCGTTCTGATACCGGTTCTTTTGGCCGCCATGGTGGCAAATTTAACCGCATCCTCGGCAGTAACGCCGCTTTTGCCTAAATATTGAATCTGACTTTTTATGGCCGCAATATTTTGTTTCTTCGTTTGAATCAGTTTCTGATAATTTTGTTCTTGACCCTGGGTTAATTTTAAAAGATTATTCCTCTCGTTTTTCCTGAATTGCACATTTTGTTTTTGAATCTGCGCCAAAGCCCGCAAAGACAATTGTTCTTCTCTTTTTTGTTCCAAGTCGTCTTTTTCTTTTTGAAGGGATTCTTTTAAGTCCTTAAGATTATCCAGGGATTTATTTATATCTTCCTGAACACTGCCCAAAACCGATAATTCTTGAAAAAATTCTCCTAAATCTTTTTTAACTATCAAAATTTCCACCAGCGACAAAGTGTCGCTTTTGTGGATTGTTCTCATATATTCCGAAAGAGAGAGCTGCTGTTTGGAAATTTTAATTTCGGCTTGTTTGATATTGGACACTCTTACGCTAATACCGCTTTCGGTTTGGGCAATGGAAAGGTTAATGCTTTTGATGGTAAGCTCAGCGCGTTTGATTTCGTTGTCCAATCGGGCCACCTCGTTTTTTAAGGTCTCTTTCTGGCTTCTTATTTGAACCAAATTTTTATCCAAAGAAGAAATTTCGGCCTCAATAGCCGCGATTTGGGATTCTAACTCAACCCTTCGGGCAGGACTAACCTCTTGAGCCAGAACCGAAGATACGAGACCGATAAATAATAAAAGGCCAACCACAATATAGCCGGCCCTTTTTTGATAAATCAAAAACATTTCGCGCGATTTATTTAATTATTAAATAATAAACTACTATTAAGAAAACAAGTTTTTTTATTTTCGCCAGCGAGGATTGTTTGAGCCCAGGTCTTTCGGGGGCGAGTTCCGGAGCCAGAAAATAAAAAACTTGCGGAATGATTACTCCTTTTTAATTTCCGAATCTTTTTCTTTGGTCTTGGCGCTTTCAGTTGAAACTTCTGGTTTGACCACCCCTTCAACCTTGGAAACATCTTCCACCACTTCGCCTTTAATGGACTCTAATTCGGCTTCGGTTCGGGGAGCCACCACCGAGGCCACAATAAGCATTCCATCCGCCAAAATTTTAACGCCGCGAGTTATTTTTATATCAGCCACTTTAATGTGATCTTCAAATGTTTTTATGGCAGAAATATCCGCTTCCAGATGATGCGGCAAGTCGGCAGGCAAGGCCTCAACCTCCAATTCGTGCATATTCCTTACTAAAATACCGCCCAGTTCTTTAACCGCCGGCGCTTCACCCACGCAAACAATAGCAATTCCCGCTTTTATTTTTTGATCCATTCTCACTTCCATAAAATCAACATGGGTTATAAAATCCTGCACCGGATCGGTTTGGATAGCGTGAATTAAAACATTTTTGGTCTTATTGGCCCCAACCCCAGTGGCAGAGTCGCCTTCAATTTGCAATTCCAATAGCGTGCTTTCACCGGCTTCTTTTAAGACCTTAGCGATCCGGCTGGACGCCACCGCGATGTTAACATTAGCCGCGCCGTGACCATAAACAACCGCCGGAACAAAACCCGAGCGCCTCAATTTTTTGACGCTCTTGCCTGTTTCCAATCGTGTTTTTGCCTCTAATTTTATGCTCATATTCTTGTTTTAGACCTTATAGATACAGATAAGATAATTGCCTAAGAATTTAAGGTCGAAATGTTCATTTCAAGATATTGCTATATTAAACCAAAACCACTTAAAAATCAATAAGAATAAAAAAGGGTGCTGGTTTTTTCCAGCACCCAAAGAAACAACAGCAATATTTGATCAGGCGTAGACGACAACATCATTTTAATAAACCTCATTATGCCTGCCTATGTCTAAATAGAGAATTGTGTTATTTTCTGCGAATAAAAACTTAATTCGGTAGTTTTGGTCTACTGAATAAGCCCAATGATTTTTGTCTTTACCGTGGAGCTTGTGAGTTTTTAAGCGAGGATCAAATGGATTTAATTTTAAAATCTTTTCTTTTTCTTCAGCTTTTAATTTTATTTCGTTAGGCAACTTTTTATATCTTCTATCAAATTTAGACGAAATAAAAATTTCCATACTCTAGCGCAAATCAACTAAAGAATTGAGGCGTTTGGTTTTGCCTTCTCGATGTTCTTTCAATCCTTGTTCTACCAACTTATCCAATTCCTTGGCTTTTTTGCCAGTTAGATAATAAGTTGGCACCGAATTAGCTCTAAGTTTTATATATTCACCCATACCTAATATAACCACTCCATCTTTGAGCGCTTGTTTGGGTAATTTAATGACGGATGAATCTACTTTTATCATATCTATAAAATATCACATTTTGCCGGCACTACCAAATAATTTTATTTTATCACCAACTATTTTTTTCATATCCTCCACCGCCTTTTGATCTAATTTATACGGCGCGTACTCGTGGGGATTTTGTTTTAGGGAGTCCTCTAGCCCTTGGCGGAAAGCAACGCGCAGTTCGGTGCTGATGTGGATATTGGCCATGCCATTTTTTATGGCTAGATGTATGTCGTCATCGGCAATGCCGGAACCCGCGTGTAAGACCAAAGCGGTATTTTGAGACACAAGTTCGCGTATTTTTTTAATTCTTTCAAAATCCAACTTTGGCTCTGCCAAATTAATGCCGTGAATATTACCCACCGCGATTGCCAAACGATCTATGCCGGTTTTTTCCACAAAATCACGGGCTTGCTCCGAATCAGTATAGTCGCTTGAACTTATTTCCACTTTTTTATCCGTGAGTTGGGATTCGCCTTTTAGATAACCCAGTTCACCCTCCACCGCTATATTCGGATTGATATTTTTACAATAACTCGCGATTTCTTGAGTTGATTTTATATTTTCTTCCAAAGACAAAGCCGAACCGTCAAAATGAACCGAATCATAACCGGCATCCGCCGCGGCCTTAGCGGCTTCAATACTCTTGGTATGATCGGCGTTTAAAAAAATATAAGGCCAGTTCTTTCTTTCGGCGTTTACTAAAGCGACGATTTCAGTTAAACCCAACCAGGCCCGTTCACCTTCGGATGTGCCGATCATAACCGGGGCTTTTGAGTCCCGGGCGGCCTCAACTACGGCTTTTAATTGCTCCAAATTAGAAACATTAAAATGCCCCACGGCCCAATGTTCTTTAGATGCTTTTTGTAAAATTTTGTTTAGAACCATATAAAAAAGTAAAAACTTATTTCGAGCGAACTCAAGGGGGAATCCGGTTTTTATGATAGATAGAGGGGGTTTAAGTATCCTCCCCCTTGGCGAGCGAGAAATAAGTTTTTACGAATAAAAAATGTGATAATTTTTGCAAAAACTATAATACAATAAATCCTTTATCAAAATTTTCAATTATCAACTGCTCCAGTTTATCTTCCCCGCCGGCGTATTCCGCAAAAATTTTGGTCCACATGGCCTCGCGCTGGTGATAGGTTAAATTTTCATTTTTGCCTTCCATAAACGAAACCAGCGACATGGCATTATCCTCTAAATCAAAACTGACCACTTTACCCGCCCCGACTTCGGTGGAGAAGTCATTGCTGTTATCCGGGAAAAACCCGCCGACCCAATCCAAGTTATACCATAAACTTAAATCAACTTGGCCGCCAGATTTTTCGCTAACGCCAATCAAATCCTTTTCGCCCTTAGTCCAATGCATGGATTCGGGATTTATTCTGGGAGCAAACAAGCGCGGGTCTTGAGGATTTTCTTTGACCAAATAACGCTGAACGATCAGCCAACTGTTTTTTGAGTTGGTATCTTTCAAATCTTTTACATCGCCCCGGAGCAGCGCTTTAAATTTTTGAGCAAAATCAGCGCCAGTGGAGTAACGGCGGAATAGTTTGGAATAAAACTCTATTTCGTGAAAATAGTGGAGCAACAAAGCAAAGTCCCGCAAAAACTTGCCGGGAATATCCATTTTAATGGGATTCAAAAAAATAACGCCGAATTCTTTAAGGTGGCTAACATTATGGTGTTTTTTTTCCACAAATTTTTTAGCGATGTCATGCCAGCGCTCGCTTAAAACCTTTATTTCAATGTCGCGTTCTTCAAAATCAGCGGCGGTAAAACCGCCATAGGCCTCTTCAAAGGTCTGATGCATCCATTCGTCCGTCTCCACAAATCTTAAAGCGCTAAAGGCCTCCACCAAATCATCCATTTTTAAAAGATCGTCCACCGAACCCAAACCCAGATAAGTTAAAAGATTATCGGGACGGCGCTTTTTGAAAATCTCTTTTATAAAGTCCTTTT
The DNA here is from genome assembly GCA_964365305.1 of uncultured Candidatus Saccharibacteria bacterium. Classification (GTDB taxonomy): domain Bacteria; phylum Patescibacteriota; class Minisyncoccia; order JACQLN01; family JACQLN01; genus CAYIPG01. The sequence continues at coordinate 12,266 of CAYIPG010000013.1, forward strand.
TCAAAAAAAATCCTCGGCCGACTTGCGCCAAAGACCGCGAAAGATTGGCCGCCTTCTCAAATTCGGTCTGACCTTCCACAGAATTTAAAAAACTTAAAAACTGCTTTTCGTGAAAAAAAATAACCTTCTGTAATTCGCCGCGAACATGGGCAGCTGTGGCCGGTTCAGTAGAGTTTATTTCTTTTAAGGTTTTATCAATAATAGCGTTGTTCTCTTGAGATATTTTTTCTATAATACCTGTTTTTCCGGTTGATGCAGAAATACTCTGTACAAAATCTTCTAAGGTCTTATCGGTAACGCCGAGTATTTTAGCTATTTTTTCGTTTGGATTCATCGAATTAATCTATATTGAAAACATCGGTTCGAGCGATTTCAAGGAGAAGACATTAATATCTTAGAAATAAGTGGCTCCTTGTTGGAGCGAGAAGCGATGTTTTCAATAAAAATACACCAATCATTAATCTATCTAATTTTTATATCCAATTCTTTCCACCGTGATTCATTTTCAAAAGCATTTTGTGAAAGAATACCGACTTTAGCGCCCACTGATTCTACCACACTAGTGGCGTTGGCGCTGGCCAACTTGATAGCATGGACAATATCTTCTTGATCGATTTGTCGCTTGCCGCTTGCCTGCCCCTCGAAGCTTTGGCGTAGTGGGGCCGCTTGCCGCTGGATGAGTCCTGCGACGAATCCAGAACCAAAAGCATCGCCGGCGCCGGTTCTATCGGCCACCATTTTTTCTTTATATATTCCGGCCTGATAAATCTTCTGGCCATCAGAAACCATAACTCCTTTCGAACCATCGGTTAAAACAACCACGCCTTTTACATATTCATCTAATTTTTTAAAAATATCCTGCACAGAGCCATATTTTATTCCGGTAAGAAGCGAGCCCTCCTCGCGGTTCATTATCACCACATCCAATTTTTTCAAAAAATCGCCCAAGCCCTTTAAGCCCAATTTAATTTGCGATTTAGATGGATTCATAGCCACCTTAGCGTTGACGCTTTTGGCTTGGTTTAAAATTAAAGCCAACACATCCGACGGTAGTGAACCGGCGATATAAAACCATTGGGCATTTAGAGTGCGCGGGTTGATTTCTTCAACCGCTAGATTCTCAGAAGCGCCGCGATAAACCAAAACCGTCCGCTCGCCGGTGTTTGATAAAATTAAAACCGAATAAGCGGTTTTTAATTTTTCGTCTTCCACCATCAAGCCCGTACTAACGCCTTCCAATTTGAGGCTTGATAAAACCTCTCGCCCGGAAACATCATTGCCGATTTTACACACAGCGGCGGTATGAAAACCCTGGCGGCTAAATGTAACCGCCGCGTTGGTGGCCCCGCCGCCGGTGGCAAAAACAATATCATCTAAATCAATTTTAGCGCCAGACGGCAAACATAAACCCTCGCCGCTTTGATATTCCGGCGTGGAAATAATCTTAAACTCCCGGCTTCTTAAAAAAGCGTCCCTGGTGGCCGTTCCAATGGTAATGACATCAAACATCAAATAAATTATATCACTTCACTAACTTAGGCCAAAATAAAATTCAACTTCCTAAAACTAAAAAATCTCGAGAGTTCATCAATCCCCTATCATATGTCAACCACCAAAATCAATCGTTAAACCCTCGGTGTTTAACATTTTGTTTAACACCGAGGGTTGTAAATGTTAGTATATAAAGAAAGTATGAGAAACATTTCTATAGTCCCCGGAGAGTATTATCACATATATAACCGCGGTGTAAACAAGCAAAATATTTTCGCAGACGAAAGAGATTGGGTAAGGTTATTATTTTTAATTCTATACCTACAATCTCCCGTCTCATTTAATAATATTGGTCGGCAGGTTACTTATTATGTTAAACATTCTGGATTTAATATAGAAAGGAAAGATTTAAATAAAATTTATGGAAACAGAACGGTAGAATTAATCAACTTTGCAATTATGCCAAATCATTTTCATCTACTTATAACTGAAAATAAAGAAGGGGGAATATCAAATTATATGCAAAGAATTCAGAATGGCTACACAAAATATTTTAATACTAAATACAAAAAATCAGGGCACCTACTGCAAGGTCCCTACAAAGCAGTCCACATAAAAAGTAATAAACAAATACTTCATCTTTCAGCGTACATCCATAAGAACCCAACCGAACTAAAACAGTGGAATAAAAAAGAACACTTATATCCCTGGTCTAGTTATTATGATTACACCCTAGAAAACAGATGGGATAAACTTTTAAAAAGAGGAGTTATTTTAAGCCAATTTAATAAGCAAAATGAATATCAAAAATTTATAGAAACAAGCGGAGTAAAATCCTTAAACAAAGACAAACTAATTGATTGTTAAACCCTCAGGGTTTAACAATTTGTTCGACACTGAGGGTTTAACAAGTTTATTTTCTGTTTAAAACTCTTTTAATGGCTTTTTTTATTGATTCCACACCCATCCCGAATTTTTCGATAAGTTCGGCGAGAGTGCCGGATTCGCCAAAAGAATCATGAACTCCGATAAATTCCATGGCTGTGGGCAGTTCTTGGACTAAAAGTTCGGCGATAGCGCCGCCCAGACCGCCGTAAATCTGATGCTCTTCCACGCTCACGACGGCTTTGGTCTCATAAGCATATTTTAGAATCGTGTCTTTATCCAATGGCTTTATGGTATGGATATTAACCACTGCCACAGAAATTTTTTCTTTTTCTAATTGAAGCGCCGCTAAAAGCGCGTTATGAACCAGCGGCCCGCTAGCAAAAATAACCGCGTCTTTGCCATTTTTAAAAACCTCGGCCTGTCCAATTTTAAATGGTGTATGGGGTGTGGTTATAACCGGAGTTTTTTCTCGGGCAAATCGTAAATAAACCGGACCGATTATTTCGGCGGCGGCCAGCGTGGCTTTTTTGGCTTCTTCAGCATCGCAGGGCGCGATCACCGTCATACCCGGCAATAGGCGCATCAAACCAATATCTTCCAAGGCCTGATGTGTGGCGCCGTCGGGGCCAACCGATATGCCGGCATGAGCGCCCGCAATTTTTACATTGGCTTTATTGTAGCAAATTGTGGTTCTGATTTGTTCATTGTTACGGCCCGGGCTAAATACCGCGTAGGAAGATATAAATGGAATCTTGCCACAAAGCGCCAGACCCGCCGCCACCGAAGCCATATTTTGTTCGGCCACGCCCATTTCCACAAATCTTTCGGGAAACTTTTTTTGAAAACCAAGCGAACGGGTGGATTCGGTTAAATCGGCGCACAACACCACTACATCTTTATTTTTTTCTCCGGCCAAAACCAAACCCTCGCCATAACCATCGCGGGTGGCTTTAGATTCGTATTTAAGTATATCTGATATTAGATAAGAATTTGGATTGATACTCATATACAATTTCATCCCCCTTATGGAGTAAAAGTTGTTTCGAGCGAACTTATGGAGATGGCTAAGTCTTAAGATAGAGAGGACTCCATGGAGAGTGAGAAACAAGCTTTTACGAAATTGATCAGACTAATCTATGTGGCCTGCTTCTATCTGTCCTTGCAATGTTCTTAATTCTCTTAACGCAACTTCGGATTCTTCTTTATTAGGTGGCTTCCCGTGCCATTCAAATTTCCGCTCCATAAAATCCACACCTTTCCCTGGAATAGTATGCGCGATAATCACGGTAGGCTTTTCAAAAATCGCTTTGGCCTGTTCGCAGGCCTCCACAAACTCGCGCATGTTGTGGCCGTCTATTTCCAAAACATGCCAGTTGAATGATTCATATTTATTTTTAAGATCATCCAGCGGCATGATATCTTCGGTAAAGCCGTCTATTTGGATATTATTGCGATCAATTATGCCGGTTAGATTATTCAGTTTATATTTTGCCGCGAACATGGCCGCTTCCCAGGTCTGGCCGCAATCCTGCTCGCCATCGGACATAGCGCAATAAACACGGTTTGAAAGATTATCCATTTTGAACGCCAAAGCCATACCCGCGGCTTGCGATAGACCTGATCCGAGAGGACCAGAAGTTGTTTCTAATCCGGGCATAGATAACCGATATGGGTGGCCCTGCAAACGACTACCCAACTTGCGTAAGGTCTTTAATTCTTCTATGGGAAAATAGCCGGCGTGAGCCATGGTTGCATATCGCACCGGGCAAATATGGCCGTTGGATAATATCAAACGATCCCGGCCGGACCACTCGGGGTGTTGGGGGTCGTGACGCAAAATATGAAAATATAAAGCCGTAAAAATATCGGCCATACCGAGCGGTCCCGCCGAATGCCCCGAGCCGGCCTCCACCAGCATGGCAATAATATCCTGCCGAATCTGATTGGCCTTTAATTCCAGTTGTTTTAGTTTGGTTTCGTGCAAAGTGTCCACAAGTTCATTTTATCAGAAAATGGACTTTAGTTTCTTCACAGCTTCTACCGGATCAATAGAAAAGATATAAGAACCAACAACTAATGTATCAACCCCAGCGGACTTGAGTTCTGGAACAACTGATGAGTTGATGCCACCATCAGCGGAGATGATTATGTTAGGATGGGCTGATTTGAGAGAAGAGATTTTTTCTAGCACTCGTCCATCAAACTCCTGTCCCTGCCGGCCGGGCTCAACCGACAAAAATAAAACTCGAGTGTCGGGCTTTTGCAAAAGTTCTTCGTAGTTTTGCCAGGGCGTTTCTATTTTAAAAGCCCAGACAATTTCTTTGCCGTATCTTTTGGCTAAAAAAATTAACTCGTTAAACTTAACCGACTGGGGACTAGCAAACGCCTCCACCTGAAAAACTACTCGCTTAGCCGGGCTGGAAAACCAACTACCCGCTACCAACCACGGTTCGTTGATCATTAAATGAACCTCAATACTAAGGTCAGGCCTTAGTAAAAATAAATCTTGGGGATTGTTCCAGGTCTCGCTAGCTGTAAACTTTCCATCCGATACATCCAATTGCGCCCAATCAACCAAGCCCTCAACTTTCTTAATTTTTTCGGCTACAGCTGACCATTCTTTTTCTAAAATCGCCGGTATTATTTCCATATTTATTTAAAATATTTGGCTTCATACTCTTCTATATTTTTAACTCGGCGTTGATATTTTGGTTCATTAATAAATTTTGAATTAAGCCATGCCTTTAAAATTTTTTCGGCCATGCTGAAATCGGTTAAATCGGCGGCCAAAGAGACAATATTCAAATCATCGTTTTCTCGGCCGTGCTTAGCCAGCCATTCGTTGGTGGCCAAACCGGCGCGGACGCCCTTGACTTTGTTGGCGGCCACCACCATACCCAAACCCGAACCGCAAATCATCACGCCGGTGTGGTGTTTTAAATCGCGCGCCACGGCTTTAGCCACTTCAAAAGCAAAGTCCGGATAATCGTCTTCCGGATCAAACTTATGATTACCCACATCCTTAAACGGAATTCTGGCCTTAGATAAATAGTCCTTCAAATATTCCTTGAGATTATAACCACGATGATCCGAGCCAATATAAATCATGCTTCTATTCTAACAAATAATGGGAAAACTTATCACCCCTTGCATTCAAAATGGTCTTGATATATAATGTGGAAATAGTTGGCTTCGGCCTCGCCCCCGCAAGGGGGAGAATGTGAAAAGCCGCCTAGAGTATATCTCGGGTGGCTTTTCTTAATTTTGAAAAAAGATCCCGATCTATAAAACCAATTTTCCTTTCCAATCGTCGTGTATCCACAACCCGAATTTGCGAGAGGTTAGCTCGCGCTTCTGATTCTTCCACCAAACCTACGGAAACGCGTAATACATGTTTACGCGGAGATGTCGTTAGTGGCGCAACCAAACAAGCATCAGGTCCGAATCCACGGAGGATGACACATGGGCGAACATACCAATCACCTTTTCCGTCTTGCTCGGTGCCAATGTTTACACCGAACCGGCACCACCAAACTTCGCGAACAGTATAAAGGCGCGGTTCTTCCGCATTCGTTCGTTTCTTAATTTCATTCCAACCATCAAAATCTTTTTTCATACCAATATTTTAACAGATTTTATTAAAACTTAACTATTTTGAGAAAATAAAAAAGGCCGAAACTTTTTCGTTCCGACCTTCAAGTGATTGGTGGTGCTGGTTGGAGGATTAGGGCACCTGATTTCAGCCATCCACT
>CAYIPG010000014.1:0-12784 GCA_964365305.1 uncultured Candidatus Saccharibacteria bacterium
ACTTGGAGGGCAGAACCCCGAAAGAAAAACACCCTTTCCTTTTTCAAGAAAAAATTCACCCCCGCCAAATCAGAAATGCAAGGAGTGTTTTTTCTTTCGGGGTTGCCGAGGCTCTGCGAGGCGGTGGCGGGGCGATTCATTCCTCGTCAGGATTGGTTTCAAAAAAGGTTCGAATTTTGTACAATGAATACCGCAACTTTTCGAAAAGTTGCGGTGGGGGAAGGATTCGAACCAAACTGGTTGAACCCCGCCTGTATTGAAACTTCATCGGGTTTATTAAAATTTGATTGTTTTTTCGGCAGTAATATTTTCTAAATTCAAAAGCACCTTCGCATTCCGTGGACTTCCGTCAGAATTTCTAAAACCCTCTTGAAATGAACCGAGTTCTCGAACATTTTTATCATCAAGTAAAATCAATTTAATTTCTCTCAATCTAAATGCGGTTTTTCTCAAGCGCGAAGGCGCTTTACGTGAAATTCTTTTCTTCTCATAACTCGATAACCCGCCTTTCAACTTTTTGTGCCAAATTTGGAAGCTCCTATCGTCGTCATTATATTCTGCATCACCCACCGCTAGTATGAGGCCTGCTGCGCCAAACTTTTTAATTGCCCTTGCTGTTGCCAATCTATCGTTAGCAATAACACCATTTTTGTCTTGTCCTTTCGCGTTTTTGATCGGATGAACCTTAAAATCCCACTCTATTACCAAAAACCCGTCAAAACCTACTCTGCCATATTTATGGCCAGGAATTTCCATCAAGGACGATAATTTTTTATCACAAATAAATTGGAAATACCACCCAATCCATTCCATTTGCTTCCAATGCGGATAACCCGAGTCACGCATTTCTAAAATTGCCTTGCGCCCGTCCCACACAGCGGGCATCTGTGCTAATAATTCTTCTAATTGCGTGATTAACTTTTTTGAAATCATAATAATTAAATTACTGAATTGTTATGGACTAACTCCAGCGCACTCGCAAACCTAGGAAATAAACCTTTAGTGATCTCTCTTACCAATGACGGGTCGTGTTTTACATTTTCATTGTCTTTACCAGCATTTCGTTTAATTACGCGATTTGTTTTTTCTGATAGTTCAATTCTTGCTAATAAACTTTTACTAACCGACATTTCATTTATAATTGGCAATGTCAGTAAAGTTTTTTCTGATATCGTCATTCCGCCGTCATTAACTCGCCACCACCAATACATATAACTGCTGTTTAACAATAAATATGCGATATCCATTTCTTTTTCGCTGTAAAAATATAGTGTCTTAAACGACGAGCGTTCAACCTCACATTTGAGAGCAGAAATGAAATACCTCGGAGTAGATGGAACAATTAACCTGTACAATGTTTGGCGGCGGGATACCAGATGAGCCAGCATTTTCTCTTGTTTTTTTGCAAAATCATAGAGAGGTAATAAGTCCTTTTGTAATTTCGGGAAAATGTCTTCTCTTGGTTTAATTTCGGTTAAAAAGTTATCTACGGAGTCAAGAAGATTTTGTCTTTCTTTAACTCGCCACCTAAGCAGCGGCGTTATTCTAAAAATTTGTTTATTGCCATTTTGTTTTGCAACAATAATTCCCGCACGCGTACTATTCGCCGTATTTGTATTTTTTGAGCCAAATTTTATACCCCGAAAAATATTATCCGGAACATTATCAAAGCAATACACATCAAGAGTGGTAAAATTATTCAATAATAGTTTTCTTAATGAATTAAATTTTTGTCCATTTGTAAATGTCTGTGGCGTAATAGAAACAAAACCCGTAGAAGTTTTTATAACTCTTTCCAAAAAATAAGCGTATAAATCACGCGCCAAGCTAGTCTCAAATCGAACATCCGGCTCTACCACTACATAGGGCGGATTAAGGATTGCATAATCATATTTAGGCAAGTTATCAGAAAGCAAAAAATCAGCTACAACAAAGCGCGATTTTATATTTTCAAATAATCTCGAATCTTCTTTTTGAAAATTGACCGCTAAAATAAATCGCGCAATAAATAAAGCTAATTTATCTCGGTCAATAAGGTATATATTATTTTTCAAAAACCTCTCTTGGTTTTCTTGATATTTAATAAGCCAAAAAGACAAATTTCCAACACCGGAACATGGGTCAATCCAAATTTTATTTTTTGGGAAAGTAAGCGTTTTTTTTGCCATGACTTGCGCGACATCATCGGGCGTAAAGTATTGTCCTTCTTCTTTTCGCTTGTCGCGATCCATATAGGCAAGTGAATACTCATAGAGTACAGAAATTTCTCCAACTGAAAGACCTTCAAGAAAATCAAAGTTTTGAATTTCAACATTTTTGAACTCCTCTTCATCAAAAATATATCTTAAATCATTCCTGCCGAGGTTATTTAAGTGGGTAGCCAAAACTGAATACCACGCTTTTTCTAATCCAAAGCGGTCAAGAACAAGATTAAAATCTTGTATTGGTAAACTATTTATTATTGACCTGCTTTTGCTCATGGTTTTATTTTATTAAATCCTCAATTGAAACCTTGATACTTTTCCTAACTGGCGGCGGGGGTGAGATTCGAACTCACGAAGGATTCATCATCCTTACCTGTTTTCAAGACAGGCCCGATAAACCTCTCTGGCACCCCGCCATGTTTGTTAAAATACCACAATTGATTTGATAAGTGTAGTTTAATTAGCTACTATATCCTTAACATTACGGAGGCGTGGCCGAGCGGCTTATGGCAACGGTTTGCTAAACCGTCGGCGTCTAAAAAACGCCACGAAGGTTCGAATCCTTCCGCCTCCGCCGTGAAAACTAAGTATCGAGAGACCCAGGCAGTAAAAGTTATTCTTTTTACACAAGGTATTTTGCTATTACTTGCAACCATTTTTTCCTTTATTTCGGACTACCAACAAGGGGTCATAGACAATAAAATCACAGAAGCAAATTCTCGTTTTTTGGAATTAATGCAGAAAGAAAATTCTATCTCGGACAGTAGATTAGAGTTTATAGAGATGGTTGTCTTGAAGGAATATTTGAAACTAGATGCTACTCAGTTGACATCATTCAATAGTGATCTAATGACGGTTATTAATAGATATGATCAAAAATTAATGGGATACAAACCCGATGAGTATAGAGAAATTTTATTAGAAGCAAAAGATACTTTAAATCATAGTGAGCAAAAAAGAATTTGGTTTAAAATGTTTTCCCTAATTCTTACTGTTCTAGCTTTTCTGATTAACATGTACGCGATATGGAGGATAAGCAAATTTCCTTTGCAAAGCGCCCCATAGAATTTTTATTACATCCCGACCCATGTGCCTTAAATCCGAGTCTGTTCAGAGCCCCGAAAAACGCTTATCATGCTTATATATCACGGGTGTTTAACCCGAGTGTCCCGCCAAAAAAATAACAGAGCGAGAATATCGCCCTGTTATTTTTTTACTTATTCTCTCTTTTTCTCTTCCAAAATTTTAATTTATCAGAAAACAAAATCCTCACTCCTAATAACTCCAACCCGATAAGCGCCAGCCAAGCGCCGGGCGTAAGAGGAGTAACTAGGGCGGTAAGACCCACCAGAATTAAAATAACACCGACCACCTTCTTGATTTTGGGATTGTTATGGATATATTCTTTGAGTTGTTGCATATTTTGGCATCATAGCACAAACTTAAAGCAGGTATGGAAAAAATAACTTGGCGGGCATATGAATATGAACAGCCGGAGCGGCCGGCCAACTGGTTTGCGGCCCTCTGGATTTTGGCCGGCGGTTTGGCCATTGTGGCCATAATTTTAAAAAGTTACTTGATGGCGGTTTTTGTGTTGCTGGCGGCTGCGGTAGTAAATATCACCGCCCTAAGAAAACCCGCGCTCTATAATTTTTCTTTGGACGGGGAAAAATTAACCGTCGGCAACAAAAACCACGAACTGGCCGGTTTTAACTCGTTCTGGATATTTGAACGCGGCCATGTTAATTTATTAAATCTGGAATCCAAAAAAACAATTTCCCGCGGCCTGCAAGTGCCTTTGGGCGATATTAATCCCGATGAAATCAGAAAACTGCTGGCCGAAATTTTAACAGAAACAGAACACAGCGAATCCCTGATTGACACCCTAGCCCACTGGTTGAAGTTTTAAGGTTTTGAACTTTATTTTTGAGATTTGAAATTTTAACGCCCTCGTCGTTCAATGGACAGGACGGATCCTTGCGGAGGATCAGATAGAGGTTCGATTCCTCTCGAGGGCACACGGTGAATTTAATAAATTTTGGTGCGGGGCGGATCACATTTATTTTGGGGGGTTCTCCACCTCCGTCCGCCCAATGGCGGACGGAGGTGGATTGCTCTCGGTTACCCAAATCAAAGATTTGGACCGAGAGGGAAGATTCCTCATGGGCGCACCATAGTTATGTATGGATTTAAATTCTCCCATTCAAACCATCCCAGGCATTGGTGAAAAAGTTTTAGAAAAACTGGATCGCCTTAAGATTAAGAAGGTTTCGGACCTTCTTTTTCATTTACCTTTTCGCTACGAGGATTTTTCCAACATCAAAAATATTTTTGATTTGGAGGCCGAAGAAAAAGCCACTATCACCGCTCGGGTATTAAATATCGGCAACAAAAGAACTTGGAAAAGAAAAATGATAATAACCGAAGCGCTGTTGGAAGACGACACCGCGCCCATCCGCGCGGTTTGGTTTCATCAACCCTATTTGTTGCAGACATTAAAAAAGGGTCTTTGGGTAAATATCTCGGGCAAGGTCTCGGCCGACAAAATGGGTTTGTATTTTTCTAATCCGGTGTTTGAGGTCTTGGGTTCGGGAGAATCCGAAGGACCGCCCTTCGACAAAAGCGAAGGGCGGTCCTTCTCCTTCGGAGAAACATTGCATACTGCTGGATTAGTAGCCATCTATCCCGAAACAGCCGGGTTAACTTCTCGTTGGCTGCGTTTAAAAATCCGCGGTATTTTAGACAATATTGGCACAATCCCCGACTTTCTGCCCAATTTTATTAGCCAAAAATTTTGTCTGATAAATTTAAACCAAGCCATCCGCCAAATTCATTTTCCCAAAACCTTAAACGAAGCGGCGGCGGCCAAAAAACGCCTCGCGTTTGGCGATATATTTTTATTGCAACTTTTCGTTTATAACGCCAAGCAAAAAAATAAATCAAAACCGGCGGCCAAAATTACCATCGATTTATTTTTGGTTAAAAAACTCATTGCCGCTCTGCCTTTTCAATTAACCAATTCCCAAAAACTGGCGGCCTGGCAAATTCTAAAAGACCTGGAACAGCCCTCGCCCATGAACCGAATTTTGGTGGGCGATGTCGGAAGCGGCAAAACCGTAGTCGCTGCCATCGCGGCTCTAAATGTCGCGTCTCAAAAGTATCAAGCGGCTTTTATGGCCCCCACCGAAATTTTGGCTAACCAACACTTCAAAACCTTAACTAAGCTTTTTGAAAAGTGGCCGATCAAAGTCGCTCTCTTAACTTCATCCAACAAACTCCCAATGTCAGACCTTGGAAAGGTGGATGTTATTGTAGGCACTCACGCGCTGATTCAAAAAGGGGTAAGGTTTTCAAATCTGGCTTTGGTGGTGGTGGATGAACAACATCGCTTTGGAGTGGAACAGCGCGCGGCCTTATTGCGACAAGAGACAAGTGATAAGAAACAAGGTGAAACAAATTCAATGTCGCATGTCGCATGTCGCATGTCGCAAAAAATACCGCATCTTTTGAGCATGAGCGCCACACCCATCCCCCGCACTTTAGCGCTGACGCTGTACGGCGATTTGGATTTATCGCTATTGAAAGAATTGCCTAAGGGCCGAAAAAAAATAATCACCAAAATCGTGGCGCCGATTAATCGCGATAAGGCCTATGAGTTTATAGAAAATCAAATCAAGCGCGGCCGACAGGTTTTTGTTATTTGTCCGCTGATTGAGGTCTCCGAAGCCGCCATAATGAGCGAGGTTAAGGCCGCGGCGGCCGAATACAAAAAACTTTCCGAAAAAATATTCCCCCATTTAAAAATCGGTCTCTTGCACGGCAAATTAAAACCCGCCGAAAAAGAAGCGGTGATGAAAAGTTTTAAAGATAAAAAAACCGATATTTTGGTTTCCACTTCGGTGGTGGAAGTGGGCATAGATATTCCTAACGCCAGCGTGATGATGATAGAAGGCGCCGATAGGTTCGGCCTTTCGCAACTGCACCAGTTTAGAGGCCGGGTGGGCCGGGCCGACCATCAAAGTTATTGTTTTTTATTTACCGAGTCGCCCGCCAAAGCAACTTCGCATCGACTAAAAATGTTGGTTGAAAGCGAAGACGGCTTTAAACTGGCCGAAAAGGACTTGCAGATTCGCGGCCCCGGCCAATTTTTTGGCAAAGAGCAATCCGGCCTGCCCGATTTAGCCATGGAATCGCTCAAAGACACTAAGTTGATTGAGGAAGTCCAACAAGCCGTTAAATTATTTTTAGAAAAATCTAAATTGGAAGATCATCCCTTGCTTCAACAAAAGCTTTTTGAATTTAAAAGAAATATACATTGGGAATAACTATTTTATTTCTCGACCCTTTCACGGGATTTAGGGGTAACCCAAAAACCCATATATTTCCCCAGCATCAGGCGGGTTTGAGCGTCAATGGCCGGAATAGATCCAAAAATTATGGTGGTCAACGGCATCAGCGCCCATTGCAAGATCATCCAAATATATTGACGGCGGCCGTAGCGAGGCGGTCTTGGCGGTAATATGTTAATGGAAATTACCGCCGAAGAAATCAGCCCGATCATGGCCAAGGTCATGATGGTTCGGGTAATTTGGGGCAGATTGTACGATAACACCGTAACATTAAAATTTTTTCCGCCCAGAATTACCGGCAGCCAGCCCATCAAAAAAATAATCAAAGCGTTGGTGGCCCAAGAATAATAACCCTCCAATAAATTAAAACCGTGATAAAGTTTTTTGCTTAAAGCAATATTTTTATTTTTTAAAAAACAAAACAAAACATAAACCAAATTTTCCGTGCCCCAAGCCCAGCGGCGTTGCTGTTTATAAATAACTTTCATGGTTTTCCAAAAGGTTTTATCCACCGCCGCGTCCATGGAAACCGGATACAACAGCGGCACCACCTCGTACTGGCCGTCAAAAAAATTGTAGCACTGCCAAAAAATCCGCGAATCCTCCGAAACAATGTTGGTCTGCCAAAAACCAACTTCAACCAGCGCCTTAAAACTCATGGAGTGGCTGGAAAAAGTAACCTGCCGTTCAGGCCGTTCCTGTTGCATCATCATCCAAAAAGTAGATGAAAAAGCCACCACCCGCCCCAGCGCCGGCGTCTCCCAAATGTTGTTGATAAAAAACGGCACCGGCTGAAACGAGGCGCGATCTGGCTGGGAATGCGCCATATATTTGGCGGTCAGCAACGCAAAATATTGCGGCCAAACATTGGTATCAATATCAAAAACAGAAAGTATTATTTTTTCGTAGGGAATATTTAAAGGATCAACAATTTCTTCTTTTACTCGTTTGGCCGCCCAGGATTGGTTGGCGCCTTTGCCGGCCAGTTCCCCAAGAATATCTTTAGGATGAATGGTTATCAATAATTTGAAAAATTCTCCGCCAAATTTTTGGCGCAATAATTCTGCCGCCTGTAACGGCTCGGCTCCGCCCCGTTCCTCCAGAGCCAAAACCACTATCATTTTTTTATGGTCGTAACGGGAATTTGCCAACGCCTCAAAAGTTGGCAAAACAACTTCGTAGGGTTCTTTATACATTGGCAAAATAACCAGATGCCAATAGTCCTCCCAATCGGTTCGCTCCTTTAACTTGTTCCACCAATCAATTTTTAAATTCTCTCTCATTCTTTTATAACCCGACCGTAGATGCGCCGAAAGAAAAATTATTTTTACCAGCCAATAAACATCAAATAGGATTACAAAAATAGCCACCCCAGCGGCTTGATAGATTGAAAAAACCACCAGAAAAATAAATGTCAGCCAAACCAAAAACCCGGGCAGAATTTCTAAAGCCCGATAGATTCTTCTATCTTTAGCGACGGCAATTTCACTGGCTCGGCCGATTCTTAAATACCATTTTTTATCCATACAGATAAAAGTCCGCTCAAGGCGGACCCAAGATTAAGTAGCGCCAACGGGATTCGAACCCGTGTTACAGGGTTGAAAACCCTGCGTCCTAACCAGGCTAGACGATGGCGCCGATATACAAAAACTTGTTTTATAATACCTCCAAAGCTATTATTTGTAAATTACTTGTTATGAAAATACTCGCCATAGAGACCAGTTGCGATGAAACAGGTATCGCCCTGATTGAATCTAGTCCAAAAGGCCAAGTGAAAGTGCTGGCTAATTTGGTGTCTTCACAAATAGAAACCCACCGGCCTTACGGCGGCGTGGTGCCGAATTTAGCTAAGAGGGAGCACCAAAAAGCCCTGCCCATTCTCTTAAAGGAGTTACAAGATCCAAGATATAATATCCAAGATGTAGATTTGATCGCTGTCACTAACGGCCCCGGTTTGGCGCCGTGTTTATGGACCGGTGTAAATTTTGCGCAAGAATTGGCGAAAGAATTAAATAGACCATTGGTGGGAATTAATCATCTCAAAGGCCACATTTATATAAACACTCTAGAACATAAACTTGTCTATCCTATTTTGTCGTTGATTGTCTCGGGCGGACATACCCAATTGGTTTATTCTAAAAAAAACGGCGATTATAAAATAATTGGTGAGACGCTGGACGATGCCGCCGGCGAAGCGTTTGATAAGGTGGCCAAACTTTTGGGATTAAAATATCCCGGCGGGCCGGAAATTTCTAAACTCGCCGAGAAAGGCAATCCGCGAAGGTTCAACCTTCCTCGGCCGATGTTAAATTCAAAAAATTTTAATTTTTCTTTTTCCGGCTTAAAAACTGCAGTGCTGTATTTGGTTAAGGGCTTCCCAGCGAAGGGCGGTCCTTCGCAGAAGTTAGAACTGAATGATAAAAACAAAACTGATCTCTGCGCTTCATTTGAACAAGCCGTGGTGGATGTTTTGATTCATAAAACTCTTCTAGCAGCTAAGAAGCTAACTCCTAACACCCTAGTCCTGGGCGGCGGTGTGGCCGCCAACAACCACCTCCGTGAAACCCTAACAAAAGAACTTGGACATTTGATGTCCAAGTTGATTCTACCTGATCCCAAATTAACTACCGACAACGCCCTCATGATTGCCCTCGCCGCTTTAGCGGAAATAAAAATACTAGAACCTATTAAAAACCCCGCCGATCTTCAAGCCAAACCAAACTTACGATTGGAATAAAATATGCTAAGCTTGAATTAATATGGATGAACTCAATAAACCCTACAATCCCAAAGATCACGAGGAGAAAATTTATAAAATGTGGGAGGACTCCGGATTTTTTGCGCCCGAGGCCCATCAGCCACGGGCTGATAATCCCAATAGCAAAAAAACCTTTTGCATGGTCTTGCCTCCACCGAATATTACCGGCTCGTTGCATATGGGCCATGCTTTGAATTCCACTATTCAAGATATTTTGGTTCGCTATCATCGCATGAAGGGCTATAAAACGCTGTGGCTGCCCGGCACCGATCACGCCGGTATTGCCACCCAATATGTGGTGGAAAAGGAATTAAAAAAAGAAGGACTGACCCGATTTGATTTGGGTAAGGAAAAATTTTTGGAAAGAGTGTGGCAGTGGCGCGAAAAATACGGCGATATAATTTTGGATCAATTTAAAAAACTGGGCGCTTCGTGCGATTGGTCGCGCGCCCGTTTTACTATGGATCTGGAATATTCTAAAGCCGTGGAAACCGCTTTTTTGCATTACCACGACAAAGGTTGGATCTACCAAGCGCCCCGAGTGGTTAATTGGTGCCCGCGCTGCGCCACTGGTCTCTCGGATTTAGAAGTGGAATATAAAGAAGAAGAAACTGAACTTATTTTTATTAAATATCCCTTGGCCGATAATTCTGGCCATATAATTGTGGCGACAGTTAGACCCGAAACAATGTTGGGCGATGCCGCCGTGGCGGTTAATCCAAAAGACACCAGATATAAAAATTTAATCGGCCGAAAAGTTATTTTGCCGATCCAAAATCGCGAAATTCTCATAATTGCCGATGAGGAGGTGGATATGGAATTTGGCACGGGCGCGGTTAAAGTTACTCCCGCGCATGATGTGGCTGATTTTGAAAGGAAAGAAAAACACGGCCTAGAAATTTATTCGGTGATAGATGAAAAAGGCCGTATGACTCCCGAGGCCAAAATTTGCGTGGGACTTAAAGCCAGTGAGTGCCGAGCCGAAGTTATAAAAGAACTGGAAAAACTCGGCTTGATAGAGAAAAAAGAAAAATATATTCATAACCTTTCTAAATGCTACCGATGTGATACCACCATTGAACCGATTGTCTCCAAACAATGGTTTGTAAAAATGAAGGAACTGGCTAAAACCGCGACAACTGCCGTTGAAAGCGGTGAAATAAAATTCCACCCCGAAAATTTTAAAAAGACATATTTGGACTGGCAAAAAAATATCCGCGACTGGACCATTTCCCGCCAAATTTGGTGGGGCCATAAAATTCCCTTGGAAGGTGTGGATGATGTTTTGGATACTTGGTTTTCTTCGGCGTTATGGCCACTGGCTGGTTTGGGCTGGCCTAAAGCAACGCAGGACTTGAAAGAATTTTATCCGACCCAAGTTCTTTCCACCGCGCGGGATATTATAAATCTTTGGGTGGCCCGAATGATTTTCTCCGGTTTGGAATTTACCGGCAAAAAGCCCTTTTCCGATGTAATAATCCACGCCACGGTCTTAAATAAAGAAGGCAAAAGAATGTCTAAATCGCTCGGTACCGGCCTTGACCCTTTGGATCTTATAAAAGAAAATGGCGCCGACGCCACCCGTTTTGCTTTAATTTGGCAGGCCATGGGCGCGCAAGATATTAAATGGCAAGGTGAAGCGGTGATCGCCGGAAAAAAGTTTTTGAATAAAATATGGAATGCCTCCCGTTTCGTCTTGGGACGAAACGGAAACTCGAAATCCGAAATCCGAAATTCGAAACCTGATCCAAAAGAAGAAAACAATAAAGATATTTTAGAAAAATTTGAAAAAACAAAATCCGAGGCATCACAGCTAATAGAACGCTTTGAGTTCGGCCCGGCGCTTCATCTGATATATGATTTTTTCTGGCATGATTTTTGCGATGTTTACCTGGAACAATCCAAAAAAAGCCCATCCGAAGAAACCAACCAAGTTCTTTTTTATGTTTTAACCGGATCATTAAAATTGCTCCACCCCTTTATCCCCTTCATAACTGAAGCGCTCTGGGATAAAATACAATTAGCTGACAAAAAAATACTGATGATTGAGAAGTGGTAGAAAAATAAAAGATTTTTTTGACTTTTTACTTTTGCATTTTGACTTTGAATCTATGCCATTAACATTAATAATCTTGGGAACAGTGCCGAGTTTTATTTGGCTCTCTATTTACTTGCGCGAAGACGAGCATCCCGAACCCAACCGGTTCATAATCAAAATATTCTTTTTAGGCATGCTGTTCGCGCCGATTGCCGCGGGTATTGAATTTTTGCTGATAAGTTCAATCAAAAATATCACTCTGCCGGTGATTGCGGTAAATTTTTTGGTATTTTTTATTTTTATCGGCGTGGTGGAAGAATATTGCAAGTACCTCGCGGTTAAAGTGGGCCTGTTGAATAACCCTGTTTTTGACGAGCCCGCCGACGCGATGATATACTTAATCGTATCCGGGCTTGGTTTTGCCGCTTTGGAAAATATATTAGCTCTTTTTCATTTTACTGATTTTGGTGGCGGGTCTTTATTTGGCTCGGCTATGGAAATTATCGCTCTAAGATTTCTAAGCTCCACTCTGCTTCATGTTTTGGCCTCGTCTATCGTGGGTTATTATTTGGCCCGTAGCCACTTCTTTTCTAAAAAGTACGCTTTAACAACTGGTTTAATTATCGCTGGATTGTTGCATGGGTCTTATAATTCACTAACTATAATTTCGGACAGTTTTCAAAAAATAACACCCACGCTTATGGTAATAGCTCTCTTGGGAGCAATGGCGATCTGGGTCAATATGCTTTTTTATAAACTCAAAAAGGATTTCTTTAAATAAATATGTCTAAAAGATCTTTCTTAAAATTAGTAACCGGGCGAGGCGAAGAACCGGATTACGAAGAAGAATATAAACACCTGCTCACCGCTGACCCCTCGTCCACCGACACTGCCAAACAATCCGCCCACAAAAAAATACGGCCGAATTACGATCCGGAAATGGCAGTTGAACCGGAAAAAACAGAGGAAGGCCAGTTGACGATTGATGTTTATCAAACCTCCGACGAAATGATTATAAAATCAACCATCGCCGGAGTAAGAAATGAGGATCTGGACATAACCATAACCGCCGATATGGTTACTATTCAAGGCGTCAGAAAAAAAGACGACACTGTTTCGCCCGAAGATTATTATTACCAAGAACTTTATTGGGGCGCGTTTTCCCGCTCGGTTATTCTGCCGCAGGAGGTTGATACTGAAGGCGCCAAGGCCGGGCTCAAAGATGGTATTTTGACAATTCGTCTACCCAAGTTTGAACGGGGCCGCACCAAAAAATTAAGAATAAACTCGGCTTAACTATAAAAGCCCCTAAACCCGCCTTATTGTTAAGCGGGTTTTTTGGTATCATAATAGTTTGATATACTGGCGCGGTGGCGAAGTAGCTAACGCGGCGGTCTGCAAAACCGCTATACAGGGGTGCAAATCCCCTCCGCGC
>CAYIPG010000015.1:0-11238 GCA_964365305.1 uncultured Candidatus Saccharibacteria bacterium
ATTGGAAAAGTCCGGCCAGGACTATTGAAATCTATAATGGACAAATCCTAATTGGAAGGTGTTCAGCATTCCGGTTTCAGCATTAAGGAAAGAGGAATGTTCTTTTTGCCCCAAAGGTCAGGGGTTTATAGTGACAGAAGAAAAGTTGGAAAACGGCCAAGTGTTAGAAAAATCAGAGACCTGTCCCGTTTGCAAGGGCAGTGGCAGGTAAAAGTAGACCAGAACACAAAAGGAGGATGAGAAATCCTCCTTGTTTTAATTTCCATATTTTTGAACATTTTCTCCAAAATTGAAAAGGGTTCTATATGGGGTTTGGATGAGCGCTTTTGTGTTCACGCCAAACTAACCCTGGAGTGGCTCATTTGGGACCTTCTCAAACAAACGCAGACGAGCTAAACTAACAAACCCACGAGCATTTTACTCGCAAATGAGCTAAAATGTTAGTGGGTTTTTTAAAACTATGAGATATCCAGTTATAAAATTTATCTTTGATCAAAAACTAGACCGGGATTTGGCCTGGGAATTTTATTCGCGCCCAAAATTTGGCGGTTGCGATTTTTGGAAAGAAAGAGCTTTGGCACATCATCCTAAACTTTCTCGTGTGGGTTCGGCCAAAAATCCAAAGGAATTTTTAAATAAATACATTTCGGAATTTTACAGCTCTCATTCTGATGAAATGAAAAAGCTTAGCCAAAAAACAGCTAACTATCTAAATCAAACGCAAAATGATTTTTTCAAAATAATTGATAAGATTTTCGACTATCATCCTTGGCCAAGAAATAAATTCACTGGCTGTTTTTCCATTTTTGATTTTTGTCCCCGCTTTCTTGACTGGGGCGGTTTTCAAGTTTTTATTTACGATAAGCCCAATCTTCAGCTTTTTACTATTTTCCATGAACTGCTTCATTTTATTTTCTATGATTTTACCCAACAAGAATTTCCCGAAGTGTTTGGAAAAATGGAGACCGAACAAGGTAAGTTCTGGGATTTAGCCGAAGTTTTTAATGTTGTGATTCAAAGTAGCGATGATTTTGTCAAACTGCACGGTAAAATAAAAAATATTGGTTATCCAGACCACAAGGGTTTGATCCAAAAAGGTAAGGGTTTATGGAAAAAAAATCCAGATTTAAATCAATGGATTATTGGAATGATGGAAGTTGTTTAGAGGATTTATATTAGAACTTATATATACCAAATTCCCTCGGATGCACCACAAAAGCAAAAGAGTTTTTTCTGTTCATATCCTTTTTTATCACTAAATTATACAAAAATCCGCTCAAATTGACAATAAAATAGCGTTTTACTGTTAGGTGTGGGGGAGCCGGGCAAAACTCACACCAGTTGTGATGTTGGCTATTACAACTGGCAACACCAAAAACTATTTATAACTTATATATATACATAAGCCCTAAATGTTTTTGTTTAGGACCTAAAAGTTCTACTGTTTTTTCTGGGTTCTTTTTTGAAAATACGAAATTAAAAGAAATAATAATCGTTCCCTGTTTTAATTCTGCTATCAGTTTTGGTAGCAAACCATCCATCATTTCAGGCAACAGATACAAGAATACATGTGTTGCTTGTGATAAATTTTGTTTGAAAAAATTACCGTTTATTACCCTGGTATTTTTCGGGTTACCAAGTTTTTTTAATTTTATTAAACTTAAAATATAGGGAATATACGATTTTTCTATTCCGATATATTTAGCTCTAGGATTCTTCTTATAGCATTCTATAATTACTCTTGAATCACCACAGCCCAAATCATAAACAATACTGTCGTCTTTTATATCCAATAATCCCGCTATTTTAGATGCTATATTTTTTGAAATTGGTAAAAACGGCGCTTTTAATGTTGTAAAAAAATCCCAGGAGTAGACCAAAAAAAACAAGAATAATATTATTAAACTTGAAACCGCTAATGTCGTGACGATCAATGTTAACATAAGCTTTTTTGCTGATGATCCTTTTTAAAATCTTCTGAATATCTGAATAGTTTCTTAATTAAAAATTTCTTTCATATCCTTTTTTATCACTAAATTATACCCAAAACTCGGCTGATTGACAACAAAATACCGCTTTGATATTCTGTCTATTAACAGCATTACAAGGATAGTTCTTTATTCCAATACAGAAAGGAGGTGGAGAGGATGCCAGAAGAGAAATCCTCATTAAGCCCAGGTGATCAGACATATTACCATAATCTGGGCCAGGAAGGTGCTGCTCGTGGTGAGTGGAAGAGCCAGATGCCACTAGGCAGTGTTCTTTCGAGAACGGTTGATTTCGATCGCCAGATTGCCTACGACAAGGGCCACGACAACCACACGAGCCAGAAGTCGAGGTAATCCCGATGACGAATCCAGTGCAAAAAACACTGGATTCATTTTTTATACACCAAAAACTCGCCTTGTTTTTTGATGAGGTCAAAGTCCATGAAGGGAAAGCCGAAACTAATGATGATAGAACCGGGTTTGAGTTCGGTTTTTAGTTTCTTGGTTATGAGCAAGTTGATAGAACTTAATTGGAAAATATAAACGATATCATAATTTTGGGAGTTGAACTCCCAAAAGTTTTTTCGGATTATCTGGGCGTTTTTCAAACCAGTATTTTTTATTTTCATCCGGCTCCACCACACCAAAAATGGATTTAGTTCCACGCCAGCGCTATCAAACCCAGCTCGGGCAAATTCAATTACCACTCGTCCATCGCCCGAGCCCAGATCAACAAACCGTCCATTAGGTATTTCGGTTCGGCAAAAATCAACGATGTTTTTAAGGTGGGCCGAAGCGTTTTTATTTCTCCTTCTATAAGAAGGAATAAATGGCGCACCAAAAAAAACCAAAGGCAAGCCCATAAACACAAAAAAAGATATAAAAAACAATAAGACCAAAATAGCCAGAATAACCAGACCCAATAATGCCAGAAGACCCATAATATCAATCTAACGCGCCGAATTTCCCTTAGCAGCCGGAGCCCCGTGGGGCTCCTTTCTGCCGGGTCGGCGGAACAAGAGACCCTGTTTTTGTTTTTCTGATTAAGGAAAATAAAAACAGGCCTTTTATTCCTGCCTCGGCCATAATTATATCAGATATTTTTAATATGCAAGTGTGGAAATCTTTTACGATTTTTATCTGGCTAAGCGAAGGATCTCATCGGCAAAAAAACGGCTGACTTTATTAACATTCTGGCTTTTTGTTTTTTCCCGCAGCTTAAAGGGTTCACCCGCAAAAATTTCTATTTTTTTTCGCCTTAGAATCAGATCTTTCAATCCCCAGCCCGGGCTTATTTTAATATAAATTGGCAGGATGGTTATATTAGGCATATCCAGAGCCAATACAGCCGCGCCTCTTTTGGGTCGGGGCGCTGGGCCAGTGGAGTGCCTTTTACCGGCGGGAAAAATCAAAAACACTCCCCCATCTTTGAGTAATTGCCGCGGTTCTTTAAGCGAAATATCCAGACCCTCGCCTTTGTGGGCGGGAAAGGTTCTTAAAAGAACAAACAGAGGTTTTAAGAAAATATTTTTATAAAAAAAATCGGCTACTATAAAACCCATGGGCAAGTATTGGGGCGAGGGTTTAAACAAAGTGCCCACGATAAAAGGGTCGGCTAAAGTTCGGTGGTTGGAAATTATAAGCAGGGGGCCGGTCAGGTTTTTTAAGTTTTCTTGGCCCACAATCTTAAATCTGGAAAACACCCGCGTGACTACAAAAAACACGGTCCAAGCTATCAACTGGAAGATGAATTGTATGACCCGCATGAATCTTTTTAAGATATTCTGATTTTACCTAAAAAATACGGGCTAGTCAAATACACTGGGATTATGCTAATTTATAATAATGCAGTTTGAAGTTAAGATTAAAATCAATAAAAAACTTTATAGCCGGGAACATTTATTAGCCGACGACCTTTCTCAAGCAATGCTTGAGACAAAAAACTTCGCGGCCTACTTGGGTATAGCTAGGATTTACCACGAAGAGGATTTAAGGGCTTTAGCCAAAAGAGTCGCGGCCAGAAAGGGCTTGCCGGTAGAGGCCCGCGGCAAATATTTTTTTGCCGCGCTTAAAGGGTTAAATAAAAAAATCAAAGAAAATGTTAAAAATAGAAACGGAAAAATCAAATCCAGTATTAAGAAGTAAATCCAAACCGGTTGAAAAAATAACTCCCGATATTTTGAAACTGGTGGGCGAGATGAAATCAACCTTAAAATTGGCCGAAAACGGCGTGGGTTTAGCCGCGCCGCAAATAGGCCGTAATATCCGCTTATTTGTGGTGTTGGATGAAATCGCCAAGGACGGCCGAACTGTTTTTATCAACCCCGAAATAACCCAAATATCAAAAACATTGGCGGCCGAAGAAGAGGGTTGTTTGAGTTTGCCGGGCCAGTGGCATGAACTCGCCCGGACCGACAAAGTCACCATCAAGGCCTTAGACGAGCACGGCCATAAATTTAAGATAAGGGTTAAGGGTTTGCTGGCCCGATTGATGGCGCACGAAGTGGATCATCTTAATGGAATTTTATTTACTGACCACCTTAAATCAAAATCCAAAAAAAGAAAATGAAGTTGATATTTTTTGGCACTTCGGAATTTGCCGTGCCGGCGCTTCGGTCAATAAAAGAAAAAACCGATTGGCAGATTGAACTTGTGATCAGCGAATCAGCTAAACCTCAAGGCCGAAAAAACGAAGTTATTGATTCGCCGGTTTCGCGTTATGCCAAAAGTGTCGGCTTGAATTTAATCACGCCTAATTCGCTTTCCGACATTGATTGGTCAAAATACAATCCAGACCTGGCGATAGTCGCGGCCTATGGCAGAATTATTCCTAGAAACATATTTTCTGTCCCAAGAATGGGAACGGTTAATATTCATCCATCCTTATTACCTAAATTGCGCGGACCCTCGCCTATTCAAACCACTCTTTTGGCAGGTCTTAAAAAAACCGGAGTAAGTTTAATGTTGATTGACGAGAAAATAGATCATGGAGCGATAATTTCCCAGGACTTTCTATCGGTTTCGCAAACCGATAGTTATTTTTCGTTGGAGCCCAAACTGGCCGAATTAGGCGCAAAAATGATTACGCGCGATTTGCCGCTTTATCTGAATGGAGAGTTAAAACCCGCCGAACAAAATCATAGCGAGGCCACTTTTACTAAAATGATAAAGAAAGAAGACGGCCGGGTTGGTTGGAGTAAGTCAGCCGATGAAATATATAATCAGTGGCGGGCCTTTATAAAATGGCCAGGTATTTATACATTTTTTAATAATAAATCCGGCCAGCAAATCCGCCTAAAACTGATCGAAATAGAAAAATGTCCAACATCCGATGTTGGACAAAAACAGGCGGGTGAAGTTTTTACAGACGAATCAAAAAATCTCTATATCACTTGCCGCGACGGCGCTATTAAAATAACCAAACTCCAACCCGAAAATTCCAAAATCCTCACCGCTCAAGAATTTTTAAACGGTTACAGCTATGTTATAGGGCAGATTTTGGAATAGATTATTTATGTTTTTTAAACAGAAGATGCCCGATCAGGGTTAAGAAAAATAATCCGGAGCCGGAAAGAATTATGGTTGGCCCGGGCGGAGTGCCCCAATATAGAGTGGCTGTTAGCCCCGCGAAAACGGCCGCCACGCCAAAAATAACGCTCCATAAAGCCATGGTTCTTAACTGCATAGTGAATATCTTAGCGCTGGCGGCCGGAACTATAATCAACGCGCTAATTAATAGCGTCCCCACCAGTTTAATGCCCATAGCCACGGCCAGCGCCAATATCAGCATAAAAAATAATTCGTAGCGCTGCACTTTAAGACCATCCACCTGGGCTAAATCCGGCGCGAAAGAGGCCGAAGCAAATTCCTTGAATTTATAAAAAAGAGCGAATATTAATACGGCGGCCAAGACCGTTGAAATAATAACATCCGGCCGAGTAATTTTTTCCAAATTGCCTAAAAATGATTCTAAAAGTTCCTCGGAAGATATCAATAACGCGCCCAAAGTGAGCGCGGTGGTAAAGAACACGCCCACCACCGCGTCCAGTTCCAAACTGGATTTATTTTTTACCAGATAAATAGCCAAGCCGGCCAAAATAGAAAACGCGAAAATTCCCAAAAGAATATTTATTTTAAAAATAATGGAAAGGGCTATGCCTAAAAGGATTACATGAGCCAATGCGTCGGACAGCAAGGCCTCTTTTCTTAACACTGTAAAAACGCCGATAAGCGGCAAAGTAATGCCCAAAGACAAGCTCAACAGCATCAGATTGATAATTTCGGCTCTAAAAAGTTCAGTTATGATCATGGATATTTAAGTCGTGGCCATGTTTATAAATTCCAGTGTGATGGCCAAAAACGCTTTGCAAGGATTCGGTTGTTAAGACCTCTTGCGGCGCGCCCTGGCAAATCATTTCTTTGTTTAAGCAAATAACTTTGGTGGCAAAGCGATAAACAATATCTATTTCGTGTGAAATTAAAACCATGGTTAAATTATTTTTTTTATGCAACGAGTGCAGTAGAGTATAGACCGTTTCTTCGGCGCCGATGTCTATGCCGCTAGCCGGTTCGTCAAAAAAAACTATCTGGGGATTTTCCAACAAACTTCGGGCAATCAAAATTCTTTGCATCTCCCCTTGCGACAGATCGCATAAGCGGAAATTTAACAAATGTTCGGCGCGCACTTCGGCTAGTTTTGATTTAATTTCGGTTAAGGATTTTTGGGAAGGAAACCAAAAAGAATTCCCTCGCCCCAGTTCCAGTAAAAAAAATTCCTTAACCGTTAAAGGAAAATTTTTTTCAAAATTTATTTTTTGGGGCACATAACTTGTTTCCGGCCGCGAATGCCACACCACCCGTCCGGTGAAAATTTTATTGAGGCCAAGCATGGTTCTCACCAACACGGTTTTACCGGCGCCGTTAGGGCCGATGATGGCCAAAATATCACCCATTTCAATATCAAAAGAAATATCTTTTAATATGGGTTTGGCGCCAAAAGAAACACTCAAATTATCAACACTAATTAGCTTCATATCAATATATCAATTGACTTTACTATATTATATTTTTAGCAAAATAAAAAGCTGTTGTTATTGTGGGAGCAGGGCGTCTTGGGTGTAACGGCTGGAGGAGTTCCAGAGCAGCCAACCATTGATGCCAGCGTCGTTGGCGGCTTTTATTTGAGCCCTGACTTTATTTTTATCGTAGACCACGCCGTTTAAGTTAAAATCCTGCAACCACGGCCTTATGATGGCCTTATACGAAGTTGTGGCTAAGAGCGCCTGGGCCATTTTCAGCGAGCCATTAACTATTTCATAGGGTTTTTCGGAAGGATTTTTTATGCCGTTAAATCCGACGGGATAATGCAAGGGATAAACCATCGGCGAAACATAATCAAAATACGGCAAAGCATCCACCAGCCGTTGGCCGATATTCAAATCAAAATTAAAATCAAAAGCTCGCCAACTGGTGAGTCCAAAGACATCGGCTGATTTGGCCAAAGGCGCATCTTTTAGTTCTTGATTTAAATAAGCAAAAAAATTGCCCACCAGTTCGTATTTGGGTTTGTCGGCGCTCCAAAAAGGAAAGCTCAACCGCGAAATATCGCCATCAGCCGGAAAACGAATGTAATCGTAATTAACTTCGTCAAAGCCGTGCTTAACCATGTCTTTGGCAATATCGGCGGCGTATTGCCAGGCCACTTTGCTGGAAGGGTCCAGCCATTCCAAACCCTGTTTATCCTTCCATAAATTTTTGTCGCGGGAGTCCTTAATGGCAATATCCGGCCGGCCCTTGGCCAAAACCGGATCTTGGAAAACCTGCACTCGGCCAATCACATAAATATTGTTATCATGAAATTGGTTTATCAGGCCATCTATATTTTTTACTTTGAGTTCGGAATTGGCGCCGATTTTTTCGGCTAGCGGAATATCAACTTTATAAGAAAATTTTCCAGTGGCGTCTTTAACATCAATAACCACCGTGTTTAGCTCGGTGGCGTTAATTAACTGGATCAGTTCTTTTATTCTTTGGCTATTTGATTGGGTCCAGGCCGAAATATAAATGCCTTTTTGGGGCAGGGGCGGTTGAGTTAGTCGCCGAGGCGCGCCGGGTAAAACCACATCAATCACGCCCGAGGTGGTTGTTTTTACGAATTCAAAAGTGTTACTTTGAGAGTAGAGAAAAAACGCGCCCATTATCAAAAAGAAAATTCCGGCGCCCAAAATAATTCCTTTTTTGTTAGAATACATTACTATTAAATTATATCATGGAAAACTTGGTGCTCTATCGTAAATATCGCCCCCAGAGTTTCAGCCAAATTGTGGGCCAACAACATATCGTCGCCATTCTTAAAAATGCTTTGGCGCAAAACAAAATTGCCCACGCTTATCTTTTTTGCGGGCCACGGGGCAGCGGCAAAACCACCATCGCCAGAATTCTTTCAAAATCATCAAACTGCGTTGATTATAAAGACGGCGCCTGCGACAAATGCGTTAGTTGTTTGGAATTTAACGCCGGCCGATCTTTGGATCTAATAGAAATAGACGCCGCTTCTAATCGTGGCATAGATGAAATAAAAAACCTGCGTGAAAATGTGCGTTTTGGCCCGGCGCAGGGCAAATACAAAGTGTACTTGATAGACGAGGCGCACATGTTAACCAAAGAGGCCTTTAACGCTTTTCTAAAAACCCTGGAAGAACCGCCGCCCTACGCTGTTTTTATTTTGGCCACCACCGAACCGCATCGTTTATTGCCCACGATTATTTCTAGAACCCAGCGGTTTGATTTTAAGCGACTTTCTATAAATGAACTTTCTGAGAGAATAAATTTGGTGGCCGATTGGGAAAAAATAAAAGTTGAACCGGAGGTAGTTCGTTTAATCGCTGTGGAGGCCGATGGTTCAGTTCGCGACGCCGAAGGAATGTTGGGGCAAATTTTGGCCACGGGTGAAAATCCCATAACCTTGGAAAAAACCGAAACCATATTGGGTTTATTTTCCGCTCGCAAGGTTAAAGAGTTGGTGGATTTGATTGTTAGCCAAAATCAGGCCGGTAGTATAAAATGGCTTAATAAAAATTTGGAAGCCGGTTATGATGTCGGACAACTTTTAAAATCATTCAGCCACTATTTAAGAAAAATGATTTTGGCTAGTGTCTCGCCCGAACTGATGGCGGGAATTAAACTGGAACTAGGCCATGATCAGGCCATTTTATTGCAAGAACAAGCGCGTCAAACCAATGCCCATCAACTGGCTAGTTGGATTAAAATTTTGGGTGAGACCAAACAAAATTTAGACCTCTATCCTACTCCGGGCCTGGCGGTGGAATTAGCGCTGATCAGTTTTTTTCCGCCCCCTCAATTGGTTCGGCATGACTCACCACAAGTGCACTCGGGTCAAGAAAATAAAACTGAAAATATCCAACGGCCTATAATCGCGGTTGCCCAAGTTGAAATGGAGCCGATCAAATCAAAAAATCAAAATGTTTCTTTGGTATCTCCAATCAAGATTGATCAGATCGCCCCATCAACTACACCCAAAACAGGCGCTATTGATCTTGCGGCAATAGTTGCTAGATGGCCCGAGGTGGCGCAAACAGTTCGGCCGTTTAATCATTCTCTTTCGGCGTTCATTCAGGGTATGAAGTTACAAGAGGTCTCTGTTACGGTTTTGACGCTAGCCACTAAATATACTTTTCATAAAGATCGGCTTAGCGAATTAAAAAATAAAAAAATAATAGAAGACGCCGTGGAAAAAGTTTTCGGCCGCAAATTAAACCTAAACTGCGTTTTGGAGAAATAGAAATCCCCAGACGCTAGGCGTCTGGGGAGAGAAGGCGTTTTGCCTTAATTTTCCACTTGCCACTTGATAGTTTGACCGGCAAGATAAGGTCTGATGCTTTTGGCAAATCCTTCGCTCCGCATCGGCACGAGCAAGGATTTCCAGGGTTTTTCCACGAGTGTAATGGTGCCCTCGTTTAGGGGTAGGCCGTAAAATTCGGCTCCAAACCTTGAAGTAAAATCTTCCAGTCGGTCTAAAGCGTCAACCTTCTCAAAAAACTCAATCAACCTGGGCAGTGCTATTGGAGAAGTAAAAACTCCGGCACAGCCATCAGCGCATTCTTTATCGCTGATTTCCCATGGAGCGGAGTCCGAACCGAAAAAGAACTTGGGATGCCGCGTCAGAATAATCTTAATGAGCGCATCCCGATCATCCGGACTTTTGGCGATTGGTTTGCAGAAATTGTGAGGGTGACATTTGTCCCCGACCACATCGTCCAAGGTCAGTTCTAGATGATGTAGGGTTATTGTCGCTCCGACCGTATCAGGCATCTCATCCACAAACCGGACCGTCTCGGCGCAAGTGATATGCTCCATGACGATCTTAAGTTTTGGGAAGAGTGGCACAATTTTTCGCACAACCTGATGGAAAGCAACTTCACGAAGCATGCAGAACACTCCTGGCATTTCTCCATGAAGCAAGAGCAACATGCCGCATTTTTCCATCATCCCAAAGGATGGATAGAGCACTTTGATATTAGAAATCGAAACCCCATCCTCCGCATTGGTGGTTACGCCTTCGGGATAAAGTTTGGCTGCCACAACCCCAACATCATGCGCCGCCAAAATCATGGCTGGTGTGGTGTCGGGATATAACTTGATTGTCATCAAAGGAGTGAATCCAAATCCAGAGGTGCAAACTTCAATCTGTCGCCGGTATGTGTCTGAATCCATGGCGGTTCTGATCGGCGGATGTTTGGTGTTCGGCATAACTATGGCCCGGGCAAATTGGCCGGCCGTTATTGGAGACACGGCTGCCAGCATCCGACCTTCCCGGAAATGAACATGAAAATCATCTGGCCGACATAAAGTTATCTTTTGCATATCCAAACCTCCTACTTAAATGCGTGGATAATTCCTTCAACCCTCCAGGGTCGGAGAAAAGCAATTGAGCCAAGTGAAATAGAATCGGCTCCCGCCATGAACACTTTCATGCCATCTTTTATTGAAAGGATACCACCACCGGCGTTGATATGTTTTCGCAAACCTACCCGACGGGCTTTGGTAATCCAATCAATTACTAAAGGCAAGAGAGGTTTCCCGGAAAGTCCGCCCCCACCTAGATGAGCCAAGGGAGAAATTTTGGAACCAAATAACCCTTCCCAATCAATCCTATCTGGCAGTTGTCCCCAAGGGATGGTGTTGGAGATACAAATGGCATCACAAGCAGAATGATTCGCAATATCCACCG
>CAYIPG010000016.1:0-9972 GCA_964365305.1 uncultured Candidatus Saccharibacteria bacterium
GAACAGGTGACCGAGTAGTCAGCCAGGTCAGTGGATGTGGAAGACCAAGAGAGAGTCAGGCCACTACCCGAGTACAAGAGGCAACCATTAGTGGCGATGGATGAAGAACAGGCGGTGAGGGTGAAAGAAAGGTTAGGGGGAGTAACATCATTAACAGTTAAAGTGAACGAATTGGTTTTATTGCTGGGTGAAGCGGTAACGGTAATAGTTGAAACCGCGATCGGGGTGGTGCTTGCCGTTGAAATTGTAATTATAGTTGAACAATTAGGGCTGCAAGACAAACTGGAAAACGAGGCCGTAGCGCCGGCGGGCAAACCGCTCGCTGAAAAAGAAACTGCTTGAGTGGCGCCGCTCGTTAGACCGGCGCTAATAGTGGTGCTGGCGGAACTGCCTTGCCCCACCGAGATATTGCCGGAGTTGGATAAAGAATAATCAAAAGCCGGCGGCGGAGGGGATGGAGAAACTGGAGGTGGCGGCGCTCCACCGCCGCCCGCGATCGGCATCGCCGGACTGGTGTTGGAAGGCACAAAAGTTATGGGCACGACCGGGCTGGTAGAAATTATTGAAGGGCTGATATCGGAAATCGGACTCGGAGAAATTACTTCTTGAGGCAAGGCAGTTATTGTTTCGGGATTAGTCGTGGAAATATCAAAAGTCGGCGGCGCTACTGTTTCCTCCACCGGTAAAATATAAACCTCGCGAGTAATGTCGTTTATAACTGCGTTCGTTAAATTCTCTCCCAGCGCCGAATCAACAACGCTCGCTAAAACAGATTCATTTTCTATAACTGGATTATTTTGAAAGTTTTTAACCAAAAACGACAAGCCCGCCACCATAATTATTACGATCGAAACAATTCCAAGACCGCTAAAAACATAAGATGATTTTATTAAATTGATGATTTTGCCTAACATGAAAATCGGCTTCTAAAATGCCGTTATTATTCAGATTATACAACACTTTTATACTTTACGCTATTTGAGACCCTGTTAAAATAATCTCAACCGTTAAATTTAAATTATTGACTTCCACACCCTCTTTTTGCTATCATAAAATAGCTTTATTTTAACCTCTATAAAAGCCATAATATACTACGGGGCTTAAGTACTGAAATAACTAACCTATGATAAATGTTATCCAGATAATCCTGGGTGTTTTGTTAGGTGTCGCTATTCTGCTCCAACGCCAGGGCGCCGGTCTTTCGGGCGCTTTTGGGGGGGAAGGAGAATTTCATCATTCCCGCCGCGGCGCGGAAAAATTTTTATTTACCGCGACTGTTATTCTCTCTATACTTTTTTTTGGCGCGGCCATAGTCAATGTAATTTTCTAATAAATATCCGGCCGCAAATGTATAAATAAATGTCAAACTCCGAAGATTTGATAGTCAAATAAATAAAAAATTGAGAACTGGACTTAAAAAAATAAAAGATCACTGGAAGTTTTTAAGATCATTGTCAACCCAACACTGGCGGCATCTGTTAAGAGGCCTTACCCGGGGTGAAATAAATTTAATTTTGTTCTGGCTGGGCTTAGCTATTGTTTCGTTGGGATTTATGTCGGGCTATGATTATTGGGCCTTAAGAATCGCCGCGCCGGCGGCGGGCGGCAATTATAGCGAAGGCCTGGTGGGTGAACCCCGTTATCTCAATCCTATTCTGGCCTCAACCAACGAAGTGGACCGCGATATTGCCACACTTATATTTTCGGGCTTGGTTAAACATGATAACCGCGGCCAAATAATCCCCGACTTGGCTGAAAGTTATAAAATTTCGGCTGATGGCAAGACCTATGAATTCACCTTGCGCGATAAATTATTCTGGCCCGATAACAAACCGCTCACAAGCGATGATGTGGTTTTTACGCTCAATTTAATAAAAGACGGCAAATATCAAAGCCCGCTAAGAAATAATTGGCAGGGCATAAAAATAGAAAAAATAGACGACAAAAAATTAAATATCAAACTACCGGTGGAATATGAACCGTTTTTGGAAAACGCCACGGTGGGCATTTTGCCCCAGCACCTTTGGGTTAATATTCAGCCGCAAAATTTTCTTTTAACCCAACTAAATACAAAACCTATCGGCCTCGGCCAGTATCAATTAACCAAGATAACCAAAAACGCCGCCGGGTCTGTCAGGTCTATGGAATTATCGCCCAACCCTAAATACTATCAAAAAGCCAATATCGCCCAACTGGTTTTAAGATTTTATGAAAACCAGGAGAATTTAATAAGCGGTTATAAACGCGGCGAAATAGACGGTTTTTCGCTAAATTCCCCCAAAGAAAAAGACGATATCAAAAACAGATCGGTAAATTTTTACAATTTGAAACTCCCCCGTTATTTTGCCATATTTTTTAATCAGACAAAATCTGATGTTTTGTCCGATGTGAATGTCAGAAAAGCGCTGGCCTACGCCACTGATAGAAAAACAATCACGGAGGAAATTCTTAAAAGCGAAGCCGAGGAGCAATCGGGGCCGTTCCCTTTTGGGGTGTTAACCTTAAAACCGCCCGCCCAGACCTATGAATTTAATATTGAAAGCGCCGAAAATACATTGGATAAAGCGGGCTGGAAAAAATCTTCCGAGAATGGTATAAGAGAAAAGAAACTAAGCGGCCAAAAAAAAGTGTCGCCTTTGGAATTTACTTTAACCACTACGGATTGGCCGGAACTAACCCAAGTGGCCAGTTTGCTTAAAACGGACTGGGAAAAAATCGGGGTTAAGGTTAATCTTGATGTTGTTCCAGTAAACGCCATTCAGACACAGACAATCCGACCCCGAGAATATGAAGCCCTCCTTTTTGGCGAGGTCTTGGGATTAAATCCCGATCCGTTTTCGTTCTGGCATTCCACCCAAAGAAAAGATCCCGGTTTGAATCTTTCGGTTTACAGCAACAAAAAAGTTGACGGCTTGTTGGAATCAGCCCGCCAGATGTTATCGCCCCAGGAAAAAATAAAAAAATATCAAGAATTCCAAAATATAATTATGAGTGATTTGCCGGCGATATTTTTGTACAGCCCAAATTATATCTATGCCGTTTCCGATAAAGTAAGAGGTTTTGAAACCGAGGCCATTAACACTCCCTCTCAAAGGTTTGAAAATATCAACCAGTGGTATATCGCCACTAAGAGGGTAAAAAAACAATAATAAGCAAAACAGCGGTTTGAGCGAAAACCGATGTTTGTATGGATATCTCATCAGCGGGGATGGCGAAATTGGCAGACGCGCACGGTTCAGGGCCGTGTGGGAGCAATCCCATGGGAGTTCAACTCTCCCTCTCCGCACCTAATAAAATTAAAAACTAAGAAGTAAAAATGAAAAAATATAATTTAAAATTAAAAACACTTTGAATTTTTAAGTGTGGTTTTTACTTTTTCATTTTTAACTTTTAACTATTCTATGCCTCCCCAACCCCAAAGAAGAAATTTTTTTAGATCCTCGCCCCCAACCCAGCGGCCGCCGGCGCGAGGACAAACTTCCGCTCGTCCACCGGCTCATTATAATAATTCCGGCCGCGGCGACAATAGAACCGAACAATCCCACGACGACGCGCGTCCTAAAACCGTTCAGCCCAACACATTGCGAATAATTCCGTTGGGCGGCTTGGGCGAAATCGGCCGTAACATGACCATTATTGAATGGCGCGATTATGAACGCGATGATCGCGATATTCTGTTAATAGACGCCGGCGTCAGATTTCCCGAAGAAAATATGCCTGGCGTGGATTTATTGATTCCCAACATAAAATATCTAGAGGATAAAGCCGACCAAATCAGCGGCATGGTTTTCACCCACGGTCATTTTGACCACATTGGCGCCCTGCCTTATATTTTAGAAAAAATAAAAAACCCGATAATTTACGCCGCTCCCTTAACCCGCGGGTTGATTATTAAACGCCACGAAGAATTTAAGCATCTGCCTAAACTCAAAATAGACGAGATTAAAAGCGGCGATATTAGAAAAATTGGTGTTTTTGAAGTTGAGTTTATTCACATCAACCATAGCATTCCCGACGATATGGCCTTATTGATAAAAACGCCGGTGGGACCGATTATGATGACTTCGGATTTTAAGTTTGATCATTCGCCGGTTATAGATAAGCCCGCCGAAATAGATCGGCTCAAAAAAATCGGCGACGACGGTTTGGTCTTATTGATGACCGATAGCACAGGCGCCGAGGAAACCGGCCACTCTATTTCGGAATCAACCATTCAAACTAACTTGGAGGCCTTAATCAAAGACGCGCCGGGCCGAGTTATTGTGGGTATGTTCGCTTCGGCTGTAAACCGTGTTCAGCAAATAATCGCCATCTCCGAACAATACGGCCGTAGAGTGGTGGTGGAGGGTTTTAGCATGAAAGCGGTCGTGGAGGTCTCTAAGGCCCTCGGCTATATCAAACCCAAAAAAGGCACGCTGATTTCGGCTTCGGAATCCCATCGTTACACCGATAATCAAATTACTATCGTGGGCACCGGCGGCCAAGGCGAAGAAAACGCCGTACTGATGCGCCTGGCCACTCATCGCCACAAGCAATTGGAATTAAAAAAAGGTGATACGATTATATTTTCTTCTTCTATTATTCCGGGCAACGAACGCACCATTCAAAATCTTAAAGATAACCTCTTGCGCCATGGTGTTCGGGTCTATAACTACAAAATGTTGGACATTCACGCCGGCGGCCACGGCCACCAAGATGATTTGGAATATATGTTCAAACTGGTCCGTCCTAAATTTTTAATGCCGATACATGGCCATCTTTCCATGTTATATGCCGTTCGTGATTTAGGCGTTAGAATCGGCATCCCCGAAAAAAATATTGTGGTGGTGGAAAACGGTTTTGTGGTGCGGGTAAATAAGGATTCTGTCTCGGTGGATAAAAAACCGGTGCCTTCGGAAATAGTTATGGTGGACGGTTTGGGCGTGGGCGATGTCGGTTCGGTCGTTTTGCGCGACCGCCAAATGTTGGCCGAAGACGGCATGTTTGTGGTAGTTACTATTATTGATTCCCGGAGCGGCAAGGTGCGCGGCAGCCCCGACATTATTTCCCGCGGCTTTATTTATTTACGCGACAACAAAATTCTTTTGCAAGAAGCCCGCAAAAGAATCCGCCAAATTGTGGAAAACTCCACCGCCGGCGAACATCCTTTTAACGATATTCTGGTGAAAGAAGAAATAAAAGAAAAGGTGGGCCAATTTCTCTACCAACAAACCCACCGCCGGCCTATGATTTTGCCGGTGTTGATTGAAGTTTAATATCTTGCTAAACTGACCCACATAAAAAACTGTTCTTTAGAAACAACCAAAAAGGAGGTAACAGCTATGCGCCTCGAAGGTCTCAAAAAGGTTCTTGGTCTCTTGCATATTCCGGTGTGGGCGGAAAACACTCCAAGCACTCTGGAAAATGCCGAAAGGAGTCACTTGGAAGCGAGAATACGGTTCCTTGAAAATCAACTCCGGGATGACAGATACGATTTACGACTTTATTGGTTTGGCGCTGGTAGCTTTTTGCTGGCGGTCACTTCACTTTTGATGTGGAAGTTCACCGGCACGGCAACTCCACTCAATCCGACCTTCGCAATCATGGCCGTCCCCACCTCTCTAGGGGTAATGGCTATGGCGTTTCTATTTCGTCGGGAAATACTGAAGAAAAATAAAGGGGAAAAATAACACGCTCGCGAAGCGAGCAGAAGCCCTGGGAAAATTTTATCTCGGGGCTTTTTTTGACCATCTCATTCTCAGCGCGAAGAGAAAAATTCCCTGAATGTTTTTCAAGATTCTGGCTACACGCCCGACAAGCGACATCTGAATTTATCAAAGAGCGCTCCACCAAATGGCCCCAACCCAAAGACCCCAACGCCGAATAAACCTCGGCGTTTTTTATTTTGTTCAGAATCAGAAAAAGTATAACAATAATGCGATCGCATTATTGTTATACTTTCATAATCTTAAAAATGTTCTAAGTTTGAGCTACTTTAAAACAATTTAAACAAACTACAAAAGTATATTAATTTAGGCGATCGCTAAATTGTTGTACTTTTAAGAAATTATTTGGTAAAATAAGACAAAATAAATTCATTATAAATAATAAACCGAATTTATGGCCAGAAAACTTAGTCCCAAAACTCAAAAAGTATTACTTCTCTTTGCGGGAGGGTTAGCTTTAGGTTTAAACAGATCATCCAGCCAATATTTCAAAATAATAAAAAGCGTTCACAAAGAATGGAAAAAAATAAACCGAAGAGAATTAAACCAAGCCATAAAA
Source organism: uncultured Candidatus Saccharibacteria bacterium (assembly GCA_964365305.1). Classification (GTDB taxonomy): domain Bacteria; phylum Patescibacteriota; class Minisyncoccia; order JACQLN01; family JACQLN01; genus CAYIPG01. The sequence continues at coordinate 6,265 of CAYIPG010000016.1, forward strand.
TCTTTGTACAGAAGCAAAATGATTGAAATTAGAGAAGGAAAAGACGGAGCAACAGCTCTTGTGATAAATGATTCTGGAAAGAAAAAAGTGCTAGTTTATAATCTTGATGAAATAAAAATTAATAAGCCCAAACACTGGGACAATAAATGGAGAATAGTTGTTTTTGATATACCCGAAAAACATAAACCGGCCCGCGAGGCCTTGCGTAAAAAACTAAAAGAACTCGAATTCTACCAAATGCAGAAAAGTATTTTTGTTATACCTTACGAATGTGAGAACGAAATTAATTTTATTTTAGAAATGTTTAAAATCCGTCCTTATGTTCGATATATTGTTGCCCAAAGAATAGATAATCAATTACATCTGAAAAAGATATTTGACTTGATTTAACCAGTAAAAGTATAACAATAATGCGATCGCATTATTGTTATACTTTTATAATATATAATTATGAACTAACTTTGTAGGTAGATAGAAAGATATTTTATTCAGAAGATAGAATAGATTCAATTGTCTTTTTTATTTTCTTTAATTCCTCTTTATTTTTTCCTTCCAGATTCAACCGCCAGAGATTTTCGGTGTTGGATTTGCGAAGATTAAAGCGCCACTCGGTCGAATCAACCGTTAAGCCGTCTAATTCCGATATTTTTTCGGTTTTATATTGTTCTTTTAATTTATTTAAAATATCTTCCACTCGGCCATTAAACGGTAAATTTATCTCGGGTAAAATAATATATTTTTGATAGGGTTTTATAAGTTGGGATAACTTTTGTTTCTTTTTGGATAAAACTTTCAATACAGCCAACAACGCCAGCGAAGCGCTGTCGCCGTAATAAAAATCTTTGAAAAAATAATGGCCCGATTTTTCGGCGCCTAATACGGCTTTGTTTTTAACCATAGCTCTTTGCACATTAGACCGACCCACACGGCACACAGTCAGTTTGACCCCTTTGGCCTCGGCAATTTCTTTAATGATTTTTCCTAGAGCCGCATTCTGAACCGCGTTATCCCCCTTTTTTAAATAAAAATCTATCAACATGGAAAAAATAAAAGAGGGATCAACCGCCTCGCCTTTTTCATCAAAAAATACAATCCGATCCCCATCACCGTCAAAAATCGCGCCTAGATCAAACTTTTTGGATTTCATTAGGGCTTTGAGGCCTTTTTGACTGGATTCCTCTAAGGGATTAGGGCCATGGTCGGGAAAATTGCCGTTGGGAACTTCATTGATGGTTAAAAAATTTAGATCGGACTTTTCTAAAATTGAAACCAACTCCCCCGCCGCCATGCCGTTAGAAAAATCAAGCGCGACTTTAAGTTTTGGGTTTAGGCCTTTGGATTGATTAATAAAATAGCGGTTATATTCCAAAAACGCCTGGGCGGTATTTCCTTTTATAAAAAATGATTGGGCCGATTTGATGTCCACCGGCCGCAAATTAAAATCCAATTTATCCAATCGGGCCTTAATTTTTAACAATCCGGAATTTTTATCAACCGCGCCTGATTTTCCGGAATAAATTTTTAGTCCATTTTGATCTTTAGGATTATGCGAAGCGGTTACCATCACGGTATCAATGTGGTATTTTTGTGAATACCACAAACAAAACGGCGTAGCCACTTTCCCCAAATCAATTATTTTTATTTTCTGGCTGGCTAGCCCGGCGGTTAAATATAAAAACAAGGTCTCCGAGGAAAGCCGCGTATCTCGGCCAACGGCAATCTGAACCGGCCTAAAGGCCTGGCCTAAAGCCACACCCAGATTATAAAAAACGGCTTCGTTAATCTGGTCGGGATAACGGCCGCGTACATCGTAGTCGTGAAAAATACTGGAAGACATATCTTTATTATGATACCATAATCATTTCTTATAAGGAGCGTTTGAGAAATAGTTTTTACGAACTCAAAGGGGTTCAAAATTATTATTATAAGGGGATGCAGAGCTCCCCTTTGGCGAGTAAAAATTATTTCTCATTAGCGTATCTGACAAAATATGAAAATCGGTATTGTCGGCCTGCCCAATGTGGGTAAATCAACTTTGTTTAAGGCCTTAACCAAAAAATCAGTGGTTATCGCCAACTATCCTTTCGCCACGATTAATCCTAATGTGGGTGTGGTTGAGGTGCCCGACGAACGCTTGCAAAGAATGGCCCAATCATCAAACTCAAAAAAAATAATCCCGGCGGTCATTGAATTTGTGGATATTGCCGGCTTGGTTAAAGGCGCCGCTCAAGGTGAGGGTTTGGGCAACGCTTTTCTTTCCAATATCAGGGATGTTGACGCCATACTTCAGGTAGTTAGGGTTTTTAAGGATGAAAATATAATTCATGTGGAAAAAGAAACCGACCCGGTTCGCGATTTTGAAATAATCAAACTGGAATTGATATTAAAGGACTTGGATGTGACCAACCGGGCGTTAGATAAAGCCATATCAGAAACAAAAAATAACGACAAGCAAAAAATAAAAAGAAAAGAATGTCTGGAAAAAATTAAGAGTGTGTTAGAAGCGGAAAAACTGCTTTACGGCAATACTGATGAAAATGAAATTATAGCGGCTTCAGAAATAGGACTGATCACCCAAAAACCCATGCTGGTGGTCTTTAATATCTCTGAAACAGAACTAGCCGAAAATTGGCAGCCCGATTCTCTATTAAAAGCCAAATTGGGCACTATACCCTATCTGACCGCGCCGATTGCCGTAGAAGCCATGGTGGCCGATGTGACTGACTCCCAAGAACAGTCAGAAATTTATGAACTGGCCGGAATAAAAGAAACCGCTCTGGAAACATTAATAAAAAAGAGTTATGAGCTATTGGGTTTGATCACTTTTTTTACTACTGGCGAAGATGAAACCCGCGCTTGGACAATTCCAGTTGAGGCCAAAGCGCCGCGGGCCGGCCGGGCGATTCATTCCGATTTTGAAGAAAAATTCATTCGCGCCGAAGTTATTTACTGGAACAAACTTTTGGAAGCCGGTTCTTGGAGCAAAGCCCGTATCTTGGGCTGGTTGAGGATTGAGGGCAAAGAATATGTGGTTAAGGATGGGGATGTCGTTGAATTTAGGATATAAAATAAATAAAAACCTGTCCAAGCGACTTCAAAGAGGTTCAATAGTTTCATATAAAGAGGGAGGATGTAATAGCTCCTCCTTGCAGGAGCGAGGGCAGGTTTTTTTATTATTGACTATATTAAAAGTTTTTGTTAGGATACCTACACGATTTTGCTACAAGGAATGGCCCCGCCTTCGCTAAAGCTTTGGCGGGACGCTCATAATTGTGGCTAAATTTATTCTAAATTTAGACAATTATGGCGCATACAAAAGCCGCGGGGTCAAGTAAATTAGGCCGGGATTCACGCTCCAAACGACTGGGCGTAAAACTTCATGACGGTGAATTAGCCGCGGCGGGTAATGTTTTAATTCGCCAGCGCGGCAGTAAATTCTGGCCGGGAACTAATGTTAAAAAAGGCGGCGATGACACTCTCTACGCCCTTAAAAACGGCCAAATAAAATTCACCACTAAAATTAAAACCAGCTTTACCGGCCACAAAAAATTGGTAAAAGTGATTAATGTAATATAAATCCAAAACAAAGGTCCGACCTTCTTAGAAGGTCGGACCTTTTTTAATCTTCAGCCACAACTATAACCTTTACTTCTGCTTCAAGGCCGTGCGTGAGAATTACAGTTACCGTGTATTCGCCTATTTTTTTTA
>CAYIPG010000017.1:0-9590 GCA_964365305.1 uncultured Candidatus Saccharibacteria bacterium
GCGGCGGCACCGGCACGGGCGCTTCTTCTATTGTGGCCGAAGCGGCCAAAGAATCCGGTGCGCTGACTGTGGCGGTTATCACCCGGCCGTTTTCTTTTGAGGGCTTGCAAAGAAACCGCATCGCCGAGGCCGGTATAGAAGAATTGCGGGATCGGGTGGACACTATGATTATTGTTCCCAACGACCGTCTTCTCACTATTATTGATAGAAAAACATCTCTGGTTAACGCTTTTGAAATTGTGGATGATGTGTTGCGCCAAGCCGTTCAGGGTATTTCTGATTTAATTACCATGCCCGGCATTGTTAATGTGGACTTTGCTGATGTTAAAGCCATTATGAAAGACGCCGGCTCGGCGTTGATGGGCATTGGACGGGCTACCGGCGATGATCGGGCTCAAGAAGCGGCTCGCGCGGCCATCAATTCTCCGTTACTAGAGGTCTCTATAAATGGAGCCAAGGGTGTTTTGTTTAATGTTTCCGGCGGTTCGGATTTAAGCATGAGCGAAGTTAACGAGGCCGCCCAAATAATCACCGAATCCGTAGATCGCGACGCTAAAATTATTTTTGGCGCGGTGATAGACGATAAATTAAAAAAAGGCGAAATTAAAATAACGGTGGTGGCCACCGGTTTTAACAATCCCATGCCTCAATCCAGTTCTATGCTGCAGGCCGAAGGTGCCCGTGGTACCGAAGGCAACAAATTATTCCGTTCCCGAGAATTGCCGCTAGCGTCTTTGAGCCGAGAAAGAGAAGATATAACAGAGGCAGTTACCATAAAATCAAAGCCGAAGGACTTTGAAAGCCAGGTTTCGTCTTTAACTGAAGACGAAGAGGACTCCGACGACGATGAATTTGTGGTCCCGGCGTTTATCAGACGGAAGATGAAATAGGGTAGAAACAGAATCTATAAATTAGAGAACAAGCAGGAAGTAAAAAATAGCCCCGTCCCGACATTATGTCAGAACGGGGTGTTTTAATTTGAGTTGGCCTTTATCCAGTTGTCTATGGATTTTCGGAGGACAGCTATGGCTACGCCAACCGGTATCAGGAGTATGAGCATTCTTGTATCGGAGAAAGCGGCGATTATCAATAATACAACTATCATTATTAACCCGAATATAAAACAATTACCCACGCTTGGATGGATTTTCATAGGTTCTCCTTTGGCGAAATGGATTTGGTTCCTAATTTGAGGATTTAAAGTACTGCTTTTACTATCTCAATTTTGCTGGTTGATTGTCAAAGTTTAAAATAACCAAGATATTTTTCTGTGGATAAGACCTTATTTTAGGTTGTAATTTTTTTTTGGTGTAGAATTTAATCAGAAGTTGATAATCAACATTTAAAAATTTAGTAAGCAGCGGTTCGGGGTTTGGGCAAGTAGTTTTGGAGTCCTTATTTTTTAAGGATTATTGTTTGGTCGCTTGTTTATGACAGACAAGACCACTGGCACAAGCCAATAGCCGCGGAAAATTCATGAAAAAGATAGTTACGCCCGTAAAAAAGGTCGCGGCTCCGATATTAAAGTTAAAAACAGGCAGTCGCTCGTCCGGCGATTATACTCACAACGCTAATTCCAAAATTTCTTTGGTTAAGCGTTTTTTTACGCGCGCCGCTACTCACCCCTTTGATGAAGTGATTTGGGAAAAACGGACTATAAAAATTTCGGGTCCGCAAGGCACATTGGTGGACGCCAAGGGCTTGGAGTTTCCTAAATTCTGGTCGCAAAATTCGGCTAGCATCACCGGCGCCAAATATTTTAGGGGCTCGGGCGATAAACGCGAGACCTCGGTTAAACAAATGATCTCGCGAGTGGTTAAAACCATCGCCGGCTGGGGCGAGGCCACCGGCTATTTCAACACCAAGAACGAGGCCAAAATTTTTGAAGACGAACTAACCCATCTATTGCTGTATCAAAAAGCCGCGTTCAACAGCCCGGTCTGGTTTAATGTCGGCATAAAAGAAAAGCCGCAATGTAGCGCATGTTTTATCTTAAAAGTGGACGATAATATGGAGTCCATTATGGATTGGATCCATACCGAAGCCATGATTTTTAAGGGTGGCTCGGGCGCGGGTATAAATATTTCCAATTTGCGGTCTTCCAAAGAACCCCTTTCTAACGGCGGTTATTCTTCGGGGCCGGTTTCATTTATGCGCGGGGCCGATTCGGTGGCGGGAATGATTAAATCCGGTGGCGCCACCCGCCGAGCCGCCAAGATGGTGCTGTTAAACATTGACCACCCTGATGTTATGGAGTTTATCCGTATCAAAGCGGAAGAAGAAAAAAAAGTGCGGGCATTTATGGCGGCCGGTTACAATATGCAGAGTTTGAACGATCCAGCTTGGAATTCTATCCAATATCAAAATGCCAACAACTCGGTGCGCCTGTCGGATGAATTTTTAAAAGCGGTGGAAGACGATAAGGACTGGCAGACCAAATTTATTACCACCGGCCAGGTGGCCGATACCTATAAGGCCCGCGAATTAATGAAAGAAATTTCGCAGGCGGCTTGGGAATGCGCCGATCCGGGCGTGCATTACAAAACCACGATTGATAAGTGGCACACTTGCCCCAACACTGGCCCGATCACCGGTTGCAATCCCTGCAGCGAATATATGCATTTGGACAATTCGGCCTGCAATCTAGCATCTATAAATCTGATTCATTTTTTGAACAAAGACGGCTCGTTTAGGACTAAGGATTTTATTCAGGCGGTGGATGTTTTAATTTTGGCGCAAGAAATTATTGTCGGCCAGTCCTCTTATCCCACTGTGTCCATAGAAAAAACGGCCCATGATTATCGCCAACTTGGTTTGGGTTTTGCCAACTTGGGCGGGTTATTGATGGCCAAAGCCCTACCGTATGATTCCGATGAAGCCCGGGCTTGGGCTGGCGCCATTACTTCTTTAATGTCTGGCGAGGCCTATAAGATATCGGCCCTAGTGGCTTCGAAGATCGGCGCTTACGCCGGTTATAAAATCAACAAAGAACCGCAGTTGAAAGTTATCAGTATGCATCGCGATAAAGTTAAAGAAATAAATCCCAAAGTTCTGGATGATAAAAAATTATACGAGGCCGCGGCTAAGGTCTGGAACGAAGCGTTGGTTGAAGCCAAAAAACACGGCGTTAGAAATTCTCAAGTAACGGTTATCGCCCCCACCGGCACCATCGCCTTGATGATGGATTGCGCTTGTACCGGTATTGAACCCTTGTTTGCGCCGTTTATCTATAAGCAATTAGTGGGCGGCGGCTACATGAAATTTGTGGCCGACACCATTCCTTTGGCTTTAGAAAAATTAAACTATTCAGCCAAGCAGATCAAAGTTATTATGGCTTGGATTGAAGAAAAAGGCGCCATTGAGGGCGCGCCTGATCTTAAGGCGGAACATTTGGCAGTGTTTGATTGCGCGGTTAAGCCGTCTAGTGGCACGAGAGCGATTCATTGGCAGGGCCATGTAAAAATGGTGGCGGCGGTTCAGCCCTTTGTTTCGGGCGCGATCTCCAAGACATTTAATATGTCCGAAGAAGTTACCGCCGAAGAAATTCAAGAGGCCTATATGATGGGCTGGAAGATGGGCTTAAAGGCCTTTGCGGTGTATCGCGATGGCTGTAAAGCGGCCCAGCCGTTATCCACCAAAAAAACCAAGCCCGAAGTTACAGCTCAATTATCCTTAAGCGTGGAGCCGCGCCAAAGAAAATTGCCGTCCATTCGCAGTTCCGAAACGCATAAATTTAGCATTGCCGGCCATCAGGGCTTTTTAACTTACAGCATTTATCAAGACGGAACGCTCGCCGAGATATTTATTCGCATTGCCAAACAGGGTTCCACCTTGGCGGGCTTGTTGGACACTTTTGCCATTGCCGTTTCATTGGCTTTGCAACACGGCGTGCCTTTGAAAAAATTATCGCACCAGTTTATTTACGGCCGCTATGAACCCATGGGCTTTACCGAAAATCCCGAGGTGCCGATGGCCAGTTCCATCACCGATTATATTTTCCGCTATTTGGCCTTGCGATTTTTATCGGCCGATGATCTGCGTGAATTTGGCTTGGAAGCCAATGGCACGCACAAATTAGAAAATGGTTTTGCTAAACTTGACGCGCCCAAACAAAATTTGGAAGTGTTGGCCGAATTGCCCAAAATTAAAGTTGAGGCCCGCATGGCTTCGTCCAGCGCCGAATCAATTTATTCCGGCACCGTTTGTAAACTCTGCGGTGGCATGATGATTCGCACTGGCACCTGCCTCACCTGCCGGCAATGCGGGGAAGCGAGCGGGGGATGTTAAGTATTTTTTAAACGAAGTAGCTCTCTCGCTCCTGCATGGAGTCCTCTCAATTTGTTGACTTGGTCATCTCCATGAAGTCGCTCAAGAGCTACTTCATTTTATTTAATGTGCTCATAGTTGTTACAGGTAACGGCAAGGGCAAAACCACCTCTGCTTTGGGTCAGGCGTTGCGCGTGGTTGGCGAAGGGGGAAAGGCCGTGATGTATCAGTTTATAAAAGGACCGTGGAAGTCGGGCGAAGACGAAAGCGTGAAACGGCTAATGCCGGAATTTGAAATTATAAAAGGCGGTAAGGGGTTTGTGGGAATTTTGGGCGATCCGTATCCGCGGCAAGTTCATATAGAGGCCGCCGAAAAAACTTGGAGAGAAGCCCAAAAGGCGGTTGAATCAAAAAAATATCAACTAGTGGTTTTAGATGAACTCAATGTGGCCCTTAAACTGAAACTTTTAAAACTAACGCCGGTCTATAATTTTTTGAAAAAAAATCGGGCCAGATTTAATATTATGGTAACGGGACGCGACGCCCATCCGCGCTTGATAAAATTAGCTGATCTCGTCTCGGAGGTTAAAGAAATAAAACACCCTTTTGCCAAAGGTGTCAGCGCTCGCAAGGGGATAGAATACTAGGTATAATACTTCTATATGGTTTTAGGTCTAATAATCGGTTTTGTGGTGGGTTTTATTCTGGCCGGTGTGATCGCTCTTGTCACCGCCGCCAATAGTTAGTTTATCCTTCATTCGCTCTGCGAGTGTACTCGCCGGTGCGGGTGTCTATTTCAATTTTGTCGCCGCTTTCAATAAAAAGCGGCGCTTTTACCGCGGCGCCGGTTTCTAAAATAACTTCTTTAAGCGCGCCTTGAACGGTATTGCCCTGGGTGGCCGGCGGCGCTTCTTTTACTTCTAAAATAACCTTGATGGGCAGTTCCACCGAAATCGGTTTTTCTTTGAAGGTGATAATATCCACCGGCATATCTTTTTTAAGATAGCCAATTTTATCACCCAAGAGTTCTTCGTCAAAACCCATTTTCTTACCGCCATCGGTTTGAAAAAAAAATCCATCTTTGGTGCGGTAGGTAAATTTGGATTTAACTCGTTCAATATTGGCCTCTTGAATTTTATCGGATTGCTGAAAGGTTTCGGCGCGAACTTTGCCCGTAATTAAATTGCGGATTTTGGTTTGCATGACCGGTCGCCGTTGGGCGACTTTGTTGTGATTGGATTCCAAAATAGTATAGGGCTCGCCGTCCAATTCAATCACCACGCCGGGTTTTAGATCGTTCATTGAAAGCATAATAGTTTAGGGTTAACAGTGTGGGTAGTATAATAGAGAATAATGAGTGCGTCAAAAGCGATTATTTTTGGGGCGTTGTTTTTTATGGTGGGAATTGTGGCTTATTCGGTGGCGGGATTTTCTTATTGGATTTTTATTTCTTTGATTTTGGCGGGGTTGGCAGTGGGGATAACGGCGGCTCTGAATGGCTATGTTTATCAAACAATTTTATTTTTAATTATCATCTCTTTTTTGTTGGGCTATTTTCGAGCGGCAACTTATTATCAGGATCTTAATACCGAAAAAACATTTTGGGACGACGCCCGCATGGTGTTGGTTTCAAAGATTGATCAAATTCTACCCCAGCCCGAAAGCGCGCTTTTTGGCGCCATGGTGTTTGGCTACCAAAAAGAAATTCCTAAAGAACTTAAGAATGATTTTAACCGCACCGGCACCACCCACATTCTGGCAATTTCGGGCATGAACATTTCCATTGTGGTTTTGATGTTGATGAATTTTGGATTGATGATCGGTTTGTGGCGCCGCCAGGCCTTTTGGCTGGCTTTAATCGGGATTGTCGTTTTTATTTTGCTGGTGGGTAGTCCGGCCTCGGCGGTGCGGGCCGGAGTGATGGGCGCGTTGCTGTTATGGGCGAAAAATCGGGGGCGACTGGTTTTAGTTTGGCGGCCGATTGTTTTGGCGGCTTTTTTTATGACGATTTTTGATCCGTCACTACTCGCTTTTAACATCGGTTTTCAATTATCATTTTTGGCGGTGGTGGGCATCGCCTATTTTAATAATTTTTGGAGCCGGATGTTTCGCTGGATTCCTATAAAATTCGCGCGGGAACTTATTGCTATTTCCATGGCGGCGCAAATAACCACCTGGCCGATTATTCTTTATAACTTCGGCACGGTTTCGTTGATAAGCCCAATAGCCAATATATTTATTGTGCCATTATTAACCCCGATTATGTTTTTGGGTTTGGCTTTTGCCCTGGTTTTTTGGAACACGCTGTTGGCGCAATTATTTTTATGGCCGGCCTGGCTGATTTTGCATTTTGTTGCCAAACTCGTTTATTGGTTTGGCGCGATTTCTTGGGCCAGTGTTAATCTGGGCGCGGGTGGTTTGGTTTTTGTTTTGATTTATTACCCGGCATTGATTTGGTTTTACAAATTTTTAGAAAAAAGAAATTTCAATGCTCTACATCAATAAAAAATTTGTTTTAGGTGTTTTGCTGTTTGTTATAGTTTTAGTTTATTGGGCGGTGGGGCAAAAAGAAAATCAAAAAACCGAAGTTATTTTTTTGAATGTGGGCCAGGGCGACGGCGCGTTAATAAAATTACCGGGCGATATTCAAATCCTGATGGACTCCGGCCCGTCCAGCAATATTTCCAGCAAGTTGTCGCAATATCTCCCTTTTTATGACCGCGAAATTGAACTGGCCATTTTAACTCATCCTCATGCTGATCATTTGAGCGGTTTTTTGCAGGTGTTAAAGGACTACCACATTAAAAATTTTATTTTGGCAGGGGCGAATTATGAAAGCAAAATTTACTCCGATTTTGTAAAACTGCTTAAAGAAGAAGGCAGTAATGTTTATGTGGCTAAAAGCGGCGATAGCGTCAGCTGGAACAACGCGCCGATATTAAAAATTCTGTGGCCGAATAAAATCGCGCTGGGCCAAAATTTTAAAAGTATCCACGATTCTACCGTGATTAGCCAATTAAATTTGGGCCAGAAAAAGTTTTTGTTGATGGGCGATGCCGAGGAAGATCTTGAGTCCGCGCTGATCGCGTCAAAAGTGATTACAGACATAGATATCTTAAAAATCGGCCATCACGGTTCTAAAACTTCTACATCGGAAAATCTGCTCCAAACCGCCCAGCCCGAAGAAGCCATCATCCAAGTCGGCCGCAATTCCTATGGCCACCCGACTCAAATTGTTTTGGACCGCTTGGCCAAGTTTGGAGTCAAGGTTTTTAGGAATGATCAAGCTGGAGATATCATATATCGCTAGTTGCCAGCGTGCCCTGAGATAGCGATCGCTATCTCAGGGTATGTTTTAGGGTGAGAAACTCGATAAGATCTCTCAATGAAAAACATCGGGGGCTTTTTTTATTTCTAAAATTTAGTTACACTAATATCTCAAATTAAACATATGAATCATCCCAAAGAAGAGATTACTTTTTTAATGATTAAGCCCGATGGGGTCAAGCGCGGTTTAACAGGCGAGATAATCAAAAGGATAGAGCAAAGGAACTTAAAAATAATCGCGCTGGGTTTGGAACAGCCCATCCGGGCCAAAATAGACGGCCATTATCCCAAAGATGCCCAGTGGGTGAAGCGTTTGGGTGAAAAGACCTTAGTCACTTACGAAAAATACGGCTACGACGCTAAAAAAGAACTGGGCACAAATAATCCTGATAATATTGGCAAATTGGTGCGAGGTTGGTTATTGGATTTTATGACTTCGGGGCCGGTGGTGAAGATGGTTATTAGAGGTGTGCACGCGGTGGATATGGTCCGTAAACTAGCGGGTAGCACTATGCCTTCGGCCGCCGAGATGGGCACTATCCGCGGCGATTTTTCGGTGGATTCGGCCGCGGCGGCCAATCGCGACAAACGATCGGTGCATAATATCGTGCATGCCTCGGAAACTCCGGAAGAAGCCAAACACGAGATCAATTATTGGTTTAAAAAATCGGAAATCTTTGATTACAAAAGAACCGACGAAAATCTTACTTTTTAATTTTTTAATGTGGATAAATCCAAGTTGATTGATAAAGTTATAAAAAGTTATAATTAAATCGGACTTGGTGGTTGTTTTTTAAAGATTTTAGCGCAAATAATTTCAATAGGGATCCTTAATTGTTTTAGCGCGCTGATTCGTTCAGACGCTATAAACTGCGGGAACCCACCTGGATTACCAGCTGAACATACTTTTAAGATCTTACCAAGTCCTTCAAAAACCCCATGACTTCAAATCGTGGGTTTTTTGATGGGTGCTTGTTATAAATAAAATTAGTTCTCACTCCTCAAGGAGGAGCACTGTATCCTCCCTATATTAAAAAAGACGGAACCTCCTTGAAGTCGTTCAAACCAATTTTATTTATATTTCATCAATTCTTTCTAGAAGTCGCTTGAACCAATGTATTTTCCAGACCATTTTTTCTTTATAATAATAGTTGGATTTGTGTTAAAATAAACATAAATGGCTAAAGAAACACTGGAACAGAGAAAAAGTCGGGCGTTGAATATAATTAAGTATCTAAAAAGAAAATTTCCCGAGGCCAAAATTGCTTTAAGATATAGCAGCCCGGTTCAGCTATTAGTCGCAGTGATTTTATCGGCTCAATGCACCGATAAAAAAGTGAACGAAGTTACGGCCGGTCTTTTCAAAAAATATAAAACCGCCGCTGACTTTTCCAAGGCTAAGCCTTGGAAACTTGAACAAGAAATAAAATCAACCGGATTTTATCGCAATAAAGCCAAAAATATAATCGCATCATGCCAAATAATCCAAGAAAAATTTAAGGGTAAAGTTCCCAACGCCATGAGCGAAATTTTAACCCTGCCTGGGGTGGCCCGTAAAACCGCCAATGTGGTTTTAGGCAACGCTTACGGAGTGGTGGAAGGCATCGCGGTGGATACGCACATGATTCGGCTTAACAAGAAACTGGGTTTGACCGGACATAGTGATCCCAAAAAAATAGAGCAAGATTTAATGAAAATAATTCCCCAAAAGGACTGGTTTAATTATACTTATTTAATTATTGAATACGGCCGGCAGGTCTGCCCGGCCCGGCATAAAAAGTGTGACTGCGAAGTTTATAAAATTCGTTAAAGAAAACAAACTGGCGCTAGCGGTTATTTTGGCCGTGGTTGGCTTTACTCTTTTTAACTATGCCGATGCCGGCAAAATCAGCGACATTAAGAAAAGGGTTCGCAGTGTTTTTACACCCAAACCGTTTTCGTTGTCGCCGACCGCCACGGAGACCAGAAACAGAATTTTTTATAGTCCCACCGAAACA
>CAYIPG010000018.1:0-8819 GCA_964365305.1 uncultured Candidatus Saccharibacteria bacterium
CTATCTATTGACATATATTGTTTTATTGTATAATATGCAGACATTCTAAAAACGGCAAGTTTTTTGAAAACTAAACCACACCAAAGGAGACCTAAAATGAACGCCGCTAATCAGTCCAACAAACCGGCAACACCGAAGAAAAGATCCAAAACTGGACTTGTCTTCTGGCTGGTAATTTTCGCCATTACACTTCTCGCCTACCCAATCTTTGGGTGGAAAGCGTTTGCGGTTACAGGATTGTTGATTCTTAACATGTACTTTTTGATAATCCTAGCGATGGAACTAGGTAAATCAAACATCTTCTTCACTTTGATAGAGGAAGGTCAAGCCAAAGGAGTAATCATTTTTGGACGTTCCGATAAATGTTTGCTCTCATACACAGCGCGTCGCTTCAAAGGAGAGGTTGAAGAAGGACATTACCATAAGGATTCCTGGTGGGACATAAAAGCGCTGGAACAGGAAGAAGACCGCCCGGAGGACAAAAAGTTCTGGAAATATTTCTGGTACAACTTCGCCAAGCTCATTCTATTCATAGAGCTAGGCGGCCTGAAGTGGGTGGGAATCTGGCCCTTCTACCAAATCTACCGCTACAACTTCCGGTGGACATCGCTCCGCGGACAAATGCCCACCGATGATCCTGGCACTGATTACAAATACGAGGAAACACGCAGCAAGATTATTGATTATATCCTCGTACGCCAAGAAACCTATCTGATTGATCTGAAAGGCATTGAGGACACGGAACAGTTATCTGTTGATATCAAGCTGGTCTGGACAAACCAAGTAGCAAATCCTTTCAAGGCGTTGTTTCGCGTCAGAAACTGGCTGGAAACTTCCACAGATAGACTACTCACGCATATAAGACGCGAGTTCAGCGAAACAACATGGAAAGAGTTTCAAAAGGGAGATGATCTGCGGGACAAGCTGCAAACAATACTAGGTGAGATAAGAGATATGTATGGGGTTAAGACAATAGGTCTTGAAATCATCGATCTTAAGCCACCCGAAGAATTTAAGGTGGCCGCGGAAAAAATCCGCATGGCTCAAGCCGAGGTTGATGTGGCTAGACACACAGCCGAAGCGGCTGTACACGAAGCTGCCGCAATAACCACTAAAGCCGAGGCCGAAGCTGGCCGTATAGCCAAGGTCATGGGCGCAGCCAAAAACCTAGGCGATGACGGCGTGGCTATGAAAATCTCCGAAGACCTAGCCAAGGGCGGTAAAGCAGTAGTGGTGATGGGAACAGTAAAGGAATTGGTCAAAGATATTCTCGGGAAAAAGGAGGAGGGAAGATGACACTGATTATCGTCTTAGCTATTATCATGGCGATCAGCAGCATATCGTTGCTGATTATCCATCTTGCCAAAAGAGCCGGAGTTACGACAACCGCGATAGGATCGCCTCAATCTTCTCGATCCAAAGATTGGGAAAAACTGCAGAATAATTTCGCCATTCCTATAGCCCTAATCTTGATTCTTGGAGTTGGTTGGTTGGCCTGGCCAGAAAAATTCAGACAAGCCAGCGCAACTTCCGGATTTTGGGCAGGGATGATTCTTGTCATTCTTGTCGGCGGCATTCTTTTAAGGGCAGCAGTTCCCTTCAAAGATAGTTGGATACGGAAAATACTTCTGGCCGGTTCCTTCGTTATTGGAATCGCATTAGTAACTGGTTCTTTTATCCCTTGGGACAAACTGGAGGCCTTGTCTCAAGCGCAGACGGCCCAGTCGGCGACGACACCAACCTGCCATGTTCAGAAAGCTCAAATCTACCGGGACAAGGATACAGATGCTTTTATCCCGCCGGGTATGTATTACAAAATCAATGCCCCTGGCGACATCACTTATACCCTCCCCAACGGTGAACAAATAACCGTGAAAAATGGAGAAAGGACTGATGTCGACAAAAAACTCCCCTCGAAATTTAAAATGCGGGGCACACCTGGCACTGTCGAAATCACTATGTGGTAACCAATAAGCTCTTTCAACTCTAATCCCCTTCAGCAAAAAAGCTGGAGGGGGTTTTATTTGACAAAGGGATGTATATATAATATAATCAACCTAAATATAGCAGTTCTTTAACAACTAAATCTTAATTAAGGAGGCCAAACCATGGACAAAAACAACCAGAAAACCATGCTGGCTGTCATAGCCGGCATTGTTGATCCTGTTCTTAAGAAGTGGGCGCAACAACTAGCCGCTCTAGTGCCCGAACACAGCGCTGTCAGAACCGAAATATTTGAAAGCGTTATCGGAGCGTTTAAGGGATTCATTGAAACCAAGGCCGAACAACTTTCGCCCGTGGCTGGAGTGGCCGTGGAAAAAGCCACTGACTTTGGCGATTTTTTCTCCGGAGCGCTGGGATCGCCAGGCCTGGATTTGGAAAAATGGGCTAGCGAAGTTCTGAATGACGCTGGCGAGCGACTAAGAAACGCCGAAGATCCCGCCGCGGAATTGGAACGAATCAAGCTGGAACTGAAATTAAGAAAGGAACTGGTGGAAATAATAAAAGCCGAATTGCCGTCTTCGCCGCAGTCAATTGTTGACTGGCAAGAAATTGACAAACAAGCGGCGGCGACACTAACTGGTATCAATAAAAAGATGGAAGAATGGTTGCCCCAAGTAAAAAAATGGGCAAAAAAAGGAGATAGAAACCATGCCTGAAACTACATCCGCTCTAGGCCAAACCATTCGGTTGTTTTGGGAAATAGCCGCGCATGGAATCGAGGGCGCTTACCATCGGCTGGCTCCCAAGGCCGGTGTTTATCTCAAAGCCCTCTGCTACACCAGCATCGCGGCCTTGATCACCATACCAACGCTGGGGATACTAAAAGCAGTAACGGGTTATGTTGCGTTCGGCTATCTGATGGCGGTGGCGGTTGTGTTCTTTACTTTGATTTTGGGATTGATGTGGGCGCCCTTAAGTTTGCTCGTTGGCCTGCTGCTGGGTGAAACACACAGTCCTAAAACAGTGGGAGAAAAATATGTGCGCTTTGTCGCCACGGTGATGTTTTTTGAACTGATCGCAATTATGTATATTTCCTACATTCCTTTCCACCGCCAACTTGACGCGGTGCCAATCTTGTTAATCGCCGCTGTAGCCGTGGCTTTGGGCAGCGCCATTTGGGGCGGTTGGCTCTCGGGGCGGTTCTACACTTTCATAGCATTGATGATGGTGTTGAAAATCACCCTATCGGCTTTGTTACCGCAAACAGCCGCGGAGACGGCCAAATGGTGGATTCGCTTGGACAACAATATGGCTCAAGACATGGCTGGTAAACCGGACAAACTGGAGGCCTTGTCTCAAGCGCAAGCACGGCCAGCGCCGCGGGAAGTCCGTCTGCCAGTTGGCCCGGGACCAAATGGGTGGTCCAGATGGATCACCGAGATACCACCTGAAACAAGACCGAATATAAGTACACCCGGCGACTGGCTGGAATACAAATTCAGGGACGGGCGGATAATCCGCAAAAGCGGGGATAGGCGTTTTTACGCCAATACCCAAGGCAACAGCATTGCTCCAGCCCCTATCCGCTTCCCTGACAGAGATTTCCAAATCCGGGCTGGTTCTCCAGGTGAAGCGATAATAACCTGGTAACTAACAAGTTCTTTCAAACCCAAACCCCCCTTCAGCAAAAAAGCTGGAGGGGATTTTATTTAACTGGTTTCAACTAAACTCTTTATTGCTCTAATCTTAACGCCCCTAGATGTATATTTAAATTCACTAACGCCGAAAACAATCGCCACCAACTTTCTAACTTGGGGCCGTAATTCCGAAGCTGGTGTTTCAACCAAAACTTGGCGGATGTTATCTTTGCCATAATAGTTGCTAATCCAGCGCCAATGCTCCCAATCGCCATAATTGATCACATTCAAAATTATATTTTTTTTGTGCTTTTCTAAGTCCAACGAATCAAAACTATACGACCAAAAAAGCGGCTTAAAAAAATCGGGAAGATGCTCGACTGGCGCTGAATTCTGAAAATCCATGTCCTCATTATAGCACTTTTAGTGCTATAAATCCACCCCAAAATACAACCCCCCCTTCAGCAAAAAAGCTGGAGGGGGGATTTTTAAATACCTAATAAAACCTTAAGGAGTAAGAAAACTCGTAGCGAAACTGACTATCGCATACGACAAAGCCGCCACAATAACACCGATAACACCATACAAAAGCGTGGTCTTGGCTTTCTTGGTGTTGTCTTCGTTAGCTCCAGCGGTGATGTACAAAAACCCGCCGTAAATAATCATGGCCACAGCTATAATAAGTATAATACCTAAAATATAACTGACAACAGTACCAAGGTTTGTACTTAAGTTCTCTTTCGTAAATGTTGTTTTGGGAGTAATAGTGGTTCCTCCTGGACCAGTTATTGTGCCGGGTGCTTGAGCAAAAACCAAACTGGGCGATAATAAAATTGCTGAAGTAACAACCTTTTGAAAAATATTTTTTATTCTATACATATAAAATTTAACTTAACTAAGTTCCGACGCTTATTAAAAGCCCTCGACCTTTTCTAATTATAACCTATAGAAAATCTCTGTACAAGTAATGAAATCCACAACTACAAGAAACTTCTAGAAAAGCTGACAACGGCAAAAGATAGTAACGCCACGATGGTTCCAATTACAGCATATAGCAGAGTTTTCTTGGCCTTTTCAATATTTTTTTCATCAAGGCCAGCAGTTATATAAAGATAAGCGGCGTAAATAACCATTAAAACAGAAGCTAGGAAAACTAACCCCGCAAACCATCTGGCAAACGAATTAACCAGCCCAACCAAAAAATCTTTGGTTAAAGTATCTTTATATTTATCCGATTCGCTTACTATATCGGCCGTAAACGATATTAAACTATAAATCATGGTTTAAGCGGTAAAAAACTGCTAACTAAGGTGACTACGCCTTTGGATAAAATTAAAATCGCGATGCCGATAACCACATAGAGCATGGTTTTGCGGGCGGTTTTTACTTTTTCCTCGTTGTCGCTCGCCGTAATAAAAAGATAGCCGGCGTAGATCATCATAATAACGGCAATCGGCGCGGCCAGGGTTAGCAGAAAGTTTATAATGTTATCTAACAGTTGCGAAAGATCATTGGACTTGAGGGGATTTTGGATGCCGCCTGGAGTTTGTCCTGTAGTTTGAGAACCTTGTGTCTGACCCGTAGTTTGAGATTGAGCCAACACAAAAACCGGTGCCGTGATCAGAACCGACAAAAGCAAAAACAATTTAATCTTCTTCAAAAACATTAAATATATTTTATCACCCTAACCAATTTCTGGCTATCCACCACTGGACCACCCACTTGGACATTTGATGTCCAGGTGGAATATTCTAAGTTAGTTCTTGTAAACTCCCTGGCGGTGGCCGACACGAACCACCAGTACAATCAGTTCCCGCTCTTTAATTTGGTATATAATCCGATAGGGCCAAATTGTATAGGAACGCTCATCCTTATGTTCACCTTCCAGTTTTTTACCCAAATAGGGATTATTGCCCAAAACAATCAACGCGCTCGTTATTCGAATGCGATACTTTTTATCGATGCGGCTGATGTCTTTTTGTACCTGTTTGGGTATGACGACTTGATAAGCCATTATTTTTTAAGTTTTCAGAAAAGCCCATTTTTTCCATCAGCTCCTCCAAAGTAATATAATCGCCCTTGCTGTAATCTCTCTCAGCTTTCTTAATATCTTTTTTCAGATCGGGGAAATCTCGCATTACTTCCATCGTTTCCTGCCACGATTCAAACTCTTCGGCCGAAAGAATTACCGCCTTAGGCCGGCCGTTTTCGGTCAGGGTGTAATGACGATTCGGTTTTTGCACATCCTTGGCTATTTGAAATATCCTTTTTCGGGCCTCGGTTATGGGAATAGTTGTTTTAGCATTCATAATTTTTTTTATTGTGTCTATGCGTACATAATAGCGTACGCTATGCCGCCAGTCAACCCACTTGGACATCAAATGTCCAAGTGGGTGAACATATGGACTTGCGATGTCGATATGTTAATTGCACGAACTGGAGACCTTTGGTTTTTCAAAATGCCAGGGCTCGCTGGCTAACACACAAAACCCTTGCGCTCGCATGGCCTTAATAACTTCTTGCTGGCAGGCGCTGTTTTTATCGCATTGTTTACCATCCTGGGTGCCCCACACATCCACGGCTTTACCGCTGGTGTGCGGGCAGGCGGAAGGACTGGTCGCGCTGGGAATACAGGTATCGGTGCTACAAGAACTTTTATTAGGCGGATCACCGCAGTTTTGTTTGGCTAGTTGGAGTTGATGATCGTAACTCCTGAATCCAGAAGTGGCCACAAGTATTATACCTTTACTTGCCAAGTTTGGATCAGCGGCGGCAACATCCAAACCGGCTTTGGCGCTAAAAGAAAGATCAATCAAATTAACATTGCCGGCCGTAATAACACTTCCAAACTGACCCAATGAGACCGTGCCGCCGGGAACAGAATCACCACTGGGCGGGACAGTTAGGGTTATTTTTCCATTTTTAAGAAGTTCGCCTCTTTTATCGGCCAGCGAACCGGCGCGGCAGGAGATTTCAAAAGTACCGCCGCTAAAACTAAAACGGGAATCGGTAGAACCCTCTAAGGTGCCGCTCACCAAAAAACCGATAAGAAACGAGGCCGCCAAAAAAGAAGCATAGACGATCGCCAGACCGATAAAAGTGTTTTTTAAGATGCTACGGGCCTGTTTATCTTTTTCCGGATTGCCGGCTGAAGTTAAATAGGTATAGCCGCCCCAGACCACCCCGCCGATGGCAATCAACGGCACTAAAACTTTAACTACATAATTAAAAATGCTTTGGATTAAACTAAACAAATCACAAAAAGAACAATTGATGCCATCACAAGGAATCAAACCGCTCGCAGCGCTAACAGATATTATGGATAAAAACATAATTACTAGCAAAATAACTGTTAATACCGCGACAATTTTAATAATTTTCAATTTATAATTTACAATTTTCATTGAATTATCAATTTATAATTTTCAAACTTAACCCAAAGACGAAGTTATTTTTTGGAAAATCATGGTGAGTTCTTGGCTTTCCTGCCACAATTTTCTTATATCATTTTTATGTTCCGGAGTACATTGCGCCATCATTCTTAGCCAGTGTTTGGTTTCTTGTGATTCTTTTTTACAAAGAAATATTTTATTTCTAAAATCCTTCTTTGAACTGGCCGAATTCGCCTCCATATAATTCGCTCCGATGCTGGTGCCCGACCTAACCAACTGGCTAACGATTGATTTTGTTATTGAATTTTGTTCTATATTTTTACAGAAAACTATTATATTCTCACCAAACTTAGCTGTTCTGTTTTCAAGATTATAGTTCCCTTTTGCTAATTGATCCATTGAAAATTTATTGTAAATTGAGAACTGAAAATTGAAAATTATCTTAATAGGTTATTCACTTCAATCGCGGCTTCTTTAAGGGCTTCTTTGGAAGACGACTGCCCCAGCGCCACCGCGTCTATCATCCGCTTAAAAATTTTACTAACTTCCACATCGTCGGGCTGGGGCCAACTGGCGGCCGAAAGCGCCTGCTTGGCAAAGACCGCCATAGCCGGATCGCTCGCGGTAAACTGCACCAAATCCCGCCGCGCCGGCGGCAAGTACGCGGCGCTCATATAACTGCCGGCGGCGTTCTGGCTAGTGGCAAAAACCAAAAAATTCCAAGCGATATCCTTGTTTGAACTTTTTTGGGTAACCGCGCCGGCAGAATACGAAGCAAAATTAATATCCAAATAATCAGAATTTTTTTGAGAATCCTTGACTTGCGGCATCGGTGCCACGCCAAAATTTATAGAACTTTTTTGCTGTATGGCCTTAAAATCATGGGCGTAGCCCAAGTACATGGCCGCGCGGCCTTGCGTAAACGCATCCAGAGAATTAGGTAAACGCGCGTTCCAGGTATAGACCGGTTTGGAACTATTGGCGAAACTGGTATAAAAATCCAAAGCGTTAAGACCGGGAGAAACAAGTTGGCCATTGGAACTAACAGCCCTGTCAAAAACTGCTTTCCGGCCGCCTTCGTCCGAAACCAAGCGCGCGCCGGTCTGCAACATCAGCAAACCCAAAATATCCGGCGCGTAATTAATATTGCTGGCATTGCCTAAAGCCGCGCCGGCGCGGCCGATACTGCCATCCGTATTTTTTTGAACCAAATTTTTTACGGCGCCGTTAAATTCCTCCCAGGTCTTGGGCGGATTAACCAATCCCGCCGAATTAAATAACGCTTTATTGTAATACAATGCCAGCGTATCCACATAAAACGGCACAGCGTAAATCTGGTTGGACAAAACTAAGTCCTGCGCCGCCACATCCATAAAAATATCCCGAAAAAAATTAACACTCATCAAAGAACTTGGCAAAGGCGAAAATTTATTGGCGTGTTTATTTAGCCAAGTGTTATTTATAGAAGCAATATCTGGCCCAGCGCCCGAAGCCAGCGCGTTCACTAAGTCCTTTTCGTAAGTTAAGGGATTTTTTTGAAGATAGCTAACGGTGATGTTGGGATTTTTGGTTTGATAAGCCGTGATTATGGGCAACCAGACCGCTGATTCATCCAACCCCCAAAATTCAAGGGTGATAGGAGTGCCTCCGCCGCTTTTTCGGCCAAATACCAGGGCCAATAGCGCCACAACCAACAAGAGAGCAATGGTAACAATAATAATTATGCGGTATTTCATATAATATAGGGCTCATTGGTCCTATTGGACTTGTTAGTTTTTTCTAAAGACCATCCCCCAATGATTGCTGGCAACTTCCAAATCTCGGACAACAACAAAACCCAGCCCGA
>CAYIPG010000019.1:0-8041 GCA_964365305.1 uncultured Candidatus Saccharibacteria bacterium
ATAAATTAGGGCGGTGGTTTCAGATACAGCTAATTTCCAGCGCTCTGGTGGGCGGGTTGGTCTATATTGGATTGACTATTTTTGGCATAAAACACAGTGTTTTGTTGGCGCTTTTTGCCGGAATAATGGAAGTAATTCCTTTGGTGGGTCCGATACTGGCGGCCATACCGGCGATACTTTTTGGCTTGTTAAAATCGCCGGTGGTGGCGTTATGGACTTTGGTGGTCTACACCATCATTCACCAAATAGAAAACCATATTATTGTGCCCCAATTGACCAGTCGCGCCGTGGGCCTGAATCCTGTGGTGGTTATTATCGCTTTACTTATCGGCAGTGAACTCATGGGCATTCGCGGTATTATTTTAGGCGTGCCGTTGGCGGTTATAATCGTGGAGATTATCAAAGACCTCGGCCACAGCCACGAGTCGGATTCTTAAACTTTTTAAAGAAATCCCTATTTTATTAGGCAAACAAG
The DNA here is from genome assembly GCA_964365305.1 of uncultured Candidatus Saccharibacteria bacterium. Taxonomy (GTDB): domain Bacteria; phylum Patescibacteriota; class Minisyncoccia; order JACQLN01; family JACQLN01; genus CAYIPG01. Next base: position 476 of record CAYIPG010000019.1, read on the forward strand.
TTAGAGCGACTTCAAGGAGGAGTTATTTTAATTTATGATAGGGAGGTTGTTAGGACTAACCTTCTTTAAAGAAGGTTAGTCCCTCCTTGCAGGAGCGAAAACTGGTTTGCTATATAATTTTTATGGGCAAGATTTTTGTTTTAGCCACGCCGATTGGCAATTTAAAAGATATAACCTTGCGGGGCCTCGAAGTTCTAAAAGAGGCCGATTTTATTTTAGCCGAAGATACTCGGGTGGTTTCAAAATTGCTTGGGCATTACGACATAAAAAAGCCGGTCATTTCTTTTTTTGAGCACTCGCCTAAATCCAAAACAGAAGAAATAATTAAATTATTAAAAGATGGCCGGAATTTGGTTTTACTAAGCGACGCCGGCACGCCCAATTTGTCGGATCCGGGATATTCTCTAATAAACGCGGTCTTGGAAAAATTTGATCAAGATGTTCAGATTATCCCAATCCCCGGGCCGAGTTCACTTACGGCTTTAATCAGCATCAGCCATTTTCCCTTAAACGAGTTTGTGTTTATGGGTTTTCCGCCTGCTAAAAAAGGGAGAGAAAAATTTTTTGGCCAAGTGGCCAATGAATCCCGTCCGGTGATTTTGTTTGAATCAACTCACCGTTTGTTAAAAACCCTAGAGGCGCTTGCAAAGGGTAACCCTTCGCGGGAAATGATTTTAGCCAAAGAATTAACCAAGGTTTTTGAAAGAACTTGGCGTGGCCGAGTGGAAAATGTTTATAATGAGCTTAGCCGTCTGCCTAAAGAAAATCTAAAAGGCGAGTTTGTGATGGCTTTGAGGTAATTGTTTAAGTTCGATATTTTGCTCGCCAGGGAAGGTCTTACACCCTTCCTATTTTTAAAAACTTGATTTTTCCCTGAGTTCGCAAAATACCGAACTTTGCACGATAATTATGGTATATTAGCAGTTATGAAGTTTTATATCACTACCGCGATTCCTTATGTAAACGCCAAGCCGCATCTGGGCTTTGCTTTAGAATTGATTCAGGCCGATGTTATCGCTCGGTATCATCGTCAAAAAGGCGAAGATGTTTTCTTTTTAACCGGAACCGATGAAAATGCTTTCAAAAATCTTTTGGCTGCTCGGGAACAAAATATTGAGGTGCGTAAATTGATTGATCAAAACGCCCAAAGTTTTAAGGAATTGCGGGAAGTTTTAGATTTGTCTTGGGATGATTTTATCCGCACCACCGAGGAGCGGCATGTTAAAGGAACTCAAAAGTTTTGGCTGGCCTGCCAAAAAGATATTTATAAGAAAAAATATTCTGGGATTTATTGCAACGGCTGTGAAGAATTTAAAATGGAGAAAGGTTTGGTAATGGATCATTGCCCGGAGCATCCCAACAAGCCGCTGGAGCGCGTTGAAGAGGAAAATTATTTTTTTCGTTTATCGGCTTATCAACAACAGATTGAGGCGCTTTTAGAATCCGGAACTTTAAAAATTATTCCCGAAACGCGCCGTAATGAAGTCCTTTCCTTCGTTAAGCAAGGTTTGGAAGATTTTAGCGTTTCAAGATCGCGTCAGCGCGCTCCTGATATAGGTATTCCTGTTCCTGGAGACGATAAACAAACCGTTTATGTTTGGTTTGACGCTCTAATTAACTACATTACCGCTTTGGGCTATGCCGAGAATTCAGAAAAATTTAAAAAATATTGGCAAGAAAATAAAAATATTACGCATGTTATCGGTAAAGGCGTGAGCCGTTTCCACGCGGTTTATTGGCCGGCGATGTTACTTTCGGCGGGGTTAAATCTGCCCCAACAAATTTTTGTGCACGGCTATATTACCGTGGAGGGTAAGAAAATATCTAAGTCCTTAGGAAATATCGTTGATCCTTCTGAACTTATTGCGAAATATGGCAATCTTGGCAGAGAATTACTTCGTTATTATTTGCTTAGGGAAATTCCAGCTTACGAAGACGGAGATTTCAACATGGCTAAGTTGGAGGATCGTTATAATGGCGATTTGGCCAACGGTTTGGGTAATTTAGTTGCCCGAGTGGCTACTTTGGGAGAAAAACTCGGAGAAATAAATTTTGATTTGGAACATGATTTTGAACTCAAAACTAAAGAACAAGTTGCCGCAACTTACGCTGATTACAATAAAGAGTTGGATAATTTTAAGTTTAACGATGCTTTAGCGGTGTTGTGGCGCTTGATTTCTTGGGCCGATAAATATATTAACGATACCCAGCCCTGGGCGGTTAAAGATAAAAACGAACTTAAAAAAATAATACTTAATGCCAGTTACGCTATTTACGCCGTCGCCTTTTTGCTGGTTCCGTTTTTGCCCGAGACCGCCAAAAAGATCAAGGAGCAAATAAGTTTTTCCGATAAGATATTAGTAATTAAAAAAGGCGACAATTTATTTCCGAGGTTAAATTAATTTTTCAAAATATTATCACTTTCGCTCCTGCAAGGAGGAGCTTTTACATCCTCCCTATTTTATTTATTTCGAACCTCCTTGAAGTCGCTCAAATGACAATATTTTTATTAGTTTTATGATTCAAGAACCAAAATTAATTGACGCGCACACTCATGTCCAGTTTTCGGCGTATAAGGATGATGCTGACGAGGTTATCAAGCGATCTTTAGACGCCGGTATTTGGCTGATAAATGTAGGCACTCAACAGGAGACCTCGCAAAAAGCGATTGAACTGGCCGAAAAGTACCCCCAAGGCGTTTATGCCACGGCGGGTTTGCATCCGATTCACACCGATAAATCGTTTCATGATAAAGAAGAACTAGGGGAGGGCGGCGCGGCTTTTACCAGCCAGGGTGAAATTTTTGATTTCGGTTATTATAAAACTTTGTCGGCCAAGCCCAAAGTGGTCGCGATAGGAGAATGCGGGTTGGACTATTATCACATCAAGGACGAAACCTCAAAAAAGAAACAAGAACTGGCTTTTATTCAACAAATAGAATTGGCTTTGGCCGTTAAAAAACCGATAATGATTCACTGCCGTGAGGCCTTTGATGATCTTATAGAAGTTCTAAAGGCCAACAATTCCAAACTCCAAACAACTCCCGGCATCATTCATTTTTTTAGCGGAAATTTAACTCAAGCCACCCGCCTGTTGGATATGGGTTTTTATTTTACTTTCGGCGGCGTGATAACCTTCGCGCGCGACTACGACGAGATAATAAAAACAGTTCCTATAAATCGCCTCATGCTGGAAACAGACGCGCCGTATATTACGCCTGCGCCGCATCGCGGCAAAAGAAATGAACCGGTTTTCGTTATTGAAGTTGCTAAAAAGATCGCCGAAATTAAGGGTGTTGATTTTGAAGAGGTTTCCCACCATACCGTAGAAAACACCCGCGCGGTTTTTGGGATTTAAAAGTGGCTTAAATATCTGTTTAAATAGGTTGTTTTTGACAGTTCACACAACAATTACGGCAAAAAACTTACTAGAATATAAAACCTCCGGCTGGGATTCCAGCCAGAGGCAGTTTTTATTTGGGTTTTATTTCAATAGCGCCCGATTTTTTAATGGCCGCAAAAAGTTCCTCACTGCCGATATTTTTGATTTGCTTTCGCAACACCTCACTGGATATTTTTACTTGTGGCGCGCGCTCTTTTATGGGGTCGGTGTACTCAGCAGTTGTGTCTTGGGCAGCGAATTCGTTATCTTCGCGCTTAATGCTGATTTTAGCGACGCAGGTCATCTCTTTTTTGTTTTTGAATATCTCGTTGCGGGAGACATCAAAATAGAAATCGCCCCGCATCTCCACGCCGCCTTGAATTTTCAAAGCAACCCACTCTTCCTTTTCGGCGTTGCCGGTGACAGTGACCACAAACAAAAGATCGACCGAAAGGATAAGCGGTAGAATCAACAGAAACCATTTTGTTTTCATAAAGAACACCTCCTTATGCGGTTTTTATCAAAGAGCAAAGAGCAATAATGACCCCTATTCTAATTCAATTGTATTACACCAGCGACCCCGATGTCAAATCGAGTTGCTTAAAGGGATATATTCCGCTATTTTTAATAGCATACTTAGATGAAATACGATCACAAAAAAATAGAAAAGAAGTGGCAAAAGATTTGGTTGAAGGAAGATGTTTACGAACCTAATCTCAAAGGCGCGAAGAAGCCCCTCGACAAAGCTCGGGGTAAACCTTTCTATAACCTGATGATGTTTCCATATCCTTCGGCCGAGGGGTTGCATGTGGGCAATATGTACGCTTTTGTCGGTAGCGATATTTACGGCCGACTCAAACGAATGCAAGGTCACGATGTTTTTGAACCGATTGGATTAGATGGTTTTGGGATTCATTCAGAAAACTACGCCATAAAAATCGGCCAGCATCCGGCGGATCAAGCCAAAATTTCGGAAAAAAACTTTTATCGTCAGTTAGAAATGATCGGCAATGGTTTTGCCTGGAATGAAAAACTGGAAACATACGACCCCGAATACTACAGATGGACCCAATGGATTTTTATTCAGCTTTATAAAAAGGGCTTGGCTTACCGCAAAAAGGCGAGTGTGAATTGGTGTCCTGGTTGCTTGACCGTGCTTGCGGACGAACAAGTTATCGGCGGCGAATGCGAAAGATGCGGCGCCAAAGTAATCAAAAAAGAATTGGAGCAATGGTTTTTTAAAATTACCGATTACGCCGAGCGGCTCTTAAAAAATCTAGAATATATTGATTGGTCAGAAAAGGTCAAAGTAGCGCAGCGCAATTGGATTGGTCGCAGTGACGGCGCATTGTTGAGTTTCAAGATTCAAGATACAAGTTGCAAGATTGATATTTTTACCACCCGGCCGGATACTTTGTTTGGTGTGACTTATATGGTGTTGGCGCCAGAACACGATTTAATATCAAGTCACAAGTTACAAGTCACAAATCTGAAAGAGGTTGAGGATTATGTTAAGGAAACCAAGAATAAATCAGAGGCAGATAGGATCTCAAATGGCCGTGACAAGACCGGTATAGAACTAAAAGGAGTAACAGCGATTAATCCGGCCAACCAAAAAGAAATTCCGGTTTGGGTGGCGGATTATGTTTTGGGCAATGTTGGCACCGGCGCCATTATGGCCGTGCCGGCGCACGATGAGCGGGATATGGAATTTGCAAAGAAATTCAATCTTCCAATAAGCGACGCGTCTCTTGTTTCAATTGAAGAAGGAATAAAAAAGAGCGGAGGCAAAAAAACTATTCAGTATCGTCTCCGGGACTGGCTGATTAGCCGCCAGCGCTATTGGGGACCACCAATTCCGATGATTCATTGTCAGGATTGTGATTGGCAGCCGGTGCCGGAGGAGGACTTGCCGGTAAAGCTTCCATACATAAAAAATTTCAGACCGACCGGAACTAATCAATCACCCCTGGCCGCCGATGAAGAATTCTATAAAGTTAAATGTCCTAAATGTGGTGATTCGGCTCGGCGCGAGACGGATGTTTCGGATACATTTTTGGACTCGGCGTGGTACTACATCGGCTATTTAAATCTAAAGAAGCCCTTCGACAAGCTCAGGGAAGCCAAGTGGCTACCGGTGAATATGTATATTGGCGGAGCGGAACATTCGGTTTTGCATCTTTTGTATGTGCGGTTTTTGGCGATGGTGTTTCACGATCTAAGAATGGTTCAATTTGAGGAGCCGTTTCCTAAATTTAGGGCGCACGGCCTTATCATCAAGGACGGTTTCAAAATGTCTAAATCCAAAGGCAATGTCATAAATCCCGATGAGTATATAAACAAATACGGCGCCGACGCTCTAAGAATGTATTTAATGTTTTTGGGGCCGTTTGATCAAGGCGGAGATTTTAACGACAACGGCATAAAAGGGCTAACCAGGTTTTTGGAGAGGGTGTGGCGACTAAGCACCAAATTACAAATTACAAATTACAAACAAATCCCGAATTCCAAAATCCAAAAAACAGTCCATAAAACCATAAAAAAAGTTACAGAAGACATAGAAAATTTACAATATAACACCGCCATTTCGGCGTTGATGATTCTATTAAACGAACTGGAAGAAAATCAAAGCGAGATTAGCCAAGTTGAGTTGAAAATTTTTGTTAAACTTTTATCTCCCTTCGCGCCGCATATGGCGGAAGAAATTTGGCGCGGAGTTTTAAAGAACAAAGAATCAATTCATTTATCAGCTTGGCCGGAATACGATTCTGAATTGATCAAAAAGGATGTGGCGGATATAATCATTCAGGTAAATGGCAAGACACGGGTAATTATAAAAGTTAAAATAAATACTTCTCAAAAAGAAATAGAAGAGTTGGCTCAAGCCGAAGAAAATGTGAATAAACATATTTCGGGCAAAGTAAAAAAGATTATTTTTGTTAAAGATAAACTGATAAATTTTGTGGTGTGAGAATTTTAGACATAAAAAACACTTTCTCTTACGATTTGGCCTCAAAAGAGGCGGCGTTGATTTTGTTTAAGGGCGGAACGGTAGTTTATCCCACTGATACTCTGTACGCTTTGGGCGCCAGCGCGCTGGATTTGAACGCTGTTCGCAGAATTTTTGCCGTAAAAAAACGCCCCGATAAAAAACCCCTGCCGGTTATGGTAAGTTCAATCGCTATGGCCAAAGAGATTGCTTTTGTGGATGATCGTCACGAAAAAATTCTGAACTCTTTTTGGCCGGGGCCGTTCACTTTTATTTTAAAGAAAAAAAGCTATGTTTCGTATTTGCTCACGGCCGGGCACAATACTATTGCTTTGCGTCTCCCTGATCATCCTTTCTGCCAAAAATTCATGGCCGATTTTGAGCGGCCGATTATTGTAACCTCGGCCAATGTTTCGGGAGAGATTCCTTATTCAGAGGCCAAGACAATCGCCTATAGATTCAGCCAGGAAACTGCCCAACCCGATCTGGTTATTGATGCTGGCGGTTTGCCCGAAACCAATCCCTCCACCATAATTGATTTAACCGGTAGCATGCCCAAGGTCTTAAGAATAAATCCAACCAATAAAGAATATTTAATGAAAATTTTAAAGGCGATGAATGTTTAAGTTTAATTTAGAAATCAGTTTAACTCGCGCAAGGAGGGGCTCTACATCCTCCCTATTTTAATTAAATCGAACCTCCTTGAGTTCGTTAAACTGATTTCTTACTATATTGATGAAAGAACTAAAAAAATTAAAGAAGTTATGGAAATTGGAAGAATTGCGTCAAAGAGATACTATCTCTCTTATTCCGTCTGAAAATTTTGCTTCCAAATTAGTTCGGGAGGCCATGGGCTCGGTTCTAACCAATAAATATTCCGAGGGCTACCCGGGCAAACGATATTATCCCGGCAATGTTTATTACGATGAGATAGAAAAAATTTGCCAGGATTTGTCGTTAAAAGTTTTTGGTCTTTCTGATAAAAAGTGGGCGGTCAATGTTCAGCCCTATTCCGGTTCGCCGGCCAATCTAGCGGTATATATGGCTTTAATGAAGCCCGGAGATACACTTTTAGGCATGAAACTGGGCGCGGGCGGGCATTTAACTCACGGTCATAAAGTCAGCGCCACCGGCATTATTTTTAAGTCGGTTCAGTATGGAGTGAACGAAAATGGTTTTATTGATTACGCCGAGGT
>CAYIPG010000020.1:0-7661 GCA_964365305.1 uncultured Candidatus Saccharibacteria bacterium
TTTGAATTTGTTTGTTCTTCCATAAGATTAAAGCTCTGGTTGGCAACCAGAGAAAGTTAGGAAATAAGAACTAATAATTATTAAATTATACCAGTTGGCGGTTTTTATTTGAACAGTCCGTTTTCCACAGTTACAGCGGCGGGATTTTGAAGACGGCTTCTTGGCCGTTGTCAAAAACCAGCGGAAATTTATTTTCTTTGACTAAATAAAAATAGAGTTTAGGATTTTGGGATTGGCGCAACATTAAATACGAGGCCTTAAAGTCCTTTATCAGCGCGGTATGCGTATCCTCGGTTTCTTCTTGCGTGCATCTGATTTTGCCGCAAGTTAATTTGTCGGCTTTATCAATCGCCAAAAAATGCGCTTTCCAATACAGTGATTCATTATAAGCATATTGAAAAACCGGATCCATACCGCTGATGTAGTAGTTGTTAGGGTTCCAAAAAAATAGTCCTCCAAAATAATCCCAACGGGTGTTAAAAATAATCTCGCCCGGTTGAGTGTTTTCTTTCAGCCAAAGCGAAACCTCTTTAAAATCATTCGGTTTCCAAGCATTGGCCATATAAGCCCTGAAGGTGGGTATTGAATTTATACTCATCAAACCAATTAATATTAATCCTGACGCTAAAAATATTTTTTTATGATGAGATCGGGAGTTCAAATAAACGGTAATCATTAGCGCCGCGCTCAAGAGGGTATGACCCACCAGTATGTCGTAACCGCGCCTAGCCACTGTTAGTGTGACTATCAAAAAGATTGTAATCAAAATGGCTCCAGAAATCAGCGCCACCTTTTTATTTTTTATCTCATCTGAGGCAAAAGTTTTTTGGCTGCGGTGTTTATAAAAGAAAAAAGCTAGGCCAAGAATAACTAGAGACGGTAATATATTTTGAATAAAGCCATAGGCCTCCAGACCTTTTAATTCTCGTCCAAAATAAAGGGGAATTTTGTTAATTTTTACAAATAGTATTTGGACTACTTGAATATAGGCCAGTTGAAAAGCGCCCCAAGGATTGGGTCGAGCCAAAAGACCTAAGGTTATTCCTAATACTATCGCCTGGACTTTTGGCCATTCTACGGGCAGTTTTTGGATTTTTTTAGAGATGCTTACTATCAGCACTAACAATATTGGAATCCAGGACAAAGATAAATGCACAAAAGATGTTAAAGTGCTGGCTATTAAAATCGGCCTGGCTTGGCCTTTTATCAAAAATGAAAAGATAAGCAAGCTAAGCCCCAAAGTAATGCTGTGCGGGCGGGTCATGGTCAGACGGTACATTAAGTCGGGCGAAGCGGTTACCAGTAAAATCGGCCACAGCCACGGCCAGATTATTCCCAATCGTTTTAACGCCCACCAAAACAAAGTTAGGGTAATAAAAGTAACAAAAATACCGGCTACTTTAATTCCAAAAACCAAATCGTTAAAATAAGTGAATGGAATCAAAAAAATATGAAAACCGTACCAAATATCGGCGCCATATTTTTTAATCACCGAAAATTGCGTCCAGGGAAAACTACTATTCCAAATTCCGTTGGTTCTATAAATTTCGGCGTGGCGAATATGATAGAAACCGTCAGGATCGGCGATATTGGGAGAGGAGAATTGAAGCGTTGCCGCAATTATCATTAATGTCAAAATTACTCCAGCGCTTATCAATATATTTTGTGTTTTTAATTTCATTAATTTTTATGACAATAATAAACCGCGATTAAATTATCGGTTTCATTGGATGTGCTCACGAATGTTTTTTTTCGGCGGCAGAATTTATTAAAAACCGTGTCGCTGAAATATCCTTGAAAGCCCTGGTCCTTAACGCCTAGTTTGGGTAAGTCGGTTATTTTGGCCAGCATAAAAACCCCTTTGGAAACGGCCTCATGGCTCACCGATTCTAAATCAATCGTGCCAGTGCTAAAGACCTGGGTGTTAGTGTCTATGTAATTGTTGAAAATTTTACGATCGGATTCAAGCGCCGCTAGGGGAACAAATTCATACGAACCGTACAGTTCGGTATTGGCTGGAAGTGTTTTGATGTAACTTGCGATTTCAGTGAGGTTGAGAAATTTTCCTGTGTCGGCAAAGTTGCTGTGGTAGTCAATGAAAGTTGCGCCAGAAAATAGCGCCAGCAAAATAAATATCACGATCATAAATCTAGAGTCATTTTTGATTTTAACATATAATTTTTCGCCGGCGTCCAAAGTTAAAATAACCAAAAGGGGCAGAAGCAGACCGAAATAATTGTAGTAAATATCTTTAAACACCATTAAAAAAGTTACCGATGCCAAAAACATAGCGCTCACTTTTTTATTTTTTGATATAAACATTCCAATTATTCCCCATAGAATCAGTAACCATTCTTTTTGCAGGAGAAAACTAAAAACATGATATTTATTTAGGCCGGCGGGTTTATTAAAGTGATATAGCCAGACAGAGTCAATTATTTTTTCGGGGGCAAGCGCTAAAAAAGGCCCCAAAATAATGATTGCGCCCATAACGGCGCCGAGGGTTAGCCGAATTAATCTGAAATAATCTTTTTTCCAAAAAATGAACATACTGAATCCTAATAAAGCTGGCGCCACATAGAGTTTGCTTAAAAGTGCCAGCGACCAAATAATTCCCGAGGCCAAAGGGCGATTTTTCTCCCACAGAAAAATCGCCAAAACGACAAAAAAACTTACAAACTGCACGCCGGTTAAAAAATCGGAAGTGGCCAATATCGTAAAAGAGAACAGATAGAAAAAGGGAGCGAGAAACGCCAGAGTGTTGTTCCGTTTCTTTAGAATCAGAAACAATAAAAAAGCCGTAGCCGCTTCCAAGATTATCGGTACGGCCTGAAAGAGAATTATTTTTGTTCCAAAAATAAATTTAAGCAGAGTCAAAATCAAAACCATCGCCGGTGGATCAGCCAAAAAGAAATCGCGATAAGGCAGATCGCCTCCTAAAATCATCTGAGCCATATAGATATAGGCGTTGCCGTCGCTAAAGCGGAAAGTTAGCGCGGGGAGTTTTATCGCTACAAAGAGTAGAACGCTAAAAATCGCGAATAGCCATTCAAATTTTTTAATTATTCTCATCTATTTTAGTTTATCATGATATGTGGTTTTTGATGACAAATATTAATATTTGTGCTATTTTTGAAATACTTTTGCCGGGTCATCTAATGGTAGGATACATGACTCTGAATCATGTCATCTTGGTTCGAATCCAAGCCCGGCAGCTCTATTTTAACGCTCAATACAAAACAAACAAGTTTTTTATGAAAATTCCCGAGCATGTAAAAAATATATTAAGCGAGTTGGAAAAAGCCGGATACGAGGCGTATCTGGTGGGTGGGTGCGTACGGGATCTTTTAATGAATCGCGCGCCTTTTGATTGGGATATTACCACCAACGCCAAGCCCGAGGAGATTCAGAAAATTTTTACCGATAGTGTTTATGAAAATGATTTTGGCACTGTTGGCATCAAAGTCAGACATTCAGAATCAGAGACAGAAATAGTTGAGGTTACACCTTACCGCAAAGAAGAGTCATATTCCGATAAACGCCATCCCGATAAAGTAACCTTCACTTCCAAAGTGGAAGATGATTTGGCGCGCCGGGACTTTACAATCAATGCGCTAGCTCAAGATTCAAAAGGCAAAATTATAGATCCTTTTGATGGTCAGAATGATATCAAAAACAAAGTTATAAGAGCGGTAGGTGGTCCTGAAAAAAGATTTAATGAAGACGCTTTGCGGTTGATGCGGGCGGTTAGATTTTCGGCCCAGCTGGATTTTGAAATTGAGCCCAAAACCAAAGAGGCCATAAAATCAAAAGCCAATTTATTAAAAATGATCGCCCATGAGAGAATTCGGGATGAATTGATCAAAATGATTGAGTCCGATAACGCCGAAAAAGGAATTATTTTGATGCAGGATTTGGGGTTATTAAAAATTGTTTTGCCGGAAGTGGAAGAGGGTGTGGGTGTGGCTCAAAACAAGCATCATATCTACACCGTGTTTGAACATTCTGTTAAATCGCTTGGTTTTGCGGCGCGTTATAAATTTAATACTTTTGTTCGAGTTGCCAGTTTGTTGCACGACATTGGCAAACCTCGAACCAAGGTTGGCAGTGGTGGCGAGGCCTCGTTTCATAATCATGAATATATTGGTTCTAAAATGGCGGCGCGGGCTTTGGAACGGTTAAAATTTCCCAAGGATTTTATTGAAAAGGTTTATACTTTGGTTCGCTATCACATGTTTTATTACAATGTTGGCGAAGTGACGGAGCGGTCGGTGCGGCGGCTAGTTAAAAAAGTTGGTCCCGAGAATATGGCCGAGTTGTTGGAAGTGCGCCAAGCCGAGCGCAAGGGTTCGGGCGTGCCCAAAGCCGAACCCTACAAACTGCGCCACTTAAAATATATGATAGAAAAGGTCTCGCAGGATCCCTTGACCGTGGGCATGCTTAAAATAACCGGTCATGATGTTATGCAAACCTTAAAAATTGAACCTGGGCCGAAAGTAGGGTATATTCTGAATGCTTTGTTGGAGGAGGTTTTAGACAATCCGGAACTGAATAATCAGCAGTATTTATTAAAAAGAACGGAAGAATTGAATCAGTTAGGTGATAAGGATTTGATTGAACTGGCCCAAGCCGGCAAAGAAAAATTGGAAGGAGAAAATGAAAAGGAAGATGAAGGGATGAAGGGGAAGTATTATGTTAAATAAATTTTTTCGGGCCATCGTATACCGGTAGTACACACGATTCGGGTTCGTGTAGACTGGGTTCGATTCCCAGTGGCCCGACCGACTGAGCAAGGGCGAAGGAGGTACTGAGGTCACCAGACCGAATGTACCGAATGAAATAGGGCCCGTAGTATAGTGGTAATACACCGCATTCGCATTGCGGAAACGCGAGTTCGATTCTCGCTGGGTCCACAACCTCCGAAGGGTAACCCTTTTGAAAATAAGTATGACCGAAAAAGATGTTCTCAATTTAATTGAAAAGGACGAATGGATGATGAACATTTTGCGTGTTGCTGAGAAATTAAATTTTCCCGATTGGATAATCGGTGCGGGTTTTGTCAGAAATAAAGTTTGGAATCATTTGCATGGATACGAAAATAAAGAAATTGATACTGCCGATATTGATCTAGTTTATTATGACCCCAATGGAAACGATCAAAAAACCGATGAAGAATTGTCGCAAAAATTAAGAAAGGAAACTGGTATAAAGTGGGAAATTGTAAATGAGGCATATGCTCACAAGTGGAATAATTTGCCACCATATAAATCAACTGAGGACGCTCTTTCTCAGTGGCCAGAAACAGCAACAGGCATAGGAGTTAAGTTGGAAAGTAATAAATTAAAAATAATCGCTCCACATGGTATAAATGATTTAGTAAATTTGATTGTAAGACCAAGTCTAAAATTTGTGGAAGGTTTGGAAAGAGTAAAAGAAAGGGTAAAAGAAAAAAGATGGTTAGAAAAATGGCCGAAATTGAGATTTAGCTATGAATTTAAAACTCCCGAAGGGTAACCCTTCGTTAAAGTATGGATAGAAAAATTTCTTTCGCGGTTGGCGAGTATTATCATCTATATAATCGTGGTACGGAACAACGGAATATTTTCCGAGGTGATTTTGACTTATTGAGATTTTCTTTTTTGCTGTATGTTTGCAATAGTACTAAATCTATTGATGTGAGAGAACTGAAAGAAAATAACGAAGGGTTACCCTTCGGTAAAATTGATCGGGGTGAAACCATAGTGGACATCGGCAGTTGGTGTTTGATGCCGAATCATTTTCATATATTGGTTAAAGAAAAAATTGAGGGTGGAATAACTAAATTCATGTTGAAACTGGCCACTGCCTACTCTATGTATTTTAATAAACTTTATAATAGGAGTGGCAGATTATTTCAGGGTCCTTTTCAAAGTAGCCATATTAATAAAGATGAATATTTAAAATATCTTTTCGCTTATATTCATCTAAACCCAATAAAACTAATTGAGTCGAACTGGAAAGAAATAGGTATCTCGGACAGAATTTCATCTCAAAAATATCTAGCCAACTACCAATATTCAAGTTGCTTGGATTATACTGGTGCTAGCAGGGATTTTGGTTTAATCTTAAACAAAAATTCATTTCCTGATTATTTTGCAAATCAATATGAGTTTTCAGATTTTATTAATGACTGGTTATCTTACGAAGGGTAACCCTTCGGGATTTTAATGTTCTATTTGCTAAAGTCGGAATAAGGAACGGTAAAAACGTCATGGGTACTGCCTTGTATGAGCCGAGTTTTGAATCGTTCAAGCTAGAAGAGGAAAAATATTCTATGAAATACCACAATGTTTACGGCGGCGATTGTTGGCTTAGAATAACGTATAACGCAGGAGATGGCATCACATATCACGGAGAGAAGTTTATGAATGGTAAATCTGTTGGTATGGCCGATGGAGGAGCAGATTGGAAAATGTTTTTTGTCCATTTCACCGCCCTCGGTTTGGCAAATAGCGAGAGGTGCGAATTTGAAGATATTGGTTAATTTTGGTAATCTATTTTTATCAAAGCCCGCCGAAAAATCCGTCCGCCGAAAAGTTTTGGGGGCGAAGCCCAAGCAGGCGGGCAAAAAGGAAGGGGGTTGGGGGGAAGGAATTTTTGCCCGCTTGCTTCCGTTCCCGTCCCGTCCCCGCAAGAACATGGCGGAAGTGGGGGTTCTCCGCAAAACGGGTTCTAACTTTTTCAAACAAACACCACAACCTCCGAAGGGTAACCCTTCGTAAAATATGGAATTTTTAAAACGCCCTTTAGCCATAACTGATGTTGAAACCAGCGGTTTTGACGCCCCGATTCATGAAATTTTAGAAATCGGGCTGATTGTGGTTGATCAGAAAAATCTAAAGATTTTGGATGAGTGGACGGTTAAGGTCAAACCGCGAAGAATCAGAACAGCGGCCGAAAAAGCCCTCAAGGTTTGCGGTTACAATAAAATTGATTGGTTAAAAGCGGTGGACTTAAAAGACGCCATGAAGGTCTACTCCAAGAAAACCAAGAATGCTATTTTCTTGGCGCATAACAGTTTTTTTGATTGGTCGTTTATCACCGAGGCCTTTAAGCAAACCGGAGTAGAGGATTATACCGATTACCACCGCTTGGATTTGTTTAGCATCGCTTGGGGCTTGTCCCGCAATAAAAAACTCAAGGGTCTAGCCAAATTTAACTTAAGCGAACTCTGCAAATATTTTGATATTGAACCCGAGTCCTCGCCTCACCGCGCCCTCAACGGCGCTTATAAGGCATTGGAGGTTTTAAAAAAGTTATTAAGCGGGTAAGTTATAATACTTTCTTACTTTAAAGTATAGTAGAGACGAGTCAGGGGAATTTTATTTTTAGAAGAGTCCAAATGCCTTTTAAGCCGTCTTGGAAACGGATTTTTTTACCTTCGGAAAACTTGCGGGGGTAATAATGGATCGCGACTTCCGTTATAGGCAGTTTCTTTTTTAAGATTTTGGCGGTGATTTCCATTTCTATTTCAAAGCCACGGCTCTGGATGTTTAGGTCTCTGAACAAGTCAGTCCGTATCAGTTTGTAGCAAGTGTAAACATCGGTCATTTTTTGGCCGAAAAATAAATTAACCAAAGAAGTTAAAATCTTCGCCCCTAAAACATAATGCGAATAGCCGG
>CAYIPG010000021.1:0-7224 GCA_964365305.1 uncultured Candidatus Saccharibacteria bacterium
TGGAATCAATTATTAAACTTTTAAAAACCAATAAATTTTGGCGTCTGCGCGTGGGCATCGCGCCCCAGAAAAAACCTTTATCCCGAGCGAAGTCGAGGGAGGATCATAAAAAAATGGTTGATTTTATTTTAAAAAAATTCACCCCGTCCGAAGAAAAAATTCTAAACAAAAATTTTAAAAAAATATCCGAAGGCCTGGAAACCTGGCTGGTTCACCCCGACAAAGCCATGTTATTAATAAACAGCAACTAAAATCCACTTGGACATTTGATGTCCAAGTGGATTAGAATGGCAGAGTGGCTAAAGATGACTCTATAGTGATAGCCGCGAATATCCCTGAATTTAAGAATCAGGGTATTTTGTGGTTCCAAGAAAACGAAATTAAGATCAAGAATTTATGCCAAAAGAATGTATGGTGGCGCAACCACATCCGCGCTATAGAAACCGGCTTAAAAATAAATCCGCTGGCGCTAATGCGGGAACTGGCTAATCTGGGCTACCTAAAAACCGCGCGGGTGCTAAAACCGGGCGAGTATTCTTTTATGGGTTCGGTTCTGCAACTCTGGCCGATTAATTTAGACAATTTAATTTCGGCGGATTTTAACGGCAACATAATTGAATCAATCCAGATACTGCCCCAGTCCAAAATAAAAATAGTCCTGGATGATTTAGAAAACATGGCCGAGGCCTATGTGCGATTTAAAAAGGGCGATTATGTGGTTCATATAGATCACGGCATCGGCCGGTTTAACGGCACCACCCAGGATTTGGAAAATTATTTTGAAATTGAATACGCCCATGGCGATAAATTATTTCTGCCTTTTGATCAGTTAAAAAAGATTTCGCTTTATGTGGGTTTTACCCGTCCCAAAATTTATGGCCTGGGCGGCGGTCTATGGCACAAGATTAAAACCAGGGCCAAGGAAGATATTATCAAACTGGCCCAAAATTTATTGCGGCTTTACGCCCACCGAGAAACCGCGAACGGATTTTCTTTTATGGAAGAAACTAGTGAGCTAGCAAATTTAATAACTGATTTTGAGTATCCCGAAACACCGGATCAAATTAAATCCTGGCAAGAAATATCAACCGATATGGAAAATGCCAAACCTATGGACCGGGTCTTGGTGGGCGATGTTGGTTTTGGCAAAACGGAACTCGCCTTGCGCGCGGCTTTCAAGGCGGTGTTAAGTAACAAGCAAGTGGCCTTAATAGCGCCAACGACCATACTGGCCTACCAACATTTTGAGGTCTTTAAAAATCGGCTGGATAAATATGCGGCGGGCGTGGGTATGTTAAATCGCTTGCAGTCCAAAGAAGAAAATAAAAAAGTGGTGGAGGGATTAAAAAATGGCCGAGTTGATGTGGTAGTGGGCACGCATCGCCTGCTGTCTAAAGATGTTCAATTTAAGGACTTGGGGTTATTGATTATAGATGAAGAACAAAGATTCGGCGTTCTACAAAAAGAAAAAATAAAAGAACTAAAAGCCGATATCGATGTGCTGGTGCTTTCGGCCACACCCATTCCCCGCACCCTGTATCTGGCTATGTCTAACTTAAAACCTATTTCTAAAATTCAAACACCGCCTTTGGGTCGGATGGCTGTTACAACAATTGCGCAAGAATTTTCGTGGCGACTGGTTAAAGAAGCGCTGGAAAAAGAATTAGCCCGAGGCGGGCAGGTGTTCTTTTTAGAAAACAGAATCCATAAAATCGGGAATGTGATTGAAAATATAAAAAAACTCTTGCCGAGCGCCAAAATAACCGCGCTGCACGGCCGTTTAAGCGAGAAAGAAATTTTAAACGCCATTACTGCTTTCAAATCGGGCCAAACCGATATTTTGGTTTCCACCACGATTATTGAAAACGGTTTGGACTTGCCCAACGCCAATACTTTAATTGTTTCCGACTCTACTCTATTGGGGTTATCCCAAGCCCACCAGTTGCGCGGCCGGGTGGGCCGGCGGGATATTAAGGCGTTTGTCTATTTCTGCTATCCGAAAAAGTCGCTGACCGAAATTGCCCAGTCCCGACTAGCGGCCTTGCAAGAGTTCTCTAATCTGGGCGACGGTTTTAAAATCGCCTTGCGCGATTTGGAACTTAGAGGTGCCGGCAATATCTTGGGACGCAACCAATCCGGCCACATCAACCAAATCGGTTTAAATTTATATTGCGAAATGCTCTCGCAAGCGGTGGAAAAATTAAAATCTTAAGAAAAGTAATTAACTTGATATGTTATCATTTAATTCATGAATGATAATGTTTGGCTCAATGCGTTGAATATTGTTTTTGGACTTTCACGAATCAAAAAACTTTTTCAGGTTTTTAAGACGGCCGAGCGGGCTTGGCGGGCGGGTGATGGCAAAATCCTTCAACTCAAGTTTGATGATGATAGTATTAAGGAAGCGCTTAAGAAAAGATTGGTGGTTGATCCAAAACAAGAGTGGGAAAAATTGCAAAAATTAAACATTCAGACGATCTCTTTTTTTGAAAAAAGTTATCCCAAATTGTTAAAAGAAATCGGTTCGGCGCCAATGCTGTTATACTTAAAAGGCAATGCCGAATTATTGCGCGAAAAATCTTTAGGCGTGGTGGGAACCAGAACGCCTTCCAACTACGGCAAGATATGCGTGGACGCGATTGTTGAAAAACTGGCCCTGTCGGGTTTGGTGATTGTGAGCGGCCTGGCTCAAGGCATAGACGCTTTGGTTCATGCCGCCACACTGAATGTTAACGGCAAAACAATCGCGGTAATCGGTTCGGGCTTAAATCAAATTTATCCCAGAATGAACTTGCCTTTGGCGGAAAACATTTTAAAAAATAACGGACTGATTGTTTCGGAATATCCATTGGATACCCCGGCCTTAAAACAAAACTTTCCGGCTAGAAACCGCATTATTGGCGGGCTGTCTTTGGGCACGCTGGTTATTGAATCCAAAGAAGACGGCGGCGCTTTGATAACCGCCAAACAGGCCTTGGAAAATAATCGCGAGGTTTTTGCCGTGCCCGGCCCCATCAATCAACCCACCTCTGTTGGCACCAACCAACTCATTCGCGCCGGCGCCAAAACGGTCTTATGCGCCGAAGATGTGCTTCAGGAATTAAATATAAATATCGGCGAGACCGGAAAAACCGTGATTGACCTTGATTCCTTAAATCCGAACGAAAAATCCATAGTGGAATTGATACAGCAAGAACCGGCTCACATTGACAAAATAACCCAGGTAACTAAACTTAAGGCCTATGTCGTGAGTTCCACCTTAACCGGTTTAGAATTAAAAGGGGTCGTGAAAAATATCGGTGGACAGACATATACTATATAAAATTTTATACTTTAATAATTTTAATTTTTGTTCGCCAAGGGGGGACTAACCCTCTTTAAAAGAGGGTTAGTCGTTTATAACCCCCTCATTATAAAAATACTGGTATCCCCCTTGAGTTCACAAAAATCAAAAAATTAAAGTAAAGCAAGTATCATCTTGAGCGAACTCATGGAGATGACCAAATTTACAGTAAAGAGGACTCCATGGAGAGCGAAAGGTGATACTTGCGATATATAAAAACAAATAAAAATGAAATTGGTAATCGTAGAATCGCCTTCTAAGGCGCGAACCATAGAAAAATTTTTGGGCGCCGATTTTAAGGTGGAGTCCTCTTTTGGCCATGTCCGCGATCTGCCCAAAAGCACCTTGGGTGTGGATGTGGAGCATAACTTTGAACCCAAATATATAGTTCCCGCCAAAGCCAAAAAACAGGTGGCGCTGTTAAAAAAACTTTCCCAAAAAGCCGACACGGTGATTCTCGCCACCGACGAAGACCGCGAAGGCGAAGCTATTGCCTGGCATCTCGTCCAGGCCTTAGGCCTGGACGAAGTAAAAAATAAAAAGTTAAAAGATAAAAATATTGAACGAATTGTTTTTCATGAAATAACCGCCAAGGCCATTTTGGAAGCGCTAAAACATCCCCGTAAACTGGAAAAGAATTTAATTGACGCCCAGCAAGCCAGACGAGTGCTAGATCGGTTGGTGGGCTACAAACTCTCGCCGCTGTTGTGGAAAAAGGTTTCGCGCGGGCTTTCAGCCGGTCGCGTTCAATCGGTCGCGGTGCGGTTGGTGGTGGAACGCGAACGGGAAAGAGAAAAATTTAACAAAGAAGAATACTGGGATATTATAGCCAAGCTACAAGCGACAAGGGACAAGGGACAAATTGAAAACACATTTGAAGCTAAACTAGTCAAAATAAATGACGAGTCCTTAGACAAGTTCGCCATCAAAAATGAGACCGATGCCAAAAAAATCTTGGCTGACCTAGACGGCGCCAGTTGGCAGGTTTTAGATGTAGAAAAAAAAGAAACCAAAAGAAACGCCCCGCCGCCCTTTACCACCAGCACTCTCCAACAAGCGGCCGCCCAACGACTCGGTTTTTCGGCTAAAAAAACTATGATGTTCGCCCAGCGCCTCTACGAAGGCGCCGACATTGAGGGTGATCGCACCGGCTTAATCACTTATATGCGAACCGATTCGTTAAATCTTTCTCAAGACGCTTTGACCGCGGCGGCCAGTTTTATCAAAAATAATTTTGGCGATAATTATTTAGAAACCAAGACCTTCAAAACCAAAACCAAAGGCGCCCAAGAAGCCCATGAGGCCATTCGCCCCACCCAGCCCGACCGAACGCCTGAATCCTTAACAAAGTATCTTGATCCCACCCAACTAAAACTCTATAAACTGATCTGGCAGCGTTTTATGGCTAGCCAAATGACTCCGGCTATTTTTGATGCTACCGCTGTTGATATAGCCGCTGGGACAAAGCATACTTTTCGGGCCAATGGCCTAATTAAAAAATTTGATGGCTTTACCAGGGTCTATCTTCTAAAAACCGAGGAAGCCGTTCTGCCTAAACTTTCTAAAGAAGAAATCTTAAACCTACTGGAATTAAAACCCAATCAGCATTTTACCGAACCGCCCGCCCGATATTCCGAAGCATCGTTGGTTAAAGCGCTGGAACAGCATGGCATCGGCCGACCATCCACTTACGCGCCCACGCTTTCTACCGTGCAGGATCGCGGTTATGTGGAAAAAGACGAACGCCGCCGTTTCAAACCCACCGAGACCGGCGCCGTGGTCAACGATCTTTTGGTGGAACACTTTCCTAATATTGTGGATATAAATTTCACCGCCCGAATGGAAGAACAACTGGATGAAATCGCCGCGGGCGAAATAAAATGGGAACCGGTTATAAAAGAATTTTACGAGCCCTTTGAAAAAAATATAAAAGAAAAAATGGAAGAACTAAAAAAATCCGATTTTAGAAGAGATGAGCCCACCGATAAAATTTGTCCCGAGTGCGGCAAACCGATTGTGATTAAAATAGGCCGCTTTGGAAAATTCTACGCCTGTACCGGTTTTCCCGAATGTAAACACACCGAAAAATTTCTTCAGAAAATTGATATGCCTTGTCCCAAATGCGTTCAAGGCGAAGTGGTGTTTAAAAAATCCAAACGCGGCCGAATTTTCTACGGCTGTTCTCTATATCCAAAGTGTGATTTTGTGAGTTGGACTAATCCCAAGATAAATCCCGCCGAACAAAATAAAGATAAAGACGCGCAAAAACAAGAACCCGCGCAACCCTAAGTATTAAACACCGAGTGTTTGATATTTGAGATTCTCAAGAGCAGGAAAATTAAATATGTAAACATACCTGTCAATAGCGCCCGTTTGACTATATTTGCTATCGTTAAAATTGAATTGGCCCCAGTAGTAGAAGCTCCGCTTCACTACGGGGCACATATTTTCAGCTATTCACTTCATTCATAGGAAAATATGGAAATACTAATTAAAATAACCGAAAAATACCCGCCGGACGAAGCCGAAATTATCACTCGGGCTTTTGAGTTGGCCCAAAATGCCCATCGCGGCCAAACCAGGCATTCGGGCGAGGATTACATTACCCACCCAGTGAAAGTGGCCCAAATTTTGGCCGATTTGAATTTGGATCACGAAACTATCGCCGCGGCCTTGCTCCATGATGTTTTAGAAGAAACCCCCATGAAATTTGAGGAACTGGAAAAAAGTTTTGGGCCAACCGTGGCTTTTTTGGTGCAAGCCGTAACCAAACTGCATCGCGTCAGTTACAGCGGCGAAAAACAATATGTGGAAAATTTTAGCAAAATGATTTTAGGCACGGCCAAAGATATTCGGGTAGTGTTAATCAAACTGGCCGATCGCATTCATAACTTGGAGACATTGGCAACATTTAAGGGCGACCAAGAAAAAATTGGTTTGGAGACCTTAGAAGTGTACGCGCCCTTGGCCTCGCGGCTGGGCATGGGCGAAATCAAGGCCTTACTGGAGGATTTGGCCTTCCCTTTCGTTTATCCCGAAGAATACCTAAAGACCGTGGAGGTTACTCAAGATAAAATGAAAGAAAATAAAAATTATCTGGAAAAAATAAAACCGCGAGTGGAACAAATACTAAAAGAAAACAACATTAGTGTCACGGCGGTAAGTGCCCGATCCAAACATCTTTATAGCTTATGGAAAAAACTCCAAAAATATGATTTTAATTTGGAAAGAATTTATGATCTAGTGGCTTTAAGAATCTTGGTGCCAAATGTTGCGGCCTGCTACGAGACCTTAGGCGTGCTTCATAAATATTGGCAGCCCCTGCCGGGCCGGATTAAGGACTATATTGCTCTGGCCAAACCCAACGGCTACCAATCACTCCACACTACGGTGTTTTGCGATAATGGCAAGATAACCGAATTTCAAATCCGAACCCCCGAGATGAACAAAAACTCCGAACTGGGTATTGCCGCCCATTGGGCCTACAAAGAAAATAAAAATCCGATTTCAAAAAAGGTGGCCTGGATAAATCAGTTGCGTGACTGGCAGGAACAAACCATGTCCAATCAGGAATTTTGGGAAAATGTTAAAATTGATTTTTTCAAAGACCGAATTTTTGTGTTCACCCCCAAAGGCGATGTGATTGAATTGCCCGAAAGCGCCACGCCGATTGATTTTGCCTACGCGGTTCATTCCGATTTAGGCGACCGGTGCGAACAAGCCAAAGTGAACGGTAAAATTATGGCGCTCAACCATTCCTTAAACGACGGCGACATTGTGGAGATTGTCATCAACAAAAAAAAGAACCCGTCCCGCGACTGGCTCAAAATTGTTAAAACCCATAAAGCTAGATCCAAAATAAAAGAAAATCTTCGCCTAAC
>CAYIPG010000022.1:0-6663 GCA_964365305.1 uncultured Candidatus Saccharibacteria bacterium
CAACCAAATCAAAATTACCGCCCGAAAAAATATTACCAAAATCAACGACCTCGCCAGTTATTTTTGCTTTAATAATAACGCTATCCAAAGACACATCCAAATTATTCTGCCAACTGGCCTTAAAAATTAGCGTCTGCGAAGCCACGGCAGAACTAACACCTTCGGGATCGGTGGTTATGTTCACCATTAAAGGTGCCTCAATAACATTCAACTGGCCACTGGCTTCTTTATAGACCTTCCAACCCGAACCTTCTTGTCCTTCAATAAACACCCTAAAAACCTTGCTCTCGCCAGCAATACCGTTGACCCCGCCAGTGAGTGTAAGTGTTTTTGTTTCCTGCGGCAGTAGTTGGTCTATTTTCCAGATATTATTAAAATCGCTTAATTTTTCCGACGAACTTTTTATTTTAAAACCAGAAGGTAATTCCAAACGCGCTCTGATGCTGTTCCAGGCGTTTTGGCTTTGGTTTTGCAAACTAATAATTAAACCCACTGTTTCGCCAGTAACTGTTTCTTGGGCGATTTTTATATCTATGGTTATAGGTACAGACGAAACAGTAATAATTTTTTCAGCTACGGCCTTAAAAACAATACTGCTGCCATCGGCCGGCTTAAATTCAAAAACTACTTGTGCCCGGCGTTCAAAATTTTCGCCGCCGATTATATCGGCCGCAAAATCCTTTTCAAATAATCCGCCGGGAGCCAGTTCCGCGATAGTTATTTTGTTAGTTAAGCCGGCCACTGGAACAAATGAACCGCCACTGCTTTGGGAAGGATTAAGAGCGTAATCGGGAAACTGAAACGAAAGTTGGCCTTCTTTTAACGACGCTTTGTTTCTGTTTACAACGCTGATTTTCCAAACAGCCCTCTCCCCGGCCATCACGGTGTCGGGACCGGTAATCTTTAACTCCACATTATTTTTGCGAAAAGCGTAAAAGCCGCGGTAAAAAACAACCAGGGCCACGCTTAAAGCCAGCACTAAAAATATAGCCAGACCCCACTTGATTCTTTTCCAACTAGAAGTCGGCAGATCTTCTTGGGGAGGAAACGGAATTAAAACCGGCGGCTCATTTTTTTGAATGGGTTCGGCTGGTTTTTCTGTTTGAGGCAAGGTCGGCCGTTCGGGAGTATATAATTTTTTTTGAAGCTCTTCTAAAGGATCAGGCATAATGTACTTATTATATCAGTTCGCCGATATCCAGGCCAAAATAATACTGAAAGAAAAACTGGGTGAGTTTTCTAAAATCGTTCCAAACATCACTGTTAAGTTCCTGCGACAGCACCGCCCGCGGATCGGTCTTTTTCATGTCATTCACCAAATATAATACCTCGCGGTTCACGCTTAGAGAAACCTCCGCGTAAGCGCAACCAGTGTGAACCAAACCGCCGTTGATCAAAGAAATATTAAGCCGTCCCCGAAATATCGGCTTGAGGCAGACGGTGCAGCGCGCCAGTTCGGGATCAAACCCGCCCAGCCACAACAACTGATAGCACATTAAACAAGTTAAATTTGAAACTTTCTCCGCGCCCACTGCCGGATTGTTTAAGGAATCAAAGTAGGCCGTTACTTTTTGCCAGGATCGGTAATCCGGCCAACCGGGTTCAAAAATATTTCTTAAAACATGGCCCACCGCCCCGGCCATCCTTAATCTTTCCAGATCATTTTTTATAACAGTAAAATTATTTTCAACTTTGGAATCAACTATGATCGGCATTATTTTGGAAGGCACAAAATAAATCACGGCCCGATTAAAGGGCTGCAAATTGAACTTGAGTTTGGCTTGCGGTTTCCGAATACCTTTGGCTTGAAAATCAACCAAACCCAATTCTTTGGTGTAAATTTTAAAAACAGCATCGGCCTCGCGGCGGGAGGCCGAACTTAAAATAATGCCCTCGGTGTGATTCATAACTTCAGACCATCATATCAGGTCAATGTGAAAATATCATATAGTTAGCCACTAAATTTTATAAACAAATTGTGGATAACTTTCGGTTAATTTTCGGTATAATTAGTATATGGATACCTTAACTCCGAGACAAAAACAAATCCTTGATTTTGTTACTAAGTATAGTGATAAAAAAGGATACGCTCCCTCACATGAAGAAATAAAAAAATATCTTCATTTGAGCTCTGTCTCCAATATACACCAACACATTCAAGCATTAATAAGTAAGGGATACATTAAGAAAGAGAAGCATCAAAAACGCCATCTAGAAATATCCGTATACGATAACTTTGTAAAAATTCCCCTACTGGGCACAATTGCAGCCGGCGAACCGATTGAAGCCATAGAAGAAAAAGAAACAATCGTTGTTCCAAAAAATAAACTACCCAATTCTGGAAATATCTATGCTCTAAGAGTAAGGGGTGACAGTATGATTGATGAAAAAATAAACAACGGTGACATTGTCTTGATTAAAGAACAAAACACGGCTAAAAACGGAGAAAAGGTGATTGCGTTAATAGATAACCGCGAAGCAACTCTTAAAACTTTTTATAAGGAGAAGAACCAAATACGCTTGCAACCTGCCAATAAAAATATGGAGCCAATAATAATTAAAAAAACACAAGATTTTGCAATCCAAGGAACACTAATTGATGTAATAAAAAATAAAAATTACACAGAACTTCCATCATATGCCCCTCAAAAAATAGAGATGATAAAACACAGCTCCCTTCCATTAAATCAGGTAATCTGTGGAAATGCAGTAGAAGTTATGAAAGCAATGCCAGCTAATTTTGTAGATTTAGTGGTAACTTCCCCTCCTTATGATGAACTAAGAAACTATAAAGGATATGCTTTTGATTTTGAGGGTATAGCTAGGGGTTTATTAAAAGTCATTAAACAAGGTGGTGTTTTAGTATGGGTTGTTGGAGATAAAATAAATAAAGGTAACAGGAGCCTTACAAGTTTCAAGCAAGCTTTATTTTTTCAGAACCTAGGTTTCAATGCACACGATATCATGATTTATAGAAAAAAAAATACCCCCTTTATGAGATCAAATGCTTATACGAATTGTTATGAATTTATGTTTGTCTTCAGTAAAGGTTCCCCTAAAACATTTAACCCGATTAAAACCAAAACCATTCGCCAAGGTCAAGAAATGCTTCCATTTAATAAAAAGGCGGATGGGATAAATAAAAAGATAAAAGGAGAATTAAAATCAGAAAAAACTTTAACAAACATCTGGGAGTATGCTGTTGGACTTTATGGTTCAACTAGCGACAAAATTGCTTTTCAGCATACTGCTATTTTTCCAGAAAAATTAGCGGGAGATCATATTGTTACATGGACAAAACAGGGAGATATAGTTTTTGATCCCATGTGTGGCTCTGGAACAACTTGTAAAATGGCCGCTATTAATAGACGTCATTACATAGGATGTGATATTTCAAAAGAATACGTTGAGCTCACTAAAAAAAGATTGGACTATTTTAGTATTTAGTAACTTTTATTTAAAAATTCTATTGCGCTTTTTAATAATTTTGTATCATCTTTAAAACGACCAAGCCCGGTATTACAGCTATCACAAATCCAACCACCTGGTTTCCCTGTTTGATGGTTATGCTCAAGAACAACTTTACTAGTTACGCCTGCTATAGTCCTCTTTTTACAAATCGGGCACTCAAATGGCTCATTATGGGGTTTTTCCTTAAGCCATTCTCTCCTATCGACATGGGGTACTCCAACTCCTTCCATATCTACACGACAACTTTTACATGATGGTCGCCTTACTGATCTATTATTTTTTGCATTCTGGTTTTTAGCAAAATCCGTTGTTTTCTTTAACTTATGACAAACATTACATATTTTCTTGGTAAAACTGTCGCCTGTTTTTCTAACATCTATAATTTTTACATCGTTTTGATCTAATTCAGCATGTCTCCAAATTCTAATAAAAAAGATATTTTTATCATTTTCTGGTTTTATAACACCAACATCGCCTTTCTCGACAATAATATCTTGAAAAACTATTATATTTTTTTGAGCAACAACAAATTTATTAAATGATTTAGACATATTCAATCAACCTTCTTAATCCCCACCCCGATTTCGTAGCCGTTGTGGCTCCAGGTTTTGTGAATTAACAGATTTTCGTTGCCCGAAATTCCAAAAACAATTTCGTGGGAACGGGTTTCTTGTTTAATAACTTCTTCAAAGCGCGCTAATAATTCCTTAAAATTACTACCTTGACCTGCCCTGAGCGAAGTCGAAGGGTGAATATCGTAATACAAAATTATTTTATCATCGGGTGTTAGTTTGGCTTCTTTGCGCATATCGTTAATGTTGCGAATAAGTTCCCGAACTAACCCCTCTTCTCGCAAGACCGGCGTGAGTTCGATGTCTAAACGAACGCTATTTTTAGCCAAAGTTCTGTCGGTTATAATCTTTTTAACATTTAATTCTTCGGCCACAATATCCAAAACATCGCCGGCCAAACCATAATCCGCCGCCGATAAATACAAAGCATTAAGCGGTTGGCGGACTTTAATACCGGCCCGAGCCCGCTCGGCTAACCCCAAAGCCACCAAACTGCGGGCTTTGGCCATGATTTTTTCCGAAGCGGCATTTTTGGGAGCAATAGCTTGGGCGGGCCATTTTTCTAAATGAACCGATTCCATGCCATCTGTCGCTTGTCTCATGTCTCTTAGATTTCTATAAAGCCACTCCGCCAAAAACGGGTTAAAGGGCGCGATCAAAATCGCCAAGTTTTTTAAAACACTGATCAGTGTTTCTTGCGCGGCCAGTTTGCTGGTATCTATATCTTGTTTTTGAAGTCGTTTGCGGGAGCGGCGGATATACCAATTGGAAAGATCCTCCACCAGACCCTCTAAAGATCGGCTGGCTAAAGTAATATCATAATTTTCCAGCGCGCCCGTAACTAGGCCTCGAACATTTTCCAAACGCGACATGATCCATTTATCCAAAACATGATAGTTTGGTTTTAATCCGGCGGGCGCGGGGGTATAATATGTCTCTAAAAATAAAAATGAGTTGATGATGGTGTGGGCAAATTGGCGCTGGCGGGTTTCCACATCTTTCAAATTAAAAAGTTTATTATCGCCTGGAGCGTTAACGCTGTAAAAATACCACCTTAAAGCGTCAAATCCAACTTTATCGCCCAACATCATTGGATCCACAGTATTACCTTTGGATTTAGACATTTTTTCACCCTTATCATCCAAAACATGATTCAGGCAAATAACATTTTTATAGGGCGCGCCTTCGCCTAAAGCGGTGGATATCGCTAAAAGCGTATAGAACCAGCCGCGGGTTTGATCAATGGCCTCGCAAATATAATCAGCCGGAAAAAAATTAGACGGTAACTTTTTACTTTTTATATTTAAACTTTTACTTTGAGATGCCCACGGCATCGCCCCGGAATCAAACCAGACATCGGCTAAATCCTTAACCCGTTTCATTTTTGAAGAACACTTGCCGCATTTTAGATAAATTTCGTCCACAAAAGGACGATGCAAATCCAAATCGCCGTTGGCATCTTTAGGCCAATTACTCGGAACAAATTTTTTAAACTCCGCGGTGTTAAGAGTCAAATTGCTATTTTGGGCAGCGGTATTATAAGCTAGGCCAATTTCATCTTCGCCAAAAATTCCGCCGGTAGTTAAAATCAAAAATAACGAATCCATATGGCTCACCACCAGAACTTTTTTACCCGAATGTTTTTGTGAAATTTCTTTAACAAAGTCCTTAACTCTTTTATAAACATCCAGTAGTGACTCACCTTGGGGCGGCGGGTTAACAAATTTATCCTTAAATGACTTGAAACTATTTTGATAGTCGCTAACGCTTTGGCCGTTAAATACTCCCGTATTGATTTCTCTTAATCGTTCATCGTAGACAACTTTTTTTATTTTAAGTTCATCGGCGACTATTTGGGTTGTTTCTTTAGCGCGCATCAAATCGGAACTATAGATAACATCTATTTTCTCTTTTTTTAATTTTTTAGCCGAAACCAGAACCTGTTTTTTGCCATTATCTGTGAGTGGGTTTAGTTCTTTTTCGGGCCAACAACTGGACCGGCCATTGATGTTGGACTGGGCCTCGCCGTGCCGCATTAAAAATAATTCGGCGGGTTTATCAAAGCGGAATTGGTTTAATTCTTCCAGCGATCCGATAACTATTTTATTAACGCATTTACCGCACTCCCAAATCGGCAAGGGCGTGCCCCAATAGCGTTCCCGCGAGAGCGCCCAATCCTTAACTTCCCGCAACCATTCGCCGAACCGGCCTTCTTTTATATGCTCCGGAATCCAGTTTATTTTTTTATTGTTAACCAACAATTGCGCCCGCAAAGCCGACATTTTTATAAACCAGGAATCCTTGGCATAATACAGCAAAGGATTTTTACAACGCCAGCAAAAAGGATATTCGTGGGTATAAGACGCCTCGGCAAAAAGAAGATTTTGTTTTTTTAAATAAAGTAAAATAGCTTTTTCGGTAACCTCGTCTTTCTGGCCATCGGATATAATTCTTAAACCGCCCACCACCGGCACTGATTTTATAAACTCACCCTCTTGGTTAACCGTATGAAACTTGGGCAAACCGATTTTACTGCCCAGTTCAAAATCATCGGCGCCATACATTACCGCCGTATGCACCAGGCCGGTGCCTTCGGCGGTGTTCACAAAATCAGCCGGAT
>CAYIPG010000023.1:0-6615 GCA_964365305.1 uncultured Candidatus Saccharibacteria bacterium
TATAAACGATAATTTCTAACCGCATCATTAGAAATTTGCGACGGCTTATCAATCTTGGCCCACCTTAAAAACCTTTCTAGATACCGCCCATAATTCTCCACCGTTTTTTGCGAACGGTTTTTCTCTATTTCCAGATAATTTAGATAATCGGTCAGGAGAGTTTTAAGTGTCATCTATATATTATACGACATTGCTTGATTATTTTGAATGTGGTATCAGTGGATAAGCGTTGTTCTTTAACTCTAAATCATCCAAGGCTTAGCCTTGGATAAAAACAGGAGGTGTGAGATGAATGTTCTTATGGTAACGCGAGATACCGGTCCATGGTTGGCTCTTGAGAAGATCGGTAAAGCTTTTTACGAACAAGGTATTCTCTTTTCTATGCCCTTTACTTTCAAGTTATATAACGCCGATCCTCCTGGGATTAGTGTTGACCAAGTGTCAAAATTGGTAACGGATGAAGGTATGGGGTTTGATGTGGTTGTGTGCGGAATGAGTTCCTCGCCGGAATTGGCCAAGGAAGAATTGGCGGCGTGCGAGGCGGCGGTCAAAGCCGGAATTCCGTTGTGCTTGTTCGCCGACACATTTCGCAGTTGGGCGCGGCCGTGGTTTGAGCCGTATCGCCAGGCCGCTTCGGCGTTATTTGTCATCAACCCAGAAGAAGCCGAAAAAGCTCGCAATCTTTTTCCCCACGCCAAAATTGTGGCTTCGGGCAATCCCGCGTGGGAGGATTTTTTCTTTCCCAAGTACACGCGCGAGGAGGTGCGGCAAAAACTGGAAATTACCGATGAGCAAAAAATGATTCTGGTGCCGGGCGGTAAATGTTTGGCCCAGAATATGTTGTTGTTTGGCGCTGTGATTGAAGCGGCCAACCAACCCGGCTCTGGTTATCGTGTTGTTTTGACCCTGCATCCAGGGGATTCCAATCCCTCGGAGATATATGCCGATTTGGTCAAATACAGCCGGACATTGGTCCTGGTGATCCCGAAAGAAATGCTTTCGGGATCAGAAATAATTCCGGGATGCGATGTGGTGGTTCAATCTGGTTCTACCATCGGCATTGAAGCCGCCTGCCAGCGCAAGCCTGTGATTGAGTATTTGACTTATGTGGGGTTGGGCAACTGGGAGCGGCAAACCGGATCTCGGAAAATGGAGACCATCGAGTTAGGTATTGCCGGGGAGTTGAGGGCGTTTCATGGGATACACGAGTTATCCTTATATATTCATCAACTGACCGGAGCCGAGCACATTGCACGATTGGGATCGTTGGCTCAGCAAGAAAAAGTGTTTCCCCAGCCCGCCGAAAAAGGCGTGGCAGTGAAAATGATCATCAACACCTTGCAGGAGTTGTGCCAGTGAGTTATTCCCACGAAGGGTTACCCTTTGTGGAATGGGGTCAGGCCAATGCGCTTGACCCCATTTTTTATTCGTGTATAATGGAAATATACTGAAGCGATTGATTAAGGACCGCGACGAACGGGCCTTATTTTTTTAAAAACATGATAGATCTAAAACAATTTATTTCCGCGATTGATCAGATTGCCGAAGAAAAAGGCATCTCTAAAGAAAAGGTTATGGAAACCATAGAGATGGCCATGGCCGCCGCCTATAAAAAGGATTACGGCGAAAGAGGCCAGAACATTCGCGTTAAACTAGACGAAAAAACCGGACAGGCGAAATTTTTCCAGGCGCTTTTGGCTGTGGATGAAAGCATGATTTTTTCGGCCGAAGAAATCGCCGCCATAGACCAAGAAAGAGCCGAACGGGAGTTGGCCAACCAGGAAGCGCCGCCGAAGTTTTTAGAAGAAGAAAAAGACCTGCGAGAAAAGGCAAAGGTTCAGGATGCCGAAGAAGAATCAGAACGCGAGACCGAAGTTGTTGGCCAAAAGAGATTTCGGTTTAATCCCAAGCGGCATATTATGATTGAAGATGCCCAAAAAATCAAAAAAGATATTGAGCTTAGCGGTGAATTATTGATTCCTTTGGAAACCAAAGATGATTACGGCCGCATTGCCGCCCAAACCGCCAAGCAGGTGATTATTCAAAGGATAAGGGAGGCCGAACGCGAGGTGGTGTTCGCGACTTTCAAAGAAAAAGAGGGTGATATTCTTTCGGCCTCGGTTCAGCGGTTGGAACGGGGCGCGGTTTATTTGGACATTGGCCGCGCCACCGGCGTATTGTTTCCCGAAGAACAAATTCCGCAGGAACGCTATCGCATCGGCCAACGCCTGCGGGTGTTCGTGGTGCGGGTGGATAAAGACAACCGCGGCCCGGCTATAATTTTGTCGCGCCGCCATCCTAAAATAATCTCTAAACTTTTTGAAATGGAAGTTCCTGAAGTCGCCTCGGGCGTGGTGGAAATAAAGACCATCGCCCGTGAAGCCGGGAGTCGCAGCAAAGTGGCGGTTGTTTCCAACGAGGCTGGAATTGATCCGGTCGGTTCGTGCGTGGGCCAGCGCGGGGTGCGGGTGATGGCGGTTATCAACGAACTCGGCGGCGAAAATATAGATATAATTTCTTGGTCGGACGATCAAGCCAAGTTTGTGGGCAACGCGCTGTCGCCGGCCAAGGTTTTGAATGTGGATTTAGATGAAGTTCGCCATTTGGCCACGGTGGAGGTGAGTGATGATCAACTATCTTTGGCTATCGGCAAAAGGGGCCAGAATGTTCGCTTGGCGGCGGAACTGACCGGCTGGAAAATAGATGTCAAAGGCGCCGGAAAGATCTCGGAAAATGAAGATGTCGAGAAGGCAGAAAAGAGTGGTGATGAGTCCATGGAGTCCGAAATAAAGACCGAGGAGATTAGTTAAAAATTAAAATATAAAACTACAATTAAAAGTTTAAATTTAAATTATTGTGCAATCTGAACTCAAAAATCTTCCCCAATCCCAAATAGAGCTCACAATTAAACTTTCTTCAGATGAGATGAAAGATTATTTTAATCAAACCTGCGAAAAGTTGGCGCGCCAAGCCCAAGTAAAAGGTTTTCGGCCGGGCCATGTGCCTAAAGATGTTGTGGCGCGGGAACTGGGTGAAGAAAAAATAAAACAGGCCTCTGCCGATTTAGCTATCAGAGAGAGTTTTTCCAAAGCCATCGCCGAAAATAATTGGGAGGTGGTGGGCGAGCCCAAAATAGAACCACAATCTTCCAGTGGCGACGCCTTGGTCTATAAAACCACTTTTGCCGTGGTGCCCAAAATTGTTCTGCCGGATTATAAAAAAATAAATATACTTTTGGCGGAAGTAAAAATAGAGGAACATGAAATTGGTTCGGTGTTACGGGATATTCAAAAATCTAGAGCCGTGGTTACCGCGGTAACGCGGCCGGCTCAAAAGGGCGATCGTTTGGAAATTGATTTTACGGCTAAAGTGGATGGCAAAGTTATAGAAGGCGGCCAGTCCAAACAG
This sequence comes from uncultured Candidatus Saccharibacteria bacterium, assembly GCA_964365305.1. Lineage (GTDB taxonomy): Bacteria > Patescibacteriota > Minisyncoccia > JACQLN01 > JACQLN01 > CAYIPG01. The sequence goes on from CAYIPG010000023.1 coordinate 3,409, forward strand.
CATCCGTTAATTTTGGGCGAAGGTCATTTTATGGCGGGTTTTGAAGATGAACTGGTTGGCCTTAACGAGAACGAAACCAAAAATTTTTCGGTGGCGGCGCCGGCTGATTATCATGATAAAAACCTCGCCCAAAAAAAAGTTGATTTTGAAGTTAAAATAAATTCAATTCAAAAACGAAAATTGCCGGAAATTACCAATGAATTTGCCCAATCAATCGGCAATTTTGCTTCGGTGGAGGACTTAAAAAATAATATTAGAGATGGTTTGCAGGCCGAAAAAGCTATGAGGGCCCAAGAAGAACGACGGGCCAAAATAGCCCAAGAGTTGGTTAAAGATATTGCCGTGGAATTGCCGAAGAAGCTGGTTGAAATGGAAATTGAAAAAATGACCACGGAATTGGAGGGTTCTTTGGCGCGCCTAAATTTAAACCGTGAAACATATTTAAATCATATCGGCGCCACTTGGGCGGATTTACAAAAGGACTGGCAGGCGAAAGCCGAACAAAGGGTTAAAATAACTTTGGCGCTCAGGGAAGTTGCCAAAAAAGAAGGCCTGCAGGTAAGTGAAGAAGAGATAGAAGAAAAATTAACCCAAATTTTGCGAGGCGCTCCGGCCGCGCCGGGTCAGAATATTGACTTGACTGCATTGCGTGGGTATGTTAGAGGTTTAATAAGAAACGATAAAGTGTTTGCATTGCTTGAAAGCAATTAACGATGCCAATATACGAATTTATGCGAATGATACTAATAAAAATTCGAATGATTTATTTGTAGATTCGCATGTCATTCGTTGATTAGCATCGCGTTATATGAATCTTATTCCAACAGTTATAGAAAAGACATCCTCCGGCGAGCGCGCCTACGATATTTATTCCCGCTTGTTAAAAGATCGGATTGTATTTTTGGGCGGGCCGATAAACGACGCGGTGGCCAACACTATAATCGCGCAGTTACTGTTTTTGGAAAGCCAAGATCCTAAAAAAGAAATTAAACTTTATGTAAACAGCCCGGGCGGTTCAGTGACGGCCGGTTTGGCTATTTACGACACGATGCAGTTTGTAAAATGCGATGTGGCCACGATTTGCGTGGGTCTGGCGGCTTCCATGGGCGCGGTGCTTTTAGCCGCCGGCAAAAAAGGCCGTCGCATGACTCTACCTAACAGCGAAGTGATGTTGCACCAAGTTATGGGCGGGGCTGAAGGGCAAGCGGTGGAAATTGAAATTTCGGCGCGGCACATTATTAAAGTGAAAGACCGTTTGAATAAAATTATTGCTAAACACGCCGGCCAGTCGTTAAAACAGATTGAAAAAGATACGGATAGGGATTTTTTTATGTCGGCGGAGGAAGCCAAGGCCTACGGTTTGGTGGATGAAATTATTATGCCGAAAAGATAATCCTTGGATTTGGATGAAGTTCTTTCAATTTTAAGCAAGGAGGGAGTTATGCCCGGACCGTTTTTTCATTTATGGCTGGCGGATAAAGTTTATCCCGAGTTCGTTAAGGCTGCCGGTTTAGAAAAGTACGGCGATAGTTTTTTACCGTCTTTTTTGGCTGGAGCGGTGGCGCCCGACATTGGTTTTTATCCCGGCGGGTCTGCCAATTTTTCCAAGACCGTTCATAACCGCGGCCGGACCGGAATATTTTTGAGAACCATGTGTAGCCAAGCAATGTCTGTAGCCGAAGAGGCCTTTGTGGCCGGCTGGGCGTTGCATGTTTATGCCGATGCGGTTATCCATCCTTTAGTTGACAAAGCGGTTAAGAATTTTTACCGTGGCGCCGACAAGTCGCAGTTGATGTTGTGGCATATGCGCTTGGAATGGGGTTTGGATTGCGCCATTTTAGAATCGGAGGAGGCCAAAGATTTATGGCAACCCAACCTAATGTTTCCCAAAAGAAAAAGGGGCGACATTTTAACACTGGCTGTAAATACCATTTATCCCACAGCAGTGTTTTTTCAAAACGATATCCAGCGGGGGTATGACAGTATTGTTAAATGGTCCAAGATCATCCCGCGGATATTTTTGTGGAGCGGAAATGTTTCCTTTCTCGCTGGCGGTTCGGCGTACTGGCACAATTACACCAATACCCCTTTGCGTCGCGCCGCGGCCGGGCTAGGTTGGCTGCTAAAAGGTTTGGGATATGAAACCGCCGGGGCCATCCTTTCGCCCAGACGGGATTATGATCTTTTGACCCAAGCCGTTCAGTCGGCTGACATAGCGGTCAAACATTTTTTTGATGGCTATCGGATTGATTTTGCTCTTTTGAATGACCAGCCCTTCGGCTCGGTCTACGCAACTTAGTTTTCACAAATTAAAAAAGGGTTCATGCTAAGCATGAACCCTTTGTTGTTAATGACATTTTTATATTATTTCCGCTTTATTGATTATACAACATCGGCAATAAACTTTTACCATCCATGTCGGTTGGGGCGGGTAGACCTAAAAGATGTAAAATTGTGGCGGCGACATCTTGCAGAATACCTCTTACATCCCCGGTAGTAGAGCCAAGCTCACTACGGGGCTTCGTTTTTTGCAAGGACTTCATGACTAGATAACACGGCACTGGATTAACGGTATGTTCGGTGTACATTTCGCCGGTTAGAGAATTAATCATAGTATCGGCATTGCCGTGATCAGAAGTTATTATTAACGCGCCGTCTTTTTCCAAAACTGCTTCAATTATCGGTTTGATTGCAGCATCAATAAATTCAACGGCCTTGATAGTGGCTTCAAAGTTACCGGTATGTCCCAACATGTCGGCGTTGGCCAGGTTAGCCAGCAAAAAATCATACTCGCCGCTTTTTATGGCTTTAACTAGTTCTTCGCCAATTTCCACAACTTTCATTTCGGGAGTGGCGTCAAAACGGATTGACGGTAAGGAATGAATTAGTTTTCTGGTTTCACCCGGGGTGGGCTGTTCTTCGCCGCCGTTAAAAAAATAAGTTATATGGGCGTATTTTTCGGTTTCGGCGATGCGGAATTGTTTTTTACCGGATCGCGACAAAATTTGCGCCAGTGAATATTTTAATTCCGGCGCTGGGAAAATTACTTCGGCCGAAAGATTTGGTTCGTATTCGGTTAGCGTGGCCACAAACAAGTTTTTCAGTTTTTTAGTTGGAAAGTTGTTAAAGTCGGATAAAGCAAATGACTCGGTTAATTGGCGGACGCTGTCTTCGCGAAAATCAAAAAAAATCAAAACATCATTGTCT
>CAYIPG010000024.1:0-6514 GCA_964365305.1 uncultured Candidatus Saccharibacteria bacterium
CCCCTGCTCGCCCACTAATTTTTTGGCCACTTGCCCTGAGCTGGCTTGCGGTGAGTTTATCGAACCCGCCGAAGGGTCAGAAAAAATCCAAGTGGGGTAACCCTCTATCCCCGCCGCCAAACACTTATTCGGATCTTTGGGACACTCCACATAGTTAATGTATTGGAATGATGTTCCAAAGGCCTTTTTTTCGTTCTGGCAATGAGCGCACCACTCCGCGCCGTACATCACTACACCCTGTTGCGACAAACATTTTGCGAAACTATCTATGGCAGCATTTGATTCTTGGCCGCGCCCAGCCCATAAAATAAAGACCAAAATCGCAAAAGTAAAAACACCAACTAAAAAGTAAAAAAATATTTTTAATTTTGAACTGTATTTTTTCATTCTTTATTCTAATTTCTATTTTCTAGATTCTATTCTCTGACATTTACTCATCACAACAATCCACCAACTTGCTCATGATGCCCTGAAGCGTCCAGGGTTTTTCGTTGGCCGCCCGTTTTTTCAAGTCGTCCACGCTCATCAATTTTAATCGCAAGGCCCAAAACAACGAAAAAACCTTGTAGCCGTTGGCAAAAATTTTCTGGGCCTCTTCTTTTTTGCCGTCGGAATTTAATTTGGAACCAACCTCTATCAACCGCATGGTGGTGGCCAGCAAGTGCTTGGAAACGCACCAGGTTTCGCCTTCGTGTCGATCAATCATCCGCGCCATCAGTTCTTTTCTGATTTCCCGGGCTTGATTCATAAGTTCGTAATAACTCGGCTGTTCGGTTTTGGCCGCGGTAAAATAAAAATGCTCTTCCAAACTTATCAGATTCATAACCGCCAAAGCCAAATCCTCTTCGGTAGAAAGGTCTATGCCGCCGCTCTTTTTCAACGCTTCAATCTTTTTTACCATCTCCTCAAAATTTATTTTTTGATCTTTTTCTTCTTTCATATTTTTTTACCCCAACCGACAGGCGTCGGGGTTTTTTATTTTATTTGATTTGACTAAAACGCCAGCATCGCCAGCGCCAATAAGATCATGGCGACACTGCCCCATATTCTGAATTTTTTGGTTTCCTGCTTGCGCCAAAAATCAACCTTGGCCAAAAGCGTTTGGTTGCTCGCCGCGACAAGAGCGATTACTAACGGTAAAATAAATATCAAATTATAATACAACAAATAGCCCAAACCCCGACCCCAAGTGCCAGTGTCATGCAATAATCCCAACACCATTAAATACGGCCCGCCGGTGCAGGGAAATTCGCACAAACCCACCAACATGCCCAAAAGAAAAGCCGTCGGCAACGAGGCCCGGTGCATCAACTGGCCCATTTTAGCGTGGGCGGCATTAGGTATTTTGAGTTTGATGGGAAACTTCGGAAAAAATTCATTAACAAGGTTGATCAACGCCCAGACGATTAAGAATCCGGCGCCGATTTTAGCCATAAAATGGGGCGTGTTGAACAAATGCAAGGCCTGCAAAATTCCCAGTCCGATCAGAATATAAACCAAAAACAATCCCAACACATAAAACCCGCCGATCTTTAGAATCTCGCCGCGGCTTTTGTTCAAACTAAAAAGGAAAGCGATGGTTATGAGCAAGATGGAAAAGGCGCAGGGATTGATGCTGTCTATTAACGCCGCCACGGTAACCAACGGCAGAATCAACTTGCCACCGTTGGAGATATTCCAAACAAAGACCGTCCCCAAATTTGTTTTCAGAAAAATCATCAACCCAATCAACGCCGCCGCTGATACTAATCCGATAATTTTAAATCTTAATTTCATAATTCTATTCTCTATTTTCTAACTTCTATTTTCTAGGGCGTCACTTCCGCCTTAAACCCAAACTCCGCGGCGCCAGCCGAGTTTTCCAAATAAACAACCCTTTCAATTTTGCCAATGCCCGAGGGCCCGTGAGCGGCCGGATCAAAAACAACTTTTATTTCGGCTGTTTGATTCGGCAATAACTCTTTGTTCACTTTAGGAACAATGCCGTGCCCGGGCATGCCAAACGGCCCGCGGTCATACTCGCCTACTTTTAGGTAAGCCACGGTGCACATGCACGAAGTATAAAGTTTCTCAAGATTTATAGGACTCACCCCGGTGTTTTTGACTGTGAACAAATGCTCCACCTCGCCTTTAGCCATAGAAATTGTTCCAAAATCAAAAAACTTTTCTGGAATATCCAGATTAGCCGGACTGACCGCCGTATTGGATACGGAACCGGTGGTAACTTTATCGCCCAAAATTCCGGTTCTGGTGGCAAAGATCAATCCCACCACCACTAAGACCGTGCCAATGATTGTTATAATTACATTTTTCATATATGTATGTGTGATATTTTATCAAACACCGAGTGTTTGATAATTACTACATCCGACTTGTTGAGCGTAAAACAAAAATCCCCGATGATATTGGGGATGAAGACGCAAAACAATTATTGATAAACTAGCCGACTAGTCAATCAAAAAATTGAATCGCGTCTTAAAATTGAGCGGGGCTATGCTCGCGCAAAGCTAGCCAGTGAATCACCGGCCGGTTGAAAGGAAAAACAAAACTTTCGGCTAGACGCCGGCAGTTTTGTTCAAAAACACTAGCGGCAAAATCGGTTGATTGCCTGAAAATCAAAACCAACCCCATCGCAATAATAAAGGCCAATAAAGCGTTGGTTAGACCAATCAAATTATTGCCAAAAACGGCGGTAAAAAAGGCATTGAAGGCCCCCAAATGGAAACTAAAAGAAGCGGCTGAAACAACTTCTTTGGGACAACCGCTGGCTTGCATGACCGAGGCCAAACACAAAATACGGTCGTGTATTTGACCATGGCCCATCACCAGCGCCCCAAACGCCGCCAGAGCCAAAAAGCTGATTATTAATAGTCCCGCCAAGGTTTGTCTCATAGGATATTTCAATAATACATCTTACTTGCCAACCATGCAACATTCTCACCTTCTTGATATTTTTGATCAGGCGTTGATTTATAAACGCTTTCAACCAAAGATATTTTTAATCTTGCCGTCTAAACCCCCAACTCGGCCGGCTTTTACCGTCGCGAAATAAAGCAGCGCTAAAGCGTAAATTATATGCTCATCAACTATGTATGAATGCGGGTTGGGATAGGGAAAATCAAGAATCGGAAAATAATAAAGCATCATTAATACTGCGCCTAAAACCGAACTCAAACGGACAAACGCGCCCAATATCAACGAGACCCCTAAAAGCGTCAGCCCCCATTCATTAACCAGATTGATAAACGGCAGCAGATCCGGTTGGGCCAAGCGCTGAAAAAACACCGAGAATGTTTTGGCTCCGGCCAAATAACCGCCCGCCGACCATGATGGATCCAAAACCTTGGTGATGCCGGCGTAAAACATTAAAACCCCTAAAGAAATTCTTAAAAGAAACAATATATGTTTTTGCATATTATTTTTTAATTATTTTAATTTTTTATTGATTATACTAAAGATAAACAAAAGCGCGAAAGCCGAGATGCTCATCATGGGAATGGTGATGTAGCCAAATATCATAACGAATTTTTGAGCGCAGGCGTTGGCGTTAGCCGCCGAGCAGGGAATCAACGGCAAGCCGCCTAGTTGAATGTAGTAATGATAAATCGCAATTAAACCGCCGATAGCCGAAAGCGGCACCACATAATCAGCCAAATCTTTTTTATTTTTAATTAAAGCCACCGCAAAAAGAACGGCTTGAGGATAGATAAAAATTCTTTGGAGCCAGCATAATTTGCAGGGCTCAAAACCGGCGATTTCGGAATAAAACAAACTGCCCGCCACTGCCCCTAGAGTAATTAAAAAACCGATGACTAAATATCTTTGAGCCGCAAATATCTTTATATCTTTAGCCCACCCGGCTTTAGAAAAATAGGCCGCCAGCAAAATAAGCGTGGCTATTTGGGCTATAACCGACAAAGAAGCGACGATATAGTTAATAATTTCTGTCATTTTTTATGAGACAAACTACAACCGGTTTTTTCGGCCAGAGTTGACAATGGTATCTCTCCGGTCAAACGCGAGCCGTCGGCAAATTCCCAAGTGGGATAACCCTCTATTTTTTTATCTGCGCAAACTTGCAATTGACCATTGCCGCTAGGATTGGAACATTCCACATACGGCAATTTACGAGCCGAATTGCCAAACATCTTTTTTTGATTTTGGCAGTGCGGGCACCAAAAGGCGCCGTAAAAAACCGCGCCATTGTCTTTAAGACACACAGCAAAAGAATCCAACTGGCCCGGGCGAGTGTTAATATAAACCAGCGCGGCCGCCACTGCGACCATAAAACCCACCGCCGCGGCCACAATTTTTTTGGATTTCATATTGTTATTATAACAAACTTAATTGAGAACAGCCACGCTTATTTGCTCTACGCCAACAATCTGCTAGAATGGCTGAAATTACTAATCAGTTCTTTAGTCCGATGTTCGTTAAAAATTAAAAAAAGAAAGGAGAGTAAAACGATGATGTGTTTTAAGGAAGGATGCCCTTGCGGCATAGGCGGACCGGGCAGTGTTGAGGTGGCTATTGAAATCGGCACCAGAGGAAAAATCGGCGTTTCCCAAGCCAGGGTTACGCTTGGATTCTGCTCGCCGCGGTGTGTTACCCTGTTTTGGGAGGAGTGCCCGACACAGCAAAATGTTCTGGAGAAAGTCGCGGCTCTCTGTAAAAACAAGGAAGGGATGAAAAGGTAAATAGTCCTAAGGCCAATGGGGGCGATCTCACGATCGCTCCTTTTTTATTAACCCGCGTTAATAAAAACTTATGCCGGTTTGTTTGAGTTCCCGCCGAATCTCCAAATAATCCGGCGCCGCGCGGGCCACCAGGTTCCAAAAATTCGGCGAGTGGTTAAACTCGCTCAAATGGCACAGTTCGTGAATAATAATATAGTCGGCCAATCTTGCCGGTAAAAGCGCGATTTTGTAGTTAAAATTTATACTGCCTTTCTTGGAACAACTGCCCCAGCGCGTTTTTTGGTTTCTGATGTTGATTTTATTGAGTCCAAAATTATAAATGCTGTTAAAATACGCAATACGGTTTTTGGCTAACAATAACGCTTGTTCTTTATATTTGATAAAATCCTTTTTACTATTCTTTTTTATAAAGACCACGCCTGAAAATTTCTTAAAGTGTTCTAGTTTATCAATAACCCAGCGCGATTTTTTTGTGATAAATTGATCGATACTACTTCGGCTCATGGCGCTGGGAGCCGTCACCACCACCGCGCCGTCGCGATAAACCGCCAATCGCAACCCGCGGGCGCGCCGACTTATCTTTAGAGTGTATTTTACCTCTCTTGGTTTAAGTTTTATTTTTAAGAGAGGCATTTTAACATCTATAATTTGTTTTAGGGCTTCAACCAATCCTTTCTTTTACTAAGTTTATTAATTCCCGTTCGGTTCTGTAGATACCATGACGAGAAAATACTAAAATTTTACAACTTTCATCGTTCATTATTTGAAATACTACGCGATAACCTCTTGATTTTCCAACATTTTCTCGCAGCGGCACAACGCGCGCCTTATAAATTTTCCGTTCTCCAAAACCAGAAAAGGCATCAACAGCTGGCGTCTCACGCAATCCCTTCAAACAAAAAAGACGTTCCCAGGCCTCTAACGAATCAAGCGGCGCCGAAAAGCGCCGCAAGTTTCTCAAATCTTTTTCAATATCATCATGCCGGACAATCCTCATACCACATATAACCGTTATATTTTTGCCATCTCGCCGTATTTATTACGATAATACGCCAAATTATAATCAATAATATCATTCGGCTTTGTCGCAATCCATGGTGCTTCTCCATGGCTGGCACTTTTCATTTCTGCACCGGTAAATTTTTCCCATTTATCGGCAATTTCTTCCATCATTAAAATTTCCTCTTTACTAAAAGATTCGGGATTAAAATCAGTGAGGGGTTCGATATGTTGCTGGTCATTATATCCCTTTGGCATTTTGCGGCTGGTAATTTTTATCTCTTTACCGCTCATCTGTTTTATAATTTTTTCTGCCATGCGCGGAACAGGTCCGTTTTCAAATCGCAGATACTCGTCACCAGTTACCGGTCGCCCATATTTTTCAAAAAAATCAAAATCAAGATAATAGAGAAGCTTCATCAGCTTGAGTTTTCCCAGCGTGCCGTTCTGAATCTTTTTGGCGAAAAACAGAATGGCGTTTTTATATTTTTTTTCGTTGATTTTAGCCATCTTGGTCATATTACTTATATTATACCTAAAATAAAAAGTGGTGTCCACAACAACCCATCATTTTGAAACCCGTAAAATAAAGACAAAAAAACCGCCCTCATTAAAGAGAGCGGTTTTTATTCGCAAAAATTATTCGCGGGAGACATTCTTGGCGGCGGGGCCTTTTTCGCCCTCAACAACTTCGAAGGTCACAGTATCACCCACTTTCAGGTCCTCAAATGTGACGCCGCTCAAATCCTTATTATGGAAAAAAAGATCTTTGGTTTCGCCTTCGCGAGAAATAAATCCAAAGCCCTTTTCCATAATAA
>CAYIPG010000025.1:0-6446 GCA_964365305.1 uncultured Candidatus Saccharibacteria bacterium
TTGTTTGCTATTTCAGGATTAATTAATGGTGTGGGAGCTTTAAGCTTCGGTGTTTTAATATTTCATAAAAACTGGAAAGACACCATAAACAGAGTTTTCTTTTTACTGATGGCCTCTGTGGCTTTATGGTCGTTAGGATATTGGTACTGGCTCTCAAATACCAGCAACGCTGAAAATGCTTTGCTTTGGGTTCGTATTTTATCTTTGGGCTCTTTATTTATACCGGTGTTCTACTTTCATTGGATACTTTTGGTGTTAAATAAGAAAAGTAAAAAAGTACTTATATCGGCTTATATATCTGTAGTTATATTTACTCTATTCTCTTTCTCGCCGCTATTTGTTAAAAATGTTCAACAAAAATTCTCTTTCCCTTTTTGGCCCAACCCGGGGATATTATATAGCTTATACCTAGTAACAATATATTTAGGGTTGGTAATTTATTCACTATGGTTGTTATTTAATACATTCAAAAAAGAGCCTGAAAAACGAGGACAAGTATTTTATGTGATACTCGGATCTATATTGGGATTTGGGGGTGGTTTGTTTAATTTTTTTCTTTGGTACAACATTCCCATAAAACCATATGGTAACTTTTTAGTTGTTTCTTTTTCTCTCTGTTTTGGTTATGCAATGTTGCGCTATGGGCTTTTCCATGCCAAAACAATCGCTACAGAGTTGCTTACATTCACAATATGGATTCTACTACTTATCCGAGTACTACAATCACAAGATGTAACGAGTTTAGTTGTAGACAGTGGTATACTAGCATTTTCTATAATAGCCGGTATCTTTTTAGTTAAAAGTGTATCTAAAGAAGTCGCTCAAAGAGAAAAACTAGAAATCCTAACCAAACAATTAGAGTCAGCGAATGTGGAGTTGAAGCGGTTGGATGCGGCCAAGTCGGAGTTCGTGTCTATCGTGTCGCATCAATTACGGACGCCGTTGACGGCGGTGAAAGGGTATATTTCTATGATTAAAGAAGGCACTTATGGCAAGATAACGGCTATTCAGCAGGATGTTTTGGAAAAGGTGTTTCAATCGGGCGAGCGGCTGATCGCTTTCATCAATGATCTGTTGAATCTTAATAGAATAGAAGACGGCCGCATAACTTATGCCTTTGCCGCGGTGGACTTGGCGCAGATGGTGGACGAGGTGGTCTTTGATCTTAAAGCCATCGCCGAATTAAAGAAGTTGAAACTAACATGGATCAAACCCCACGGCTTGCCGATGGCTTGTAACTTAAACATTAAGTATCTAAGCCCAAGTTTCGCTTGTTAATAAAACTATGATGAAATGAGCAATATCCTCGTTGTTTTGTCAAAAATGGCAACTTCTGATATAATTTAAAAAGGTCAATAAACATGCTGGATACCAATTTTTGGAAAAAGTATTTTCAAGTTTACGATGTATTAAACTTAGTTATTCCGTATCAGGAACTGCTGAAGGTTATCTGCGATGAATTGGATATCAGGCCAGGGGATAAGATTTTGGAGGCCGGCTCGGGAACTGGTAATTTAGTTATGGAAATTAAAAAAAATGGGGCTAGTGTGACAGGATTAGATAGTTCAGAAGAGGGAATAAAAATTCATAAATCAAAAGATCTTGATGCCAATGTGGTCCAGGGAGATTTAACCCAAAAACTACCATTTCCCGACAATTATTTCGATAAAATATGTTCTAACAATACTATTTACACACTCACTCAAGGGCAACAAATTAATGTGGTGGGGGAATTTTATAGAATACTAAAACCAGGTGGTAAAATAATAGTTTCTAACATTAAAAAGAGTTATAGTCCGATCAAAATATACTTGAGTCATATTAAAACAAACAATCAACGACACGGACTAGTCAAAACAATAATTTTTATTTTAAAGATGGCGGTGCCAACCATAAAAATGTTTTATTATAACGGCAAAATTAAAAGGGCTGGAGAGATGAATAAATACCATTTTCTAAGCGGAGAAGAACAGAAAGAATTAATGAAACATTCTGGTTTTAAAAATATCTCAGAAACTAAACAGGTCTTTGCTCAACAAGCCATTTTAAATTCTGCTTATAAATTATGAAGGGATTGTTTTCTATAATAGAAGATCTGCTAATTCAAAATATTCCTTTCTTAGGCAAAATTTTTGGTGTGCCAAAATATGAGTTTGGATGGATTATTCACCCTCGCAATGAAGCTGATTTTGCGCGAAAATTTAAATCCCACGGTAATTTTATAATTAAATTTTCCAGATTTTTATGGCCATTTAGAGCGGGGGAAATAAAAATTCTTTCTGCCAATGGTGTTAAAGAAAAAAAGGGGTGCATAATTGCCATTCCTCTTACAACAAAACAAATATTGTCCAATGAAAAATTATCAGAGAAAAGAATATTTAAATCTATAAAATTAGCAGAAGCTCTGGGTGTTAAAAACCTGGGGGCGGCTGGCATTGCCGGCGTTATAATTGAAAAGAAAAAAGACAAATTTAAGACACTAAGCCAAACAAAAATTCACCTGACCAACGGTTTTACTTTATTATTAGCGGTTGCTTTTGACAAAATTTCTTCGCTGATAAATAAATATAAAAGTAATCTAAAAGAAATCAGATTGGGAGTTATAGGAGCTACTTCTGTTTTAGGACAACCATTTACAAAATTATTGGCGGAAAGCAATTTAGATATCCAAAAAATAACACTGTTTGGTAAAACCCCGCAAAATTTAGCCTCATTAAAAAAAGAAATAACAAACGCCAATTCTCATAGTACAGTAGAGATAACAACCGATCTTGCGGAAACAAAAAAATGCAACTTTTTGGTTGTGGCCATTAATTCGCTTGGGGCTGTTATTGAACAAAAAAACCTCGCTCTAAACACCATTATTTTAGACATAACCCAGCCCCCCAATAAATATATTCAGGAAATAAAAAAAATAAAAGAACGGCGGGATTTAATGATAACTGATAATCTTTTAATCAACACGCCTGATGTTGAATATGATCTTGACATAGGCATTCCTCCGGCCCAAAGTTATGTTTGTGTCGGAGAAACATTATTATCTCTAAAAGATAGCGAGGGCTATAAAAGAGCATTCCCCCAGGAAGGCATAAGTAAAATTGATCTTAAAACTATTGCCGCGGTTAAAAATTTTTTGTTAAAGTATTACGATTACACCAAATGAAAGGTTTTAAAAAAATATATCTTGACCATAATGCCACGACACCGGTAGACACGCGGGTTTTGAAAAAAATGATGCCTTACTTTTCAGAAAAGTTTGGCAACCCATCTTCTTCTCATGCCTGTGGCAAAGAAGCTAGGGAAGCAGTGGAACAAGCCCGCCTTAAAATAAGCAAAGTATTAAGGTGTACCCCAGAAGAATTGATATTTACCAATGGCGGCACTGAAGCAGAAAATTTAGCTGTCAAGGGATTGGCTTTCTCTTTGAAAAAATATGGGAATCATACGATCACTTCAGTTTTTGAACATCATGCTGTAGAATGTAGTTTTGATTATTTAACTAAACATGGTTTCGTTGTAAGCAAAGTAAGCACAAACAAAAACGGTTTTATAAATATAGAGGAATTGGAAAATTTAATAACTGAAAAAACGATATTAATCAGCATCATGGCCGCAAATAATGAAATAGGATCCATACAACCCATCAAAGAAATTTCTGGTTTAATTGAAGAACACAATAAAAAAAGAAAAACAAAAAATCTGCCGCCAATTTGCTTTCATACCGACAGCGAAGCGGCTTTTAGTTATTTAGAATGCAATCCCCAAAAATTAGGAGTGTCAGCCTTGACTATCAACGGCTCTAAAATTCATGGACCCAAAGGAGTAGGCGTGCTTTATGTTAAAAAAGGATGTCGTTTAGCTACTCAAATATGCGGTGGCGGTCAGGAAAGATTTTTAAGAGGCGGCACAGAAAATGTTCCAGCAATAATTGGGCTAGGTGAAGCCGCTGCTTTAATTTACAAAGAACGAGAAAAAAATAAAAAACATGTTTTAAAATTAAGAGATTTTATGGTCAAAAGAATTTTGGCCGAAATCCCAGATGTGAAATTAAATAGTCCCCAAAATAATTGCCTCCCGCATGTGGCTAATTTCTTATTCAATGGTATAAATGCAAAAGATCTAGTTGAATTATTAAGCCAGCGCGGTATTGCTGTTTCAACAGGCTCGGCATGCAGCAGTCAAGACAGCCAAGAAATATCAGCCACACTTAAAGCCATCGGCCTCTCCGATGCCGAAGCTAAATCTTCAATCAGATTTTCTTTGGGCAAACTTAACCAAAAAGAAGACATGAAATATCTAATGAAGATATTACCTAGTGTTGTTTCTCGTCTTCGCAAGAAATAAATGACTTCTTTAATCGGATTTTTCGCTTTTTTTATTGGCGCAATAAACATTGGGCTGGGAACTTTAGTTTTCATTAAAGGACCTAAAAAGGGGCCTTATGTTTTTTATTTCTTGCTTAACGCTGCTTATGTTTTATGGGCAATCCCTTATGGCATTTGGGTCTTTCAAAAAAACGGAGAGACGGCCTTATTCTGGTCAAGGATGTTAAATTTAGGCGCTGTATTTATTCCTTTGTTTTATTTTAGTTGGATTGTTTCGTTTTTAAAAATAAATAAAAAACGGTTACTTTATTTCCTTGGTTTTATTACTTTTCTTTTCTCGTTATTTAGTTTTTCGCCTTTTTTCATAAAAGGCACGCTACTTTTCCAAAATGTAAAATACTTAAATTATCCAACAATTTATTGGCACTGGCCTCAAGCCAACTTTCTTTATTCCATATTTTTAATAGAATTTTTTGGCTTGGTGATATACGCACTTCTACTATTGTTTAAATCCTATTACAAAACAAATGACATTTTATTTAAACAACAAATTAAATGGATTGTTGTTGGCTCTTTATTTGGGTTTGGGGGAGGAGCAACAAATTTTCCCTTAATGTACGGCGTAAATTTATTTTCGCCTTTGGGAATGTTTGTTATTGGTATTCAACCGGTATTGTTTGCAGTAGCAATGCTAAAATATCGTTTGTTTAACATTAAAGTTATTGCAACTGAACTATCAATTTTTGCTTTGTGGATTTTTTTATTGTTCCGTCTATTGGTTGATCAAACTTTACGAGAAAGATTTATTGACGGCGGCTTATTTATACTTTCAATTTTTGTGGGGGTTATCTTAATCCGAAGTGTCATCAAAGAAGTCGAACAACGGGAAAGGTTGGAAATCCTAACCAAACAATTAGAGTCAGCGAATGTGGAGTTGAAGCGGTTGGATGCGGCCAAGTCGGAGTTCGTGTCTATCGTGTCGCATCAATTACGGACGCCGTTGACGGCGGTGAAAGGGTATATTTCTATGATTAAAGAAGGCACTTATGGCAAGATAACGGCTATTCAGCAGGATGTTTTGGAAAAGGTGTTTCAATCGGGCGAGCGGCTGATCGCTTTCATCAATGATCTGTTGAATCTTAATAGAATAGAAGACGGCCGCATAACTTATGCCTTTGCCGCGGTGGACTTGGCGCAGATGGTGGACGAGGTGGTCTTTGATCTTAAAGCCATCGCCGAATTAAAGAAGTTGAAACTAACATGGATCAAACCCCACGGCTTGCCGATGGCTTGGGCCGACGCCGACAAGGTTCGGCAGGTGGTGATCAATTTTATAGACAATTCCATAAAATATACCGAACAGGGGAGTGTTAATGTGGGTCTGAAATTGGAAAATGATTTTTTGGTGTTTGCCGTAAAAGACACCGGCGTGGGCATGGACGCCGAGGAAAAAACCCGCCTCTTTAAAAAATTTGAACGGGGCGAAGGCGGCAAGTTGCTCTACACCGGCGGCACCGGCCTGGGGCTGTATGTGGCCAAACTAATGGCCGACGCTCACCATGGCGAGATATCAGGCGTGTCCGAAGGTAAGAGTAAGGGCAGTACTTTCACCATTAAAATTCCGACCGAGGAATTTGCCAAGAAAAATAATATAAATCAGAATTCCATTGATACAAAAAATAACAATACTTGAAGTTTTGGTCAAAACGAGTATTATAAAAATATGTCTAAATCAGTAAAACAAACACTCATTTTTCCTATAAATATCGAACCCTGCGAGGAAGGAGGGTTTTTTGCCGATTGTCCGGTTCTACAAGGTTGCCACGCCGAAGGCGAAACTTACGGTGAAGCGATTGACAATATCACTGATGTTATAAAAGCGCATGTTGAAATAAAGAGAAAACATGGGGAAATAATACCTTTTGTTAAAGTTGGGAAACTAACCGATATAAGCATCCAATTTCCTCTTCCAGTGGGGCCAATTTCTGTTGGCCAAACAAAATAAATGGGTAAGTTTCCTGCAGCAACATATCGCGATATTATTAAAGTAGCTAAGAAAATTGGCTTTTATTTTTGCCGACAAGCCAAGGGGTCACATGAAATCTGGCGGCGTGATTCCGA
>CAYIPG010000026.1:0-6372 GCA_964365305.1 uncultured Candidatus Saccharibacteria bacterium
ATCATTTTGCCGCGGTTTCTTCTTTAGGTTTGGGTTGTTCTACTGCCACACCCAAGCCGGCGCGGCGAGCGGCTTTGCCGACTCTTTCCCTTAAGTAATAAAGTTTGGCTTGGCGAACTTTGGGCCGCGAAACAATCTCAATTTTTTTAATAGTGGGGGAATACAGCGGAAAAATCTTTTCTATGGCCACATTGCTGGCGCCGATTTTTCTTACCGTAAAACTGGCGCCCATTTCCCGGCCATGTTTTTTAGCAATAACCACGCCTTCAAAAACCTGGATTCTTTCGGTTGCTCCTTTGCCGCTGTCACCCTCGGCTTTCTTTATCGCTTTAGCCGTTTTGGAGATCTTTTTTTGAACGATAATTTCCTTGATAAGTTGGTGGACTTTAATTATATCGCCCACCCGAAAATCGGTCTTAAGCGCCGGCTGTTGGTTAAGGCCTTCAATCTCTGTTTTTATAAATTCTTGTAAATTCATATGCGATGCTAATCTACGAATTCATGCGAATGATGCGAATAAAACAACGAATTAAATTTGTAGTCCTATTTGTATCATTCGTTTCTATTCGCATATTGGCATCGGGTTATTTTATCATAAACGGGAGATTACGCAAGGCGGATTCAAGTTCCGGAAGCAGGGGCGAGTTAAATGAATTTTTTTCTCCGGATTCCAAAACAAGACCTAAATAAACCGCGTGCAAAAACATTCGGCCGAGGTGCTTGGGATTTTTGCTTTTTTTGGAATAGTATTTCTTATCGCCCGAGACCGGCAGGCCGATTGATTTTAGATGGACTCTAATTTGGTGCGTCCGGCCGGTTTTCGGGGTTATTTCCAATAGGGTATAACCGGCGTATCTTTTTAAGACCTTCCAGAAAGTCAGCGCGGTTCGGCCAACGGTTTTTGATTTGGAGACGGTATTTTTGGTGGGATCAGATCGCGACCGAATAATGTTTGAATCAATTTGGCCGCTAGCTGTCGCGGGGTTGCCATTTACCAGCGCCAGATATTTTTTGACGACTTGATGTTTTTTGAATTGACCTTTTAACCAAATGAATGTTTTTTGGTTTTTGGCTATAACCATCAGCCCCGATGTTTCTTTGTCTAACCGATGGACTAAGCCGGGGCGGATTTGGTCATCGCCGACGGATTTAATCGGCGGATAATGATACAACAGCCAATTTACGATGGTGCCTTTGCGCTCGCTGGAAGAGGGGTGAACCGAAATTCCAGCCGGTTTGTCTATAACCAAAAAATCCTCATTTTCAAAAACTATTTTTATTTTGTTTCCGAGCGATCTATCCGGTTCCAGCGATATCTCCGGCGGCAATTCCAAATCAAACTGTACGACTTGCGATGTCGTTAGTATTTTACTGGCGCTGGCGATTTTTCCATTAACCCGAGCATTACCTTTTTTGATCAACTTTTTAATCCATGAGCGCGAAAAATCAGGGTATTGCCTGTGTAAAAATACATCCAAACGCCCGCCCGCCGCGCTTGTGGATATTTTTATTTCCTTCATTTAAGTGTTTGTGCTAAGAATTAAACAATGTTATTCTCGCGTGATATGAGAATATTCATTTTAGCATAATTAATCGTCTAAAGATTAAACAATAAATTATGAATAAAAAAATACTTTTCGCGTTAGTATTGGCAGTTTTAGCGATATCATCCGGCTCTCGGGCGGTTTTGGCCCAAACCGCGTCACTTCAGGAAGGTCGCGAGGCCATTAAAAATAAAGCGGCTGAAGTAAAAGATAAAGCCAAAGAAATTATCCAAAAAGGCAAGGATAAAGTCCAAGAGGTAAGAAAAAAGTTAGAGGATCAAAGGTCTAAAAGAGTGGCTGATTTTAACCAGCGGATGGTAACTCGTTTTGACGCCTCTATAAATCGTTTGGAAAATGTCGCCAGCCGCCTGGATAGCCGTTTAGGTAAATTGGCTAAAGATGGCAAAGATGTAACGGATTTTAGAACCGCGCTGGATGGCGCCAAATCAAAAATCGCTTCGGCCAAAACCGCGTTGAGCGAGGTCAAGTTGTCTTTGGAAACAATGGTTGTTTCAGAAACGCCCAAAGCCGATTTTGAAATGGCCCGGGGCAAGCTGGATTCGGTTAAAGACGCTATCAAACAAGCTCACGCCGCTTTGGTGGATGTCATTAATTCTATAAAAGGAGCATCTAAAACAGAAAAACCTTAATTATTAATTAGTTAATAATTTCTAAAATTTATGGACGAAACAACAAACAATAATAATCAAGAAGGTGCCGCTGGAACCTGGGCTTGGGTGGTTACGGGAATAGTGATAGTAGCAGTGATGATCGGTTTTTATTACTGGCCTAACCGCGATCAGCGAAACACGCCGCCAGTTAACAGCGCGGAACAGCCAGCGTTAGAGGATGAATTGATACAACCTCTTTCAAGTTCCGACGATATTTCCGATATTGAGACCGATCTGAATAACACCAGTGTTGATAATTTGGATAAAGAGACCGTCGATATACTCTCCGAAATTGATGCCAATTAGTTTCTAAACATTGGTTTTATAATCCCGCCCCGACGCCAGGTCGGGGCGGGATTTGCTATAATACTACAATATGATGCTTAACAAAAAACTCGCGGCGATATTTGCCG
Source organism: uncultured Candidatus Saccharibacteria bacterium (assembly GCA_964365305.1). Classification (GTDB taxonomy): domain Bacteria; phylum Patescibacteriota; class Minisyncoccia; order JACQLN01; family JACQLN01; genus CAYIPG01. The sequence continues at coordinate 2,629 of CAYIPG010000026.1, forward strand.
TTATTTTTATTGATTTTTTGGGCTTTAGTTTTATTCTGCCGCTTTATCCCGATATTGCCGCCAGATTTGGCATTTCGGCCACCAGCATCGCGTTATTGGCTTCTTCTTACGCTTTAATGCAGTTTTTATTTTCGCCGATTTTAGGACGCCTCTCCGATAGATTTGGGCGGCGTCCAATTTTGCTCTTAAGTTCGTTGGGCTCGGCAGTTTCTTTTGCGTTATTCGGTTGGGCTAGTTCGATCGGGTTATTATTTTTTTCCAGAATGTTGAGTGGCCTGGCCGGCTCCAGCACCGCGGTGGCCCAGGCCTACATTGCCGATGTTACCGGCCAAGAAGAAAGAACTAAGGGTATGGGGCTTGTGGGTGTGGCTTTGGGTTTGGGTTTGATTTTGGGACCAGCGCTTTCGGCTTTTTTGGGCCAGTTTGGTTTAGGCGCGCCGGCTTACGGCGCCGCGGCATTATCACTGCTTAATTTTATAGTTATTGTCTTCGCGCTTAAAGAGTCGTTGGAAAAGAAACTTCGGCTTCGGCACTTTTTTTCTTCGGGCGCCGCTTTAGCCGAAGTTAAAAATTATTCTTGGAGCGAACGGCTTAATCTAAAACCCTTGTTGGAGGTTTTAAAACATCCGCTAATGTCGGCTTTGCTTATTAATTATTTTTTGGCAATGCTGGGAATTTCCATAATGCAGAATGTGGCGGGTTTGTTTGCTAATCAAAGATTCCATTTAACTTTGTCGGAGACGGGTTATTTTTTCGCTTATATCGGCATAATAATGATCGTGGTTCAGGGTGTGATGGTGGGGCATTTGGCCAAGTTTTCCGGTGAGACCTTTATTATTGTTTTGGGATTAATTTTAGCCACATTGGGCTATTTTTTAATTCCCACCAGCAGAATGATTTGGACAATTATAGCCACAGCCGGGGTAGCGGCGGTGGGCGTGGGTTTGTATATTCCGTCGGTTAATTCTTTGATTTCTAAAAATTCTTCGGTTAAAGAACAGGGTGAGATATTCGGGGTGGCTCAATCATTAGTTAGTTTGGCGTTGATATTTGGGCCAGTCATGGGCGGATTTTTATATGATAATTTAGGCAGCGGCTCGCCGTTTTTTGCCGCGGGCTTAATTACTTTGGCCTCGCTTTTTTTCGCGCTTAAGGGTTTTGGAAAATTGAGGCGGTTGGAAAACATTTCTTTTTTGAGACATTGATAGTTTTTCTGTTTTCTGGTTCCGGAACTCGCCCCGCAATTGTGGGGCTCAAACCCCGATAGTAGACCGCCTTCGGCGGACACTACGGGGCAGGCAATCCTCACTGGTGAAAACAGAACAACTATCGTAACGCGATAAAATATGAAACATGGTTTAAGATATATGAAAGAAGTTTATCTGATTCTCAACAACATTCGCAGCGCTTACAATGTCGGCTCAATTTTTAGAACGGCCGATGCGGCCGGGGTTAGTCGGATTTATCTCTGCGGTTATACGCCATCGCCAGATACAGAAAAGGTCGCCAAAACATCGCTTGGGGCGGAAAAATCAGTCAGTTGGGAAAAAATTAAGGATACATGGCGATTGATAGAAAAATTAAAATCAGAAAGGGTTAATGTGGTGGCGCTGGAGCAATCCAAAACCAGTAGAGATTATAAAAAATTTAAGCCCAAATTTCCGTTGGCCGTAGTTGTCGGCAACGAAGTTAAAGGGCTATCGCCGAGTATTCTTAAACGAGTTGATTCTGTTTGGCATATTCCCATGTGCGGCCGAAAAGAATCGCTTAATGTTTCAGTAGCCGTAGGGATTTTTCTTTATTCTATTCTCTAATATATCGACTTCGCAAGTCGATATATGGTTAGACACTCGGTGTCTAACCTAAGGCCAATAAAAAATCCGTAGTTTTATTTTGTCAACTATGGCGGAAACTTGGTATCATAATAAATACTTGTAATTAGTAATTGGTAATTAATAATTATTTTTGATGAAGAGAATTTATTTGGACTACGCCGCGGCTACACCGGTTGATCCCAGAGTCAAACAAGTTATGGACGATTATTTGGCTAAGGGCAATGCCAATCCTTCGGGGCTTTATCAAGAAGGTATTGAATCAAAAAAGGCCTTGGAATCAGCCCGAAAAATCGTGGCTGGTTTTATTGGCGCCAAACCGCATGAAATTGTTTTTACTTCCAGCACCACCGAAAGCAATAATTTAGCGATTTTAGGCGCGGCTCGGGCCAATAGTCAATTCGGCCGCCACCTTATCACCACTACCGTAGAGCATGTTTCGGTTTTGAATGTTTTCAAACAATTAGAAACAGAAGGTTTTGAGGTTACATATTTGCCGGTGGACGAATATGGACGGGTGTCGGCTGATCAAGTTGCCAAGTCAATCAGACCCGATACGATTTTGGTGGCCGTGATATTTGCGAGTAACGAAATTGGCACTATAAATCCGATCAAAGAAATCGGACAAGTTATCAAGGGGATCAAAGGGGATCAAAGGGGAGGAAATGGGGTACTATATTTTTTTACGGATGCGGCCCAAGCAGCGCCGCATATAAAAATCAATGTTAATAATCTAGGGCTGGATTTAATGTCTTTTAGTTCCAGCAAACTTTATGGTCCTAAAGGCGCGGCGGCTTTGTATATAAAATCAGGTGTGAAAATCGGGCCGGTCATGTTCGGCGGTTCGCAGGAAAATAATTTGCGGCCAGGCACGCAGGATGTTTCGGGCATAGTGGGTTTCGCCGAGGCGGTTAGAATCACCAGTCAAGAAAGAGCAATAGAAGACGCGCGATTGCTGATTCTTCGTGATATGATTATAAAAGAAGTAACAATCGTTCTGCCCGAAGTTTTATTGAATGGCCATTTTCAAGAACGGCTGGCCAACAACATCAGTTTTTCTGTGCCCACAATTAAGGCCGAGGAATTAGTGACGGCGTTGGATGAAGCCGGTTTTGCCCTGTCCACCCGTTCGGCCTGCGATGTTAAAAATCCCACGCCGCCGCATGTGATCAAGGCCATCGGCCGAAGCGACGAGGCGGCTTGGGGTGCGGTTAGAATAACTTTGGGGCGATATACTACAGGGGAAGATGTTGAAAAATTCATCAAAACATTTATAAGCGAAGTTAATAAACTTAAAAAATATACATAAACCCATGACGCGAATAAGAAAAGATTATTAGTGTCATTCGCGATTCATTAGCGTATCGGTGTTATATTTATGAATATTAAAGTCAACCAAAAACTTCCTAATTTTGTCGGCGCAACTTTTGACGGTCGAAAGATTGATTTGGCCCAATTTCAGGGTGAGCAGAATTTGGTGTTGTATTTTTATCCCAAAGATAATACTCCAGGTTGTACAACGGAAGGACTGGAATTTTCGCAATTAAATAAACAGTTTAGAAAACTTAACACCTGGGTGATAGGTTTGAGCCGAGATGGTTTGGTCTCGCATGAAAGTTTTTGCCGCAAGCATACTTTGTTAATTCCGCTTTTGTCGGACGAAGACGGTTCTTTTGGCCGTAAACTCGGCTTGTTAAAAGATACCGGAACTTATAACCGCACTACTCTGTTGATTGGCCGCGACGGCAAGATCAAACACATTTGGGAAAATGTTAAAGCCAACGGCCACGCCGCCGAAGTCTTAAGCAGAGTTAAAGAACTGGAAAACATGACTCAAAAGAAATTACATTTAGGCCGAGACCTCGGCCCGCCTAAACGCCTCTACAAAAAACCTTCTCAACGCGCCGTAACT
>CAYIPG010000027.1:0-6210 GCA_964365305.1 uncultured Candidatus Saccharibacteria bacterium
CCCACGCGCAGACGCCAAAATTTATTGGTTTTTAAAAGTTTAATAATTGATTCCACACCTTTATGGCCGGCGCTGGATTTGCCAAAACTTAATTTTATGCGGCCAAACTCAATATCCAAATCGTCATGAATCACTAAAATATCTTGCGGTTTAATCTTTAACTTTAATTTCGCCAATTCTTTTTTTAAGCCCGCGCCGGAATTATTCATAAATTCCTTCGGCAATATAAATTTGACCTTCCTATTGGTTTGCGAAACCGATAGGAGTGGCCAGGTTTTGATTAGTTGGCTCAAATAAAACTCGCCCGTGTTATGGCGGGTCTTTTGGTATTCTGGGCCGGGATTGCCTAAACCGACGATTACTTTCATACAATGCGATGCTAATCAACGAATGACATGCGAATTATACTAATGGATACACGAATTCGTTTATTTATTTGTATCATTCGAATACATTCGTATATTGGCATCGTTAATAAAATTATCTATCGCTGATTTTATATCAGTATAATCAAACGGTTTATTTTTAGCCAATAAAATATCGGCGGCATGTACGCCCAGTTTTATTTTGTCTTCGGCGATTAAACCGTTTTCGGGATTCAATCCCATTGTTTCTATTTTTTCGATATCAATATTTTTTGCCAGCGACCAAACATTTTTAAAATCGGATAACGACAAATCAGTTCTAACATTCTCTTTAACCGCTTTATAGATAGCCCATAACTTGGAAAAATCCCAAATGGGATTAAACGAAATCAATTTACCTTTGATAGCTTTTAAGACCCCCTGTTGGCGTTCAATTCTATCAAAATCGCCTCGCGGGCTGTGGCGGGTTCGGATAAATCTTAAGGCGGTCTGGCCGTCTAAATATCTATAGCCATTTTTTAAGGTAAAGGTTTCATAGCCGCCGCTTGAGGCCGGAAAACGAGTATCGTAGATATCATCTTTAACCAAGACATTCACCCCGCCAATAGTGTCTATGACGCTTTCCACAGTAGCCAAATCAAACAGCGCAAACCGATCTATTTTTAATCCAGTTACTTCTTCCACTTTTTCTTTAATCAGTCGCAGGCCTTCTTGTTCGGATTGATTCAGTCCCAACTGATACATTCCATTTATTTTGATGATATTTTTGCTTTCAGGAATTTTTACGGCCAAGTCGCGCGGAATAGAAACAATTTTTATTTTTTTAACCACCGTATCCACTCTGGCCACCAAGATCGTATCGGTCAAATTCGGGGCAATGTAATTGCCGCCGGATCGGCCTAGCACCAAGATATTTAGCGGTTCGATTGGTTCGGTCTCATTCGTTTGGGAGTTGGTGATTATAAAAGAACTGGCTTGAAATAGGCCCAAGTTGGGCTTGGGCAGGCCGCCTTCTTGCGGTTGCGGGAAAGTTGAACGCCACAGCCAGATATTGGCCGTGGCCATAACCGCCAAGAAAATAATCAATCCTAAAGCCGAAGAGTTTTTGGAAGAAGGATTGGCCTGGGTCTCCATATGTTGAATCTTATCATAAAAAATGTTATGGTATTATTTATTATGAAAGAATTTTTTAAGGAAACAGGCAGTTTTATCGGCGAGACCGCCAAGATTGTGGTGGTTTCCTTGTTGATTATTCTGCCGATTCGCTATTTTATCGTTCAGCCGTTTTTTGTGCGGGGCGATTCCATGGCGCCTAATTTTCACAACAGCGATTATTTAATAATAGACGAAATTTCCTATCGGTTTAAAAATCCAACCCGAGGTGAAGTGATTGTTTTTAGATTTCCCCAAGATAAAAGTCAGTATTATATTAAACGGATTATCGGCTTGCCCGAAGAAACCGTGGAAATAAAAAATGGCCAGGTTGTCATTTCCAATAAAGATAATCCGGCTGGTTATATTTTAAGTGAACCGTATTTGGATCAGAACACCGAGGGAGATATGAAAATAAAACTGGATGAAAATGATTATTTTGTTTTAGGCGATAATCGCAACGCCTCTTCGGATTCACGGCGTTGGGGAGCATTGCCTAAGCATTTAATAATCGGGCGAACTTGGTTAAGAATGTGGCCGGTTAACGCGGCGCAGGCAATTAAAGCGCCAGCGTACTAAATGTAGTCCCGTAAAATAGCAGGGCTATCACGGGACACATATTTTCAGCTATTCACTCCGTTCATAGGAAAATATATGCCGAAACAATTTTTCCAAACCCCTACAGGTATGCACGATATTTTGCCCGAGGACTCGCCTTACTGGGAAAAAGTAAGGCAGATTGTTTTTGAACTGGCCAAATTTTACGATTTTGGTTTTATCCAAACGCCGATTTTGGAACCGCAGACGATTTTTGAACGCACTCTGGGCCTATCCAGCGATGTGGTGGAAAAAGAAATGTACACTCTAAAAACCAAAGGCGGAGATGAATTGGCTTTGCGGCCCGAAGGCACCGCGCCGATAATGCGGGCCTACATTCAGCACGGTTGGGAGGCAGCGCCCCAACCCGTCAAGGTCTTTTATATGGGCCCGATGTTTCGCCATGAAAATCCACAGGCCGGCCGATTGCGCCAGTTCCATCAGTTTGGTTTTGAGACACTGGGCTCGGAAGACCCGGTGGTGGACGCGCAATTAATTCAATTGGCTATGGCTGCGTTAGTGGACTTGGGCGTGAAAGGCCTTATTTGCGAGGTGAATAGTTTAGGCGATAAGGTTTGCCGAACCAAGTATCGCATCGCGCTTAAGGATTTTTTTAGGTACCACATCAAGAAAATGTGCCACAACTGCCAGCGCCGGTTTAAAAACAATCCGTTGCGGATTTTGGACTGCAAAGAAGAAAAGTGCCACGAAGTTATCGCCAAAGCTCCGCAGATTTTGGATTTTATTTGCGACGATTGTCGCAGTCATTTTAAGAAACTTTTAGAATTTTTGGATGAGACCAGCATTCCTTATTTATTAAATCCCCACTTGGTGCGGGGTTTGGATTATTACAGCCGCACGGTTTTTGAAATTTACGCCGAAGAAAGGCGCGGCGCCCAATCAGCGCTAATTTCGGGCGGGCGTTATGATGGTCTGGCCGAACTTTTAGGCGGCAAGAAAGTGCCGGCCTGCGGTTGGGCTGGCGGCATAGAAAGAATTATTGCCGAAATGAAAGAAGTTAAAGCCCGAGTGCCGCAGCGGCCCCAGCCCAAAGTTTTTTTGGTGCAACTGGGTGATTTGGCTAAAAAGAAATCTTTAAAAATTCTGGAGGAATTCCGCGAGAACGATATTTTGATGGCCGAATCGGTCAGCCGGCACTCCATAAGATCGCAGATGAACATTGCCGACAAACTCGGCGTAAAACTGGCCTTGATTTTGGGCCAGAAAGAAGCGCTGGATAAAGAAATAATTATCCGCGACATGGTCGCCGGCATGCAGGAAACCATCCCCTTGGCCAAACTCATCACCGAAGTAAAAAGACGGCTCAAGAGTTAGTCAAAACTGTCGGCCAAGCGTGATGTCTTAACATCCCTTGGAATTGCTAATAAATTAATGAAAATTATTTATGATTCTTACGCCGACGCTTTAAGCATTACCTTTAAAGATGGTAAGGTGAAAAAAACTCTGGAGATTGCTCCGGAGATACTTTTAGATGTGGATTCAAAATCAAAACCGTTATATCTGGAAATCCTGGGCGTAAAAGAGAAGTTAGGCAAGAAGGGTGTTGAGAAGATTACGATGAAAGATTTGGTTGTAGATAAAGTTCTTGAACCGGCGTAAAATATATATATATAATGAAAATCCTGGGCAAATTTTAGGCATCAAATAATCCCTTAAAAGGCGGGTTTTTGAGGACTTGACAAGCCCTAGATACCTATGCTATCATGGAGCTGTTCTTTTGAAACCGATTTTTAATAGCAAGATTATCTTGCGCCCGCACCGGCGGATTCCGGAGTTCTTAAAAAAGGAGTAAAACGATGAAGACAATCATCGGAGCGGAAGCGGCCCGCTGGGCTGGTCTGCAAATCGATCTGAACCAGAAGTATCGGGCCGGTCACATCACGGCTGACCATCTCGAATGGTTCAACGGCCTCAAGAGAGTGGAGCGTGACAGGTTGTCCGGTATCACTTCACCCGATATGAGATTCGAGCTGGTGAAGATGTTGGACATCACCGTTCCCGACGGCTATGTCCATGCCACCCAGCTCACCACCTTCACCGAAGCCCACCGTGGGGAGTTCTACTACTTCAACGGTGAAATCACGGATAAGAACTTCAGCCGGGCCACAACCCAGCTGAAACCCGGCCAGAAGCTCAAGGTGGGTGTCTTTCAGATCAAGGAGACGGTCACTTCAGAGGACTGTATGAGGTTCCTCAAGAGCCAGAAAGCCATCTTGACCGGCGCCCAAGGCGCTTCGCTGGTCTACGAGCAAAAGCGCGAGGAGTTGCCAAAGGGGAAATGGCATGTCTCTTTCGACGAGAAAGAGACGCTCTGGCAAGACGCCGGTGGCTTCCACCGTGTGCCGAACGTCAGGGCCTATACGGACGGTGACTTCTGCTTCTGCCTCGGCTACTTCGAGGGTGACTGGTACGGCAACGGCTGTCTCCTTTCCTTCCGCGACGCCGAGCCCGTTTCGGGCGAGTAGTCCTTGGAAACTTGGACACTCAGTCTGTTCCTCTGTTCTTAGATCCTTTGGGCTAGCGCTAACGCGGTAGCCCATTTTTTTGTATAATAAACCTGGATATTAGATTGAACACCCGGCTACGGCTTTGGACGGCCGAATTCCGATACTTTCAATTCCCAAGATATCTGAAGAAAGAATTTAAGCAGATCTAGTTTTACATACCAACACGGCGGTTATCAAGCTTTTAACATTTCCGACCCCAAACCCCGAAACATTCACAAAGCCACGGTTCGGGATAGATTGCTTCATCATGCTATTTACCGCATACTTTATCCATTTTTTGATAAAACATTTATTGCCGATTCTTTTTCTTGCCGATTAGGCAAAGGCACTCATAAAGCTCTTAACAGATTTCATGCTCTCGCATACAAAGTCAGCCAGAATAACACTAGAACCTGCTTTGTATTAAAATGCGATATTAGAAAATTTTTTGCCAGTATTGATCATAAAATCTTATTGAAGATATTGGCCGAATGCATACCCGATAAAAACATTCTTTGGTTGCTCCGCAACATAATCGATAGTTTCCATGTCAAATCGGATGTTGGCCTGCCTCTCGGCAATTTAACCTCACAACTGTTGGTGAATATCTACATGAACGAGTTTGATCAATTCATGAAACACAAACTCAAGACAGAGTATTACATCAGGTACGCTGATGATTTTGTCAGATGACAAAGAATGGCTGGAGAATCTTATTCCACAGATACAAAACTTTCTTGTTAAAAACCTAAAACTCACCCTCCACCCCGATAAGATATTTATCAAGACCATGGCCTCTGGAGTTGATTTTTTGGGCTGGATTCATTTTACCGATCACAAGATTTTGAGGACAACAACCAAGAGAAGAATGGTAAAGAGAATACGGGAAAGTCCGAGGCCGGAGACCATAAATTCTTATCTGGGATTGTTGAGGCATGGGAATACAAATAAGATCAAAATTAAAGTTTTGTCCAAAATGTTAGACATCGGATGTTTAACATCCGTTTAGTTTTTGACTTAGGCGGGTTTTTATTTTAATATCTAATGTATTGATATGGCCCCCAGTAGTAGAAGCTTCGCTTCACTACGGGGCACATATTTTCAACTATTCACTTCGTTCATAGGAAAATATGGACTGTATTTTTTGCAAAATTGCGCAACATCAGGTATCATCCGACATTGTGGCTGAAGATGATAGGATTATTGTTTTTAAGGATATTCACCCCAAAGCCGAAACACATTGGCTGATTGTGCCTAAAAAACATATTCATTCGGTCTCGGCTGTGGAATCGGCTGACTGGCCGTTGGTAGCCGGCATTATTAAAAAGGCCGCCGAGGTGGCTAAAGAAAAAGGAATAGCGGGCTACAAACTGGTTTTTAATGTTGGCCGCGATGGCGGGCAAATAATAGATCATTTGCATTTACATTTATTAGCTGGCCGGAAAATAGAATTACCATGATAAGCATCAAGAAAAAAGAAAAAGAAAACAGCGCTAATTTGTTAAGACGCTTTACCAAGAAAGTTCGGCAAAGTGGTATTTTGATGTCGGCTCGAAAAAACAGATTTAACCAACGGGCTAAAAATAAAA
>CAYIPG010000028.1:0-6208 GCA_964365305.1 uncultured Candidatus Saccharibacteria bacterium
GGCATGCCTTTGCCGTTTAATTTAAACATCGCGCCAGATTGAGTGCCCGCGGGAACTTTTAATTCTATTTTTCCATCAATGGTTTTTATTTCAACCGAACCTCCCAAGGTAGTCACGACAAAAGATATTTCCGTCTCGCTTAATAAATTAGCGCCGTCGCGTTCAAAAACCGGATGAGCTTTTACCATAACTCTGATTTCTAAATCCCCGGCCTCGCCGCCGCGCAGACCCTCTTCGCCTTTAGCATGGATTCGTAAAATGCCGCCCGACTCTATCCCGGCCGGAATGGGAATAGAAATTTTTTCTATTTTTCTAACCCGTCCATCACCCGAACACTCGCGGCAGACCTGTTCGGGGTATTGGCCTTCGCCATTACAAGTGGCGCATATTGTGGAATGAGCAAAAACGCCAAAGAAAGTCCGCTGGGTTTTTTTAATTTCACCCGCGCCATCGCAGGTTTTACATTTTATTTTGCCCGTGCCGGGCTCGCCGCCCTCGCCCTTGCAACGGGAACATCTAACCAGTTTTCTTAATTCAATATCTTTAGCCACACCGCGAAAGGCCTCTTCCAATGAAATTTCCAAAGTTACGCCAATATCGCGGCCGCGATAATTTTTATGGCCGCTTCGTCGGCCGGATTTATCGGAACCGCCAAAAAATTCGCCGAAAATATCCCCCAAATCAAAATCCACTCCGCCGAAATTAGAAAAATCAAAACCAGGCGAGCCGTTAGCATCGTCAAAAGTTCGGCCAAACTGATCGTACTGGGATCTTTTTTCGGAATTGCCCAAAACCTGATAGGCCTCATTCACTTCCTTGAACTTGGCTTCATCGCCGCCATTTTTATCGGGGTGATATTTATGGGCCTTCTCGCGATAGGCCTTTTTTATTTCGTCAGACGAGGCCCCCTTGGCCACACCCAGAATGTTGTAGTAATCTTTCATTTAAGTGCGATGCTAATTTACGAATACATACGAATCTGCGAATATTTTATACGAATATTTGTGTATCCATTTGTATCATTCGCATGAATTCGCATATTGGTATCGCGCTACTTATCCTTAAACTCTCCTTCTTGCGGCTTTTCATCTTCCGGATTTTTATCCTCGGGTTTATCCGTCGGGTGGGCTGATTGATCGGGTTGCGCCTGCCCCGACGAGTTATCTGTCGGAGCTTGTTTATACAAATCCGCGCCGATTTTTTGGATAACTAGCCCTAACGCCTCCGATTTTGATTTTATTTCGGCGGCATTATCGGAATCCTTAACTTTTTTAAGATCCTCCACTTTTAACTCTATTTCTGTTTTGATTTCGGCCGGAACTTTATCGCCCAAATCACGCAAGGTCTTTTCGGTGGTATAGATCAGACCTTCAGCGGTTATTTTTGATTCGGACGATTCCTTCTTGTTGCGATCTTCTTCGGCATGCAGTTCGGCCTCTTTTTTCATCCTTTCTATTTCTTCTTTAGACAAACCCGACGAACCCTCAATTTTTATGGACTGTGTTTTGCCGGTGGCTTTGTCTTTAGCCGAAACCGAAAGAATACCATTGGCGTCAATATCAAACGAGACCTCTATCTGCGGCGTGCCGCGCCCCGCCGGCGGCAAGCCATCCAAAATAAATCGGCCCAGCGTTTTATTGTCTTGAGCCATCGGCCGCTCGCCCTGCAAAATATGAATCTCTACTTGCGGTTGGTTATCCGAAGCGGTAGAAAATATTTGCGATTTGGAAGTGGGAATGGTGGTATTTTTACCAATCAAGACCGTCATCACGCTGCCCAATGTTTCAAGGCCGAGCGAGAGCGGAATAACATCCAAAAGTAAAATATCTTTAACATCGCCTTGCAAAATTCCGGCCTGCACCGCCGCGCCCAAAGCCACCACTTCATCGGGATTGATATTTTTGTGCGGCTCTTTGCCAAAAAGTTTTTTGACCGCTTCTTGAATAGCCGGCATGCGGGTCTGGCCGCCCACCAAAATAACTTCATTCACATCGCTTAACTTAAAATGAGCGTCTTCCACCACTTGGCGGGTTATTTTAATTGACTCTTCTATTTCGGCGCGAACCAGATCCTCCAATTTAGCGCGCGTCATGGTGTGTAAAAAATGTTTAGGGCCATTGGCGTCAGTGGTTATAAAAGGAATGTTCACTTCGGTCTGCAGGGTGGACGAGAGTTCGTGCTTGGCCCGTTCAGCCGCTTCTTTTAAGCGTTGCAAAGCCAATGGATCTTTGGCCAAATCCAAACCTTGGTCTTTTTTAAATTCATCAATAAGATAATGAATTATTTTTTGATCAAAATCATCGCCGCCCAAATGGGTGTCGCCGCCGGTGGATTTTACTTCCACAGTGTCTTGCGAAACCTCCAGCACCGAAACATCAAAAGTGCCGCCGCCAAAATCATAAACCACTATTTTTTCCTCTTTTTTCTTATCAAGCCCATAAGCCAAAGCTGCGGCTGTGGGCTCGTTTAAAATCCGCTTAACGGTCAATCCGGCAATTTCGCCCGCTTCTTTAGTGGCTTTTCTTTGAGCGTCGTTAAAATAGGCCGGCACGGTTATAACCGCTTCGGTAATTTTTTCGCCTAATTTATCTTCGGCGTCATGTTTTAATTTTTGCAAAACCATGGCCGAAATTTCTTGCGGTTTATGCCATCGATCCGACATTTTTATTTCTACCGAACCATCGCTAGCCTCCCGAATTTCATAAGGCAAAAGTTTTTTATCCCGCTGGACTTCGGCATCGGTGTATTTCCGTCCGATCAGCCGCTTAACCGAATAAAGCGTATTGTGACTATTGGTTACAGCTTGGCGCTTGGCCAATAAACCAGTCACTCGTTCGCCGCCTTTTTGAACCGCCACAATAGAAGGCGTGGTGCGGTTGCCTTCTTTATTTTCTATAATTTTCGGCTCGCCGCCCTCCACCACCGCCATGGCCGAGTTAGTTGTGCCGAGATCTATACCAAGTATTTTACTCATAGTTTTAATTTGGTTGCGATGCTAATTTACGAATTCATACGAATTATACTAATATATTTGCGAATTTGTAATTCAATTCGTTTCATTCGTATTCATTTGTATATTGGCATCGTGTTTACCTATTTTCACTCTCGCTGGTCTTATAATCTGACTTTTGAACAAATACCCTTTTTGCAAAACCTCCACCACTTCTCCCGAATTACCCTCGCCTTCACCCACTGATTCGTGATACATCGGATCAAAATTTTTGCCCCTGGCGTCTATTTCTTCCACACCTATTTTACCAAACATATCAGAAAAAAGTTTTTTAATTTCGGCCAAACCATCGGCCTCTCCCCCGGCTTCTAGCGCGTCTAACGCCGGCAATAATTTTCTAACAACATCTATGGTTATAAAGTCCCCCAACGAACTTATCTTTTCTTCCCAATCCTTTTTAGCGTTAATTAAATCGGCTTTGGCCCGCTTCCAACCATTTAGATATTCATCGCGTTCCTGTTCGGCTAAATTTAGTTTTTCTGAAAGTTCCTGAAAATTTTTATTATTTTGTTCTTCCATATTACGCATTTATGTTATTGATATGCTCGCTTATATATTTTACCAGAGACATATTTCTTTTGTAATTCATCCGCCTGGGGCCAATTATGGAAACAAAGCCCTGTTCGCCTTCGGGTAGTTGGTATTTTCCGGTAATTAAAGTAAATTCATTTATTTCTTTAATAGGATTTTCAGCGCCGATAAATACGCTAAGACCATCGTTTAAGACCCGTCTCCATAGTTCTTCAAAATGACTATCCACATTATCCATAAAATGCATTAACTGATTGATACTGTCTAAGGTTTGGAATTCCGGCTCGCGGGATAAATTAGAAAAACCGAAAGTATAACTATTTTCTCCGCCGACTGTTCCCGCCACCGAAAGATCTTTGGAAATTTCCGAAACCAGCCGCGAAATTTCTTTTAGCAAGGTCTGATCGTCGGGCCATTTTTTGTTTAGCGTCGCGGCCACTCTTTCGGATTCTTTAGCGGTTAATCCAACTACTACCGGCTTTTTATTTTTTTCGGCAAGTTCTTCCTGAATATACATCCGATAGGCCTTATCGGTTGGTACCCGGCCGGACGAAGTATGGGGCTTTAATAAGTAGCCGCCTTCCTCCAAAGAATTCATTTCTTTTCTTAACATGGGCGCGCCCAAAGCCACGCCGCGTTTAGTGGCCAGCACTTTAGAACTTACCGGTTCGGCCTCGCGGATGTATTCTTCTATAATGGCCTTCAATATTAACTTTTGGCGGTCTGATAACATAATTGCGATGCTAATTTACAAATTCATGCGAATTATACTAATATATTTGCGAATGCGAATTTGTAATTCAATTTGTTTCATTCGTATTCATTTGCATATTGGCATCGTGTTTAATGGTATTTCATTATCACTCCCATGTCAAGAGTGATAACCGCGTAAAGCTCACTGCGTTCGCCACGCGGTTTCTGACCATAGCAGAACCAAATATTCAAAGACCCCGTGACTGCGAAGCAGTTTTACGGGGTCAAGAGTGATAACCGCGTAAAGCTCACTGCGTTCGCCACGCGGCCTACGGCCACTTGACCCCGCCCTTGTATATTCAAGAGCGGGGTTGACAAATAAACATTAATAATACTAACTTAATAAAAAGCGTTCTTTAACCGTCGATGTCCAACATCGGATGTCGCGCAAACAAAGGAGGTCTAAAATGCAACGGTGGGAATACCTAGTTGTTTATGATGTAAGCAAAGATACCGCTATTGTTACAAATGACGATGGTAAAGAATGGCCTCTTTATGACTATTTGAATATGTTAGGAGAAGACGGCTGGGAAGTTGTAGCCACCATAGATACTGATATAATCCTCAAACGCCCCCTCGATTAAGTTCTATTGAGGTTTAACTCGATCCCCAATCCAAAACACCGGATTGGGGATTTTTTATTGGCAGATTACTGATATACTTTACTTATATATTTCTAGATTCTATTTTCTAGCTTCTATACTCTGCCATCAATGACCACCATTAAAACCCCCAATGTTTCCTGGATAGATATTAAAGAGCCCTCGCCCAAGGAATTAAAATATCTAACCGAGACCTACAATATTCATCCACTGATAATTGAGGAGTTAAAGACGCCGACGGTTCGTTCGCGCGCCGAGGACTACAACGGCTATATTTATGTGGCCTTGCATTTTCCTGTTTTTAGTCCCCAAAAAAAAATCTCCGAGCCGGTGGAAATTGATTTTATTATTACGCCCGATACTTTAATTTCGGTGCGTCATGTTGATATTGAGCCACTAGACGAGTTTATTAAAAAATGTAAAATCCCAACCGGTCATCTTCGTAAAATAGCCATGAGCAAAAGCACTATTTATCTTTTTTACCATATTATGAAAGAATTATATGATTTTTCTATGCGCCAGTTAGATCATATAGAAGAAAAAATAGATCAAATAGAAGAAGCTATTTTCTCGGGCCAGGAAAAAGAAATGTTGTTGGCTCTGTCTTTGTCCCGAAGCGACATCTTAAACTTTTTAAGAACCTTGCGTCCCCACAATACGCTTTTAGAAAGTTTAATAGTCAGATGCGATTTTTTTGAGATCAAAGCCAAACCCTATTTGGTGGATCTCACCGGCGAACACCAAAGAATTTTGAACATGGCCGAGAGTCACCGCGAAGTAATTGAAGGATTGCAAACCACCAACGAGTCCCTGCTTAATGCCAAAACGAACGAAATAATGAAGGTCTTAACCATAATAACCTTCATAATTTTGCCGCTCTCGTTTTTAGCCAGCGTGTTCGGCATGTCCAGCGCCTATCTGCCCTTGGTTGACCACCCTAATTTTTTCTGGATAATGGTAATTGCTATGGCGCTCGTGGTTATAACTTCGCTTTCTATTTTCAAACATAAAAAATGGTTGTAAAACTATACAACACCCTAACCCAAAAAAAAGAAAATCTACCGGCCCCTGATGACAAGGGGCTTAATCTTTTTGTCTGCGGTCCGACGGTTTATGATCACATTCATATTGGCAATGCCCGAACTTTTACTTTTTTTGATGTCTTGGCCAAATGGTTGAGACACCAAGGAATTAAAGTTTTTTATCTCCAAAACATAACCGACATTGATGATAAAATTATTGCTCGGGCCCGAGAGACCGGCCAAGAAACATCGGCCTTCGCCCAGAAATTTGAAAAGATATTTATAGAAGA
>CAYIPG010000029.1:0-5615 GCA_964365305.1 uncultured Candidatus Saccharibacteria bacterium
ACCGCCGTATGCACCAGGCCGGTGCCTTCGGCGGTGTTCACAAAATCAGCCGGATAAATTTTATACGATTTAGCCGATTCCAATTCTTTAACCTTAAACAGCGGCTCGTACGATAATTTGGCCAGTTCCGCGGCCTTAATTTCTTTGACAACCTTGTATTCTTTATCCTTAAAAACTTGGCTGACCAAATCCCGGGCCAGGATAAAATTTTCGCCGCCTGATTCAATTTCTTGATAAACAATTTTTGAACCCACTGCTAAAGCCACATTGCCGGCGAGAGTCCAAGGCGTAGTGGTCCAGGCCAAAAAATAAGCGCTGTCTTGACCTTTGATTTTGAACTTAACGGTTACAGAATTATCGGTGACGGTTTCGTAGCCTTGGGCGACTTCGTGCGAAGAAATTGGCGTGCCGCAGCGAACGCAATATGGCACCACTTTGTAATCCTTTACTAAAAGTTTTTTGGCCGATATTTTTTTAAGAATAGCCCATAAACTTTCAATATATTTGGGCTCGTAAGTGGCGTAGTGATCCCGAAGGTCCAACCAGAAACCCATCCTACGCGTCATTTTTTCCCATTCGTCTTTATATTGCCAAACCGATTCTTTACAGCGGCGATTAAACTCGGCAATACCGAATTTCTCCACATCTTTTTTGTTTTTTAAACCTAACTTTTTTTCTACCTCAATTTCCACCGGCAAGCCGTGAGTATCCCAACCGGCCCGGCGCAACACAAAACGGCCGCGCATGGTTTGATAACGCAACACCACATCCTTAAAAGCTCGGGAGAGAACATGGTGAATACCCGGCCGAGCATTAGCCGTGGGAGGACCTTCAAAAAACACGAAAGGTCGGCCATTCTTAGTGGCTTCCAAGGTTTTTTCAAAAATCTTGTTTTCTTCCCAAAACTTTAGGGTTTTTTCTTCTTCTTTAACAATATCAACTTGTCTCATTGCTATTAAAATTAGCGTGAAATTGAATAATAGTAAAATAAAAATCCATTGATTGGAACAAAGCCAAATACCCTTATCCCTATACTACCTTCATGATACACTTACCATATGGAAGCGAAAACCAACAAAAAGGCCTATTTTAATTACGAAATCCTGGAAAAATTCGAGGCCGGTTTGAAATTGTTGGGGCACGAAGTAAAATCGCTAAAATTAAACCATTACAGTTTGGCCGGCGCTTATGTTTCTATTCGCGACGGCGAGGCCTGGCTGATCAACGCCACTATTTCGCCCTATCAACCCAAAAATATAAACGCGCTCTATAACCCGCTCCGCCAACGCAAACTTTTGCTCACCAAAAAAGAACTGGAATACTTGCGAGGCAAAGGCCAAGAACGCGGCTTGACCATTGTGCCTTTGAAGGTCTATAATAAGCACGGTCAAATCAAATTAGAAATCGGTTTGGCTAAAGGCAAATCCAGATCGGATAAACGGGAAGTTCTTAAAAAAAGAATAACCGACCGAGAAATCCATAGAGAGCTTAGGGATAAATGATGGTTCTTACTAGAACCTAAATCCTAATCCCTAAAACCTATTCCTGGGGATGTACCGGATTCGCCAAGAAGAATTCCTGCCAAGGATTCGGGGTTGAGGTTGGTCACAAACTCATAAAACTGGCCAAAAACAATAAGTGCAAACTTATTTAACGCTAAACCAGCGTTCGCTGTAGCTTAAAAACTATAGCCATCGCTTTAGACCCGCCCGAGGGCCTAAACGCGGTGCCAACCTTTCGGGCTGCGATTGAGTGTAACGGCGAAACACTCAACCAAGCCAAATCGCCAAAGTTTAATTTCCTTTCGCTGTTCTTTTAGAAATTAAACTTAAAACAAGAACAGCTACTATCTCGTAAAAGATTCTGGCAAGTAACTTTTTGCACGCGGGTTCAACTCCCGCCATCTCCACCCCGTAAAAAGAAATGACAAGGTCATTTCTTTTTACGGGGTAGGCATGTGATAAAATTTTTTAAATTTTATTTTACATGCCACCCTAAAATATGTACTATGCTTATATCCTGAAAAGTGATAAAGACAAAGGTCTGTATATTGGATATACAACCGACCTAAAATCGCGTCTTAATTTACACAAAACTGGAAAAGTTATATCAACAAAAAATAGAAGGCCTGTAAAATTGATATACTACGAATCCTATATAAATATGACTGATGCGAAAAAGAGAGAGGTTTTTCTAAAGTCAGGATCAGGGCATAGGTTCATCAAAAAACAATTAGCTAACTACTTCAAACAATCTTGCGAGTTAATAATCAAATAAAATCGGAAAAATTTGTAGTTATAGATGAAACCGGAAAAAATCTGGGTGTTTTGAGCCGTGAGGAGGCCTTTCGAATTACTCAAGAAAAAGGCCTGGATATCATTGAGGTTAATCCGGTGGCCGATCCGCCAGTGGCAAAAATAGTGGACTACGGCAAACTGGAATACCGCCAAAGAAAAGCCGAACAAAAAATAAAGGCCACGCATAAACAACAAGAACTTAAAAATGTTAAAATCGGCCTAAAAACATCAGCCCATGATATGGAAGTAAAAGCGGGGCAGGCCGCCAAATTTTTGGGCAAGGGACATAGGGTGCGTTTGGAAGTGTTTTTAAGAGGCCGAGAAAAAGCCCACCGCGATTTAGCCAGAACAAAATTGCGGGAATTTGAACAACTCATAAAACAACCCCATAAAATAGAAGGTGGCGTTGTCTCCTTGCCTTCTGGTTGGGCTGTGCTAATATATTAGGGCTTTGTTTAAACACAAACAAAATCGGGAACCCCGCCATTAATTTTATAGAATATTAGAAAATGGCGGGATGCTCAATTTTGTAGTGAAATTTACTTCACTGCATTCATAAATTTCAACAAAATTGGCAAATGCCCTCAAAGACCAACAAATCAATGACCAAAAGATTCCACGTTACCAAACGCGGAAAACTTTTGCATAGGCAAGCCCACCAAAGCCATTTTCGGTCCAAAAAAACTTCTAAAAATATAAGAAATCTTCGGCCTAAAAAATCTTTAGCCAAATCCGATGTTAAAAATGTTTTAGAATATCTGCCGTTTAATTAAAAAATATGCCGAGAGTCAAACGAGGAAAAATCGCCAATAAAAGAAGAAAGAACCTGCTCAAACACGCCAAGGGCTTTAAGTGGGCGCGCAGCACTCACTACCGCGCGGCTAAAGAGGCCTTGCTGCACGCTTGGTCAAAATCATATTACGACCGCAAAAAAAAGAAGGGTGAGTTTAGAACATTTTGGCAGATAAAAATCGGCGCGGCCGCTAAAGAACAAGGCATCTCCTACAGCCAGTTTATTCATGCTTTAAAAAACGCCCACATAGAATTAGACCGCAAAATTCTGGCCGATGTGGCCGAAAACCATCCCGAGATTTTTAATAAGATTATTGAGAAGGTAAAATAAATTTAGGTTCAACATGATTATTTTTTACCAAAACTCCTTCGCTCCGAAGGAGTTTTGCTTTATGGGTTAGACCACCACGGTTGTAACCGCCTAAAAAACCATCTGAACGGATAACGCGATGACAGGGAATTTTGGGATTAAAATTTTGAGCGAGCGCGTTGGCCACCGCTCGACTTGTTTGGGGTTGGCCGATAGCAATGGCGATTGATTTATAAGTCGCCACCCTGCCTTTGGGAATGTTTTTTACGATTTTATAAATTTTATCCCTGAATTCCATATTTAATTTGAAAGTAAGTTTTCATTTTTTAGAGCGAGTTCTGTTTGAGACGCAGTCCTCGGAGGCGAGTTAACTCGCCAGAAAATGGAAACTTGCTGAAACAGTTTTACTCTACTTTTTTAAAAAAGATAGCATCTTCTCCACCGGCCAAGCGTTGATAATATCATTTTTGGTGGCCCAGCCGCGACGGGCTTGGGCGATGCCGAGTTCCAGATATTTAAAGTGTTCCGTGGAATGAGCATCGGAATCAATCGCTAATTTTACACCGGCTTCTACCGCCATTCTTATATATTCATCTTTTAAATCCAACCGATTGGCAAAGGCGTCTATTTCCAAGACCGCGCCGGTTCTTTTAGCTGCTGCGATTATTTCTTTAATATCAACTTCATAAGCCGGTCGGCGATTGATTATTCTGCCAGTAGGGTGAAACAAAATATCTATATTAGGATTCTCCATGGCCGTAATAATTCGCCGGGTTTGATCGGCTCGCGACAAATTAAACAGCGAATGGACTGCGGCGCCGGCCACATCCAGTTTGGCCAACACATCATCTCGAATATCCAACGAGCCGTCTTTTAAGATATTAACCTCGGCGCCTTTTAGAATCTTGAATCCTGTATCTTGGAACTTGCCTGCCCCTCGAAGCCTTGGCAAAGTGGGGGAACTTTTGTTCAACTCATCAATTTCAGACATTTGGCGCAGAAGTTTTTTCTCGTCGGCGCCGCCGGTCATAGCCAGCGATTTGGTGTGATCGGTAATCAAAATATATTGAAGCCCTACTTCCATAGCCGCTTGGGCCATTTCTTCTATGGAATTTTCGCCATCGGTCCAATCGGTTTGAATTTGTAAATCGCCTTTTAACGAGCCATAGTCAATCAGTTTTGGGAGTTTGTGATTACGAGCTAATTCAATTTCCCCGGACAGAATTCTTAATTCTGGTTCAATATAATTCAAGCCGAGTTTATTATATATTTCTTCTTCGGTCTTTCCGGCGACAATTTTATTGCCCTTATATAATCCATACTCATTGAGTTTATAACCCTTAGTGATAGCGATTTTTCTAATTTCCACATTATGATTTTTGTCGCCGGTAAAATACTGCAAAGCCGCGCCAAAGCATTCGGGAGCTACAACTCGTAAATCAATTTCTAAACCATTTTTGAGTTTAACCACACTCTTGGTAGAACCCTTGACCATCACTCTCCCAACCTCCGGCAAAGAAACAAACATGTTCATAACCGCTTCAGGTTTTTTGGAAGTTACTAAAATATCCACATCGCCAACCGTCTCTTGCATCCGCCGGGCCGATCCAGCCACTACCACTTTTTCGGTGTGAGGATTTTTATCCAATTGAGCCACAATTGATCTTACTTCGGGCAAAATATAACCCAAGATATAACGGCCGGTATGCTTTTTTATAAATTCAATACCCCGCAAAACTTTCTCTTCTGATTTTTGACCAAAACCCTCTAGTCGGCTAATCTGACCCGCTTTAGCCGCTTTCTCTAGTTGACCTAATGTTCTAATTCCTAATTCCTTGTATAGCTTGTAGACGCCTTTGGGCCCAATACCCTCCACACTGGTTAAACCTTCAATATCCACCGGGATTTTTTTCTTTAACGCTTGATATTCTTTAATGTGACCGGTTTTTATAAACTCCTCAATCATTTCGGCCATGCTTTTGCCCACGCCTGGCACGACTTCCAAGGCCTTAGCGCCGCCGTGTTTATAGATATCGGCCAGATCCTCGCCTAAACTTTCGATATTCAATGAGGCGCGTTCAAAGGCCTGCGGCTTAAAAGCCACTCCTTGCATAAGCAACAACAGCGACATTTCCTTAAAAATTTTGGCGATGTCTTGATTGATCATATTGATTTAATACTACCAACTTTATTCCAAACAAAAAAATGCGCAACAC
>CAYIPG010000030.1:0-5580 GCA_964365305.1 uncultured Candidatus Saccharibacteria bacterium
TGGCGTATTCATCCGCCTCCAAAACCAAATATTGGCTTTGGCCCAAACGAAAATTAGTATTGCCTAATTCTTTTAATTTTGTGCCGATAATTATGGTGGGATCCCAGCCGGCCTCAACTAAAATCAGCCCAATTAGGGCTGTAGTAGTGCTTTTGCCATGCGAGCCCGCAACGGCAATGGTAAAATATTTTTTAGTTAGTTCGCCCACGGCTTGGGCATAGCTTAACAAAGGGTAACCCTTCGTTCTGGCTTGGGAAAATTCGGCATTATCGGGTTTGATGGCGGCGGAATAGATAACCAAATCAGCAGCGCCAACATTAGTGGCTCGTTGACCAATAAAAATTTTGACGTCTTTCTTTTTAAGTTCGTCGGTGATTTCCGATCTCGTTGCATCCGAGCCACTCACTTTCCAACCCTGCGAAAGATAATATTGCGCCAACGCCGAAACCCCGATACCGCCGATACCGATAAAATACGCGCTTGATTTTTTATTTTTTTGTTTCATGCGACTAATAATCAATTATTGCATAATTTCAGGCGGCTAGGTACCATAAAACCGGGTTAGGATAAACCAAACTCACTGTTCTTTCTAAGGAGGCGGCTATGGAATCGGGTATTCGCCATGTTTTGGAGTCGCAGCAATTTGACAGAGAGTTACTGGAAAAATTGTTTAAGGCCACTGATGCCTGCCGGCACACGATTGACCACCATAACGAAATATCAGCCGGGCTCACCACGCGGTTAAGAGGCAGAATCATGCTGCAGCTTTTCTACGAACCCTCCACCCGCACCCGGTTTTCTTTCTTTATGGCCGGCAAGCGGCTCGGCATGGATGTCTGCTGGACTGAAAACGCCAGGGAATTTTCCTCCGCGATCAAGGGCGAAACGCTGGAAGACACCATCAGGATCCTCTGCGAATTTGGCCCTCATGTTATCGTCCTGCGCCACCACGAAACCGGAGCGGCTGTCCGCGCGGCAGCTGTCAGCACCGTGCCCATCATCAATGCCGGCGACGGCAGCGGTCAGCATCCCACCCAGGCCCTGCTGGATATCTACACTATCTGGAAGTCGTTTGGCCATGTGGCTGGTCTGAAAGTGGCCATGATGGGCGATCTCGCCAATGGCCGCACAGTCCGGTCGCTGTCTTACCTCCTGACAAAATTCTCGGAAGTCAAAATCATCTTTATCTCGCCGCCGCATCTGACTATGAGTAATGACATAAAGACATGGCTTGCGGGCAAAGGTGTCGACTTCCAGGAAACGGACTCTCCCTTCCCGGCGCTATATGAGGCGGATGTCGTTTACTGCACCCGCATCCAAAAGGAACGGGGCGGCCAGATGTCGGATGATGACACCCAGCGTTTCCAGATTGGCACAAGAGAGATGTCTTGGCTGAAACCAAAAACCATCGTTATGCATCCCCTGCCCCGGAACGCCGAGATCGCCACCGAAGTTGATAGCGATCCGCGCGCAAAGTACTTTGAGCAAGCCGGCAACGGCATGTACATTCGCATGGCCCTGCTTCTCTGGGTCTTGGGAGAAGAAATTTAAATGCAGCAACGGGGAACCGCCAGGTTCCCCGTATTTTTATTTTTGATTAGACGCGGTGTCTTTTGGTTAAAATCCGAACTTTTTTTGACGAAAATCCGGATTGCGAATTTTGACGCTCCGCAAAAAAGTTTTCTTTTCCTTTTAGAAAAAAAATCGGGCGCGCTGACCAATAAAAACTCTAACGCCTTTTTTCTTGAGTTCATCGGTAATTTCGCTTCGGGCTGCATCCGAACCGCTCACCTTCCAACCCTGCGAAAGATAATATTGCGCCAACGCCGAAACCCCGATACCGCCGATACCGATAAAATGGACTTGTTTCATTGACTTGACTCCTTTTTCAGATTTTGCTAACATAGAGATACAAATGGTCATTAGGCCAACCGAGAAGCCCCCGCCAGGGGGCTTCGTTCGTTTTATGGCTTTTTGATAAAATTGATCAATTTATTTTGTATAAGCGCAAACTGATGCGGAGAAATCTTTCTGACAAACCGCCGAAATCTTTTAACACTAATCAGTCGGAGTTGAGAAAGAATAACATTAAATATCTTTCCATCGTGCTCCAAATTGTGATAATAGATTCCGTCTTTTGATTGGGTGCTCATCGGCAATACCCATACAACTTTATTATTAAACTTTTTGAGAACTAAGACCGGTCTTTCAAACAATTCATTTTTACCGTCTTGTTCGTCACCCAAATTGATGCCAATCGAACACCACCAGATTTCTCGTTCATGAAAGGCAAGGGTGTCGTGGCCAACGGTCTCTAAACCTTTCTTTTCTTTATTCCAAGAATCAAAATCTTTCACAAATATATTTTAGTGGATTTTAATTTCTTTTTCTAGCCCCGCTTAATCATCTAAGAAATTCTTAAAATATCAATGCTTATATTTTGTTTTTTCATAGAGAAAGAAATGCGGAGAGTGGCGGGGAAGCGCTATCCGCGTGGCAGGCGTTTTTCAACAATAGAATAAACTTCGGGTCTATGTTTAACGACTAATATCTTAACAAAATCCCTCTCAATTCTAAAAATAACTCTGTAATTCCCTACTCGCAGTTTGCGGTAATTTCTAAGAGAGCGGCGAAGCGGTTTTCCATAAACCTCTGGATTTGTTGTCAGTTTTGATTCAATCGCGCGCCGAAGCCAAGCTGTATGGGCGAAAGCCCGCCTTGCGTGGCTATAGCCTTTGGCAAAAGCCCGCCTTTGTTCCGTACAACGGAACTACGGCGTGGCGAAGGTCACCTTCGCAAACCTACTGGCGGACTTCGTCACGCCGTAGGTTCGCTTCGGCGAACCGAAGGCGGAAGCGGGAGGATTCGAACCTCCGAAGCCCTTGCGGGCTTACCGCATTTCGAGTGCGGCCCATTCAACCTCTCTGGCACGCTTCCTAATATCTCGGCACAACCTCGGTAAGCTGACTATTAACCGTCCAGAAACATCAATAAATCATTTGCCGATGTTTTTCAACAGACCGCCGACATCAAATCCTTGGGGTATGGAATTGCCCAAGCCCAGCAATTGATTAAGATAGGGTTGGATAACCAAATAGCCCCAGACCGTGCCGCCGATTATAATCGCCCATTTTAATAAACTAAAGAAACGAGTCCACACCGCCGCGCGGTGCATTTTCTGCATCAACCGCAACGACTCTTGAGATACTTCTAAGTTCTTCTCCAAAAGTTGTTTGATGTCGTGTTCCATAAAAATGCGAGTCAATCAACAAACCTACCTGTCAGCAGGCGGCATGCGAATTATACTAATAAAATACGAATATTCATAAATCCATTTGTATCATTCGAATAAATTCGCATATTGGCATCGTATACGAAAAAAGCCCGCCTGAAAAGGGGGCTTATTCTAAAAAACTGATAATCGACCTTTTATTTTTCCACTTTGAGTGGCAAAACAACCGGCTTTCTAAACAGCGCCGCAGTATTGCGAATAATACTCTGCCCCGCCAACACCACAAACAAGCCAATAGCCGCAGCCAAAAAAGCCACTAACGGTTCGGCATTTTGAAAAGCCGACACGGTATAATCAAACGCTCCGCTAAAACTATTCAAAGAATCAACACTATTGCTGGCCACCGCCTTAAAAGCGACATATTCATGCTGAACGGCCAAAAAAGCGACTATCAACGGCAACTGCAATAACACTACCGGCTTCATCCGGTTAATAAACCAGGCCAGATAAACTCGGCGCATTATTTTTGTTTTAAGTTGCTGATTGGTCATGATGTTTTTATTGATTAAGACCATCCATGGCCTTTTTTAAGATTTTTCGGCCGCGGAATAATCGCATTTTTATGGCTGGAATAGTGAGACCCTCTTTTTGCGATATGGCCTCATAAGACATGTCCTGCAGATAATGCATTTCCACTATTTTTTTAAGTTCGTCCGGTAACTCTAATAGAACTCTTTGGATCAGATCTTTGGTTTCCACTTCACCTTTAAGATTATCTTTTTCGTCTATAATTTCGTATTTGTAGGTCTCAAAAAACTCCATGGAAACCGCTTGCTTCTTTTTCATCCGTTGATAATGCGAAAAAGAAGTGTTCAAAAGCACTTTGTAGGCCCAGCTTTTAAACTCTATGCCCTTTTGCTTTTTGAACTTCTTGGAATTCTTGTAAATTTTGGCGAAAGCGTCCTGAACCACATCCTCGGCGTCTTCGTTGGTTCTAACCACCCTTTTGGCCGCGCGCATAAAGGCCTCTTGGTATCTATCCACTAAAACCCCAAACAAGTTGGGGTTCTTTCGTGAGGCCTGCAGTATTTGTTCGTCTTTGACTTGCTTTAACGATTCACTATCGGAAAACTTCTCTGGTTGAGGCCGATTAAACAGCAAATAAGCCATAAAAAGCGAAAATTTATTAAAAGGAGAAAAACAAATGAACTACCTCTTTTCTCTCTTATATGCTTATTTATACTATATAACTGGCAAGTTTGCAAGATAGTAACAATTTTGAGCAAATGTCTTAATTTGATATGATTTTATTGAATTAAAGCCCCCATAGTTCAATGGACAGAACGAGAGATTCCTAATCCCTAAATGACCGTTCGATTCGGTCTGGGGGCACAATATAAAGGTCGCTGTAAAAAATCAAAATAAAATAATGTACTGGAACAATTATTTAAACCATTGGTCGGTGCCGTTAAGTATCTTTGGTATTGTTGTTGGCGGAATACTATTGATGATTTTAGTGGTCTGGTCTATTTACTGGAAAGGCCGAGCGCTCTGGCGCGCCGCCCATCACAACAGCAAGCCCTGGTTCGTGGCCTTGTTGGTAATCAATACTCTGGGTATACTGGAAATTCTGTATATTTATATATTCAGCAAGAAAAAGAAGTAGCATAAAAGTTAACAGTTGATTGTTAAAAGTTAACTGTTAACACTGGGCCGTTAGCTCATTCGGTAGAGCGCTTCCATGGCATGGAAGAGGCGACCGGTTCGAATCCGGTACGGTCCACCCTTCGACTTCGTTTGACCAGCTTTGTTTTTTATTGTAAATTTCAATCATGACTACAGCCTTAGTCCAAAAAATAAAAAGTGAAATAAAAGAGGAGCTTATTAAAGAGTTCATTTTGCCTCTGTTAGAAAACTCTAAAGATTCCGAGGGCAAATACAAAGAAAGTTTTATAAAAGAAATGGGCAGGGTTTCTAGATCGATTGATAAAGGTAAAGGCAAAAAATTCACCAGCATAAATTCCCTCAAGTTATATCTCAACAAATTATAAGTATTGCCTGACAACCAGCAATGAAATACCAAATTGTTGTATCTGATAAGTTTGATGGAATTATAAAAAAATTAAGTAAGACCAAGCCAACGGTTTTCAAAAATTTAAAGAAACAGATACTCAAAATCGTTGTCAATCCAGACATGGGCAAGCCGCTTCGCAATGTTTTAAAAAACTGTCGCCGGGTCCATATTGGACCTTTTGTTTTAATCTATGAAATAGCCCGAAACGAAATCCGGCTGTTGGACTTTGACCACCACGATAAAATTTACAAAGGGTAACCCTTCGGGGATTTAT
>CAYIPG010000031.1:0-4653 GCA_964365305.1 uncultured Candidatus Saccharibacteria bacterium
AGGAGTGTTTTTTCTTTCGGGGTTGCCGCCGAGTCCGCGAGGCGGTGGCGGGGCGTTCGTGGAGCGTACGATTTAGTTTCAAGCCACCACGCGCGGAGCGCGCGACATCATTTGTTTTGAAAATAGGTTCTAACTTGGTACAATAAAGACACCAATTTTCATATACCTTGAAAACTCTTTTTTACCATGCTAATTTGATTTATACGGTTCTTGCGCCCAAACTTATCAAAGGAGGTGTTTATGGAACATACTTTGTTTGATGAGGATATTCGGAAAGTAAGACCGGTTCAACCCTGGTCGCCAGATGGCGGCGATAAGGATTCCGGTCCGCATCGCCCGAAAGTTGGAAGGCCAGACACAGAAGAGCTTTTAAAGAAAATGCGTCGGGTTGACCCTGATAAGGTCAGGCGTTTCCCCCGACAGCCCGGTCAGTGATCTTTTTTGCCCCTGGGACAAAACATCCCCGGGGCATTATTATTAAAGTTGATAAAATCCGGTAAAATCTGTTAATCTTAGAGGCGTCCCGATTTCCAAAAAACCTCCGTTAAAAATAAAAAAGTGGCCAGCGTAGCTCAGTGGTAGAGCAACTGTTTTGTAAACAGTAGGTCGCCAGTTCAATCCTGGCCGCTGGCTCATGAAGAGAATCAAAAGAGAGGACTTTGTTTTGTTGTTTTTTATCGTGCTTTTGTGCGTGTTTGTTGGGTTTTTAATTTTTAAGGAATCCCGCCGCGACAATTTGGCGTTAAACCGAGATGATGTTATCAAATTTTTTTCCGAAAGGATAAATGAGCTAGCGCCAGAAAGGCCAACCGAAGGCGGTAAATGGATTGTGGCTAGATTTCGTTTCGTTGACAAGAATAATGTTTATGTGGAATATGAAGATGGTTACACCGCCCGGGCGTTTCTGCTGGGTCTAACTAAAACAGTGGGCACAGCTCCGGATTATAAAATCATGGGTTATTTTGAGCCCGAGCCGCTGGGCTATAAACTTTTGGCCGGCGAAGATGTCGCGGCCGGTCGACCGCAGGATATCTACGAGTATAATGAAACAGGTAAAAAATGGCTAAGAGTCAATTAAATTTATGTCACAAGATAATCTAATCAAACTTAACTGTTCTGTTTGCAAGAGAACAAATTACTGGACCAGCAAAAATAAAAAAAAGGTCACGCGCAAAATAGAATTGAAGAAGCTTTGTAATTGGTGCCGTAAGCAGACGGTTCATAAAGAGGCCAAATAAAAATGTTAGACACTCGGTGTCTAACAGAGCGGGCTTAGTTTAGTGGTAAAACATCGGTCTCCAAAACCGACAACGGGGGTTCGATTCCCTCAGCCCGCGCCAGTCAATGAAGATATTTAACAAGCCGTTTTTAAGTAAATTGCAGGCGGGATTGATAATTTTTATTCTCGCTCTTTTTTATTTTACTTACCAAATTTTATCGGCGCAGTTTTCGGCGTTGCAATCACAGCGGTTTGTTATTAAGCGCGGCGATAATTTTTTGGTGATAGCCCAAAATCTAAAAAGCGCCGGTTTAATAAAAGACCGGCTGGTTTTTTCAACTTTGGTTTTGGCCAAAGGCGCCGCAACGCATTTGAAAGCCGGGGAATATGTTTTTGAGTCGGGTAGCGCTTTGAATAAAATCATCAATAAAATTAAAAAAGGCGAGGTGGTGTTGGGTTCCGACGAAATGGTGTTGGCTATTCCCGAGGGTCTTAATCTGGCCCAAATTAGCGAGTTAATAAAATCGGAAGCCGGCCGGATAAATTTAAACAATATAAAAGCCAGTTCGCTTTCGGGAAAGTTTTCCGGGCTGATGGCGGTGGATAGAAAATATAATACTCTGGAAGGTTTTATTTTCCCCGATACTTATCGCTTTAATAAAGCCGCCACCAACACAGAAATTTTGGAAAGAATTCTTAAAAACTTTGATTCAAAAACATCGGAATTTAAAACCAGAGAAGTTCTAAACGGACGAAACTTTTATGATATTTTAAAAATGGCTTCTATTTTAGAAGAAGAAGTTCCGCCAGTCGATATGCTTGTAGCCGCCGGTGTTTTGTGGAAACGCTTGCGGTTGGGTATGCCTTTGCAGGTGGACGCTTCGTTGGTCTATGGACTCGGCCGGCCGATCAAGCGATCCGACACCACCGCCTTTAATTCGCCCTACAATACTTACCAATATAAGGGTTTACCGCCAACACCTATTTCTAATCCCGGCTTAACCTCTATTCGAGCCGCGGCTTACCCGGTGGAGAGCGATTATCTTTATTATTTATCCCGCTCCCGCGATGGCGCTACTATTTTTTCTAAGACATTGGAAGAACATAACCTCGCCAAGGCCAAGTATTTAAATAATTGATTGGACTTATCGGTCTTATACAGCTTATAATATTTTTATGATCGTAAAAATTTATACCACGCCCACTTGCGCGTATTGCCACGCCGAGAAAGAATTTTTTAAGGAGAACAATATTGCTTTCCAGGAGCGCGATGTTTTTGCCGATGCCGCCGCTCGCCAAGAGATGATAGACAAAACCGGCCAACTGGGTGTGCCGGTAACGGATATAGACGGCAAGATTGTGGTTGGTTTTGATAAATCAAAGATAAAAGAACTTTTAGGTCTAAAGTAGTATATGTACGATTTGATAATAATCGGCGCTTCGGCGGCCGGAATTTCGGCGTCAATTTACGCCGCCCGGCGGCGTTTGAATTTTAAAATTATAACCGCCGATATTGGCGGCGAAGTGGCCACTTCGGGCGAAATAGAAAACTGGCCGGGCGTAATTCATACCAACGGCATTGATTTGGCGGATCAATTTAGAAAGCACGCCGAAGCCAATAAGGTGGTTATAGAATCAGACAAGTGGGTTGGCGATATTAAACCTGCCCGTCCGGCAGGCGGGAAAGAAGGAAATATTTTTGTGGTCTCGGGTAAAAACAGCGGCGGGTCGGTCTTTGAAGAAAAAGCCAAAACCGTTTTGGTGGCCACTGGAGTTCATCCGCGCCAGCTAACTATTCCGGGAGAAAAGGAATTTAAAAACAAAGGCGTTTCTTATTGCACCGTGTGCGATGGCCCGCTGTTTGGCGGCCAAGCAGTGGCCGTGGTGGGCGGCGGCAATTCGGCGCTGGAGTCGGCTATAATGCTGGCCGATATTGCAAGTTGTGTTTATGTAATCAATAAAAACGCTTATTTTAAGGGCGAGAAAGTTCTGATAGACAAGGTTTCGAAAAACTCTAAAGTAGAAATAATTTACGAGGCCAAAACGCAAAATATCTTGGGCGATAATTTTGTGAACGCTTTGGAGTATCAAGATAAATCGGATCAAATGCACAAGTTAAATGTTAAAGGAATTTTTGTTCACATCGGCCAAATTCCCAACAGCGGTTTTATTCCGGGAATAGAATTAGACGAAGTCAAACAGATAAAAGTAAATATGCGAGGCGAAACGAATATGCCCGGGCTTTACGCCGCCGGCGATGTGACCAATATTCCCTACAAGCAAATCGTAATCGCGGCCGGGCAGGGCGTGGCGGCGCTGTTATCGGTTGTTGATTACCTCAACCGCAACCATTAAGTGATATAATAAAAAGATATGGAAGATCTTATAAATGAACTTGTGAGCGCCGCTAAAATTCGTATGCAAACGCAAGGCGAGTTTTCGATTGAATTAATACCTGATGTGGCCGATGAAGTTATAGACGAATTTTCTCGCGATGGTTTGATAAGCGACGATGAAGATGTGGAAGTTCTAAGAGCCGAACTTATCAATCGTCTAAAGCAAATTAATGAGAATAGCAATTAATGGCTTTGGCAGAACCCCGCACCAGAGCAAAGCACGGTGCGGGGCAAGTTGGCCTAGCTTGTTTTAAATATGAGAGTTGCTATAAATGGATTCGGGCGTATTGGTCGTACATTCTTTCGGCAGGCCTTTGGCCAAGCCGATATTGAAATTGTCGCCCTAAATGATCTGGGTGACATTAATAATTTGGCCTATTTGTTAAAGCACGATACGGTTTATGGTTGGTACGAAAAAACGGTGGAGGTTCGCAATGGTCAGTTGGTTATAGACAGCCATAATATTTTTGTTTATGCCGAAAAAGATCCGGCTAAACTGCCGTGGCGGGATTTAAATATAGATGTGGTGGTGGAATCCACTGGGGCTTTTACTTCTTTTCAAAAGGCCAAATTACATTTGGACGCGGGCGCCAAAAGAGTGGTGATAACCGCTCCGGCCGGCGCCGAAGTGGAACATGTTTTGCCGGGTTCTAATAACGACAAACTAACCCATCAATTAAGTCGGATTACTTCCGACGCTTCCTGCACCACCAACGCTGTTGTGCCGATTTTAAGTATCTTGCAGATTAACCCCGGCATCAGAAAAGCCATGTTAAACACCGTTCATGGTTACACAGCTAGTCAAGGATTGGTGGATGGCCCCGGCGGTCAGGATTTTTTGCGGGGTCGGGCGGCCGCGCAAAATATTGTGCCTTCGCATACCGGCGCGGCTGATGCGGTTATATTTTCACAACCCTGGCTCAAAGATATTTTTGAGGCCGTGGCTCTGCGTGTGCCGGTTATCACCGGTTCTTTAGCCGATCTAACTTTTATTGCCAGCCGCAAAACCGATGTTAAAGAAATAAACAATATTTTGCG
>CAYIPG010000032.1:0-4611 GCA_964365305.1 uncultured Candidatus Saccharibacteria bacterium
ACAAAACCCCTCTCGGTATTGTACCGGAGGGGTTTTTAAATTGAGTTAAGATATGATATTCTTTGAATAGTTTTTGGGCACCTAGCTCAATGGCAGAGCGTCTCGTTTACACCGAGAAGGTTATAGGTTCGAGTCCTATGGTGCCCACCAACAAGAAACTCATGAAGGATAAAATGTTAAAAAAACGAGCGCCAAGAAATAGAACTATCACATTAAATGACAGCGATGTTTCTAATTTTAAAAAACGGCTGATAAGAATAAACAAACCTACTTCACTTGAAGAGATTGAAAACAAGACAATACATCAAGATATTTTTGAAGCGTTAGGACACTTGCCTGATAGCTTTGTTGATCTTGTTTTTGTTGACCCTCCGTACAATCTAAACAAGACATTCAACCTCACCTCATTCAAAGAAATGGAGTCAGAAAAGTACGAACAATGGCTCGATTCTTGGGTGTCAAAACTCATCAGAATACTAAAACCAACCGCTTCTATCTATATTTGCGGGGATTGGAAATCTTCAGGAGCAATTTTTAATGTAGCGAAAAAATACTTTAAGATACAAAATCGCATAACTTTTGAACGAGAGAAAGGACGCGGCGCAAAAAGAAATTGGAAAAATTGTTCCGAGGATATTTGGTTTTGCACACTTTCCAATGAATATCATTTTAATGTGGATGCCGTAAAAATGAAGCGTAAAGTTATAGCACCATACAAAGACGAAAACGGAAAACCGAAAGATTGGAAAGATAGTGACGCTGGGAAATATAGAATTACTTACCCGTCAAATGTTTGGACCGATGTTACAATTCCTTTTTGGTCAATGCCTGAAAACACCAATCACCCAACACAAAAACCTGAAAAACTAGTCGCCAAGGTTATTTTGGCCAGTTCAAAGCCCAATGATATTGTTTTTGATCCGTTTCTTGGTTCGGGTACAACTTCGGTTATTGCTAAAAAACTCGGTCGTCGGTATGTTGGTATAGAAATTGATGAGTATTATTGTTGTCTTGCTGAAAAGAGATTAGAAACAGCAGATAATGTAAGTAATATACAAGGATATTCCGATGGTGTTTTTTGGGAACGCAATACACTTAACAAGCAAATGAATGGAAAGAAAAATAAAGTCGAGTCACTAGAAAATAATAACAAACTATTATGACAAAAAAGAGTTCAATTTTTTACACAGATAAGTATAAAACAATTGCTGGGAAAATTAAGACCTTTTTGAATAATCAAAAAGATTTTCTTTCTACTAGAACACAAAACAGTCCTCGCGCGGTTGGCGACGCTATCGAAAATATTATCGTAGAAAATTTTGGAAAGATACTTGGTAATTTAATAAGCGAATATTCATCATCATTTGCGCGTCGCGCAATGGCCGACCTTGCCTTTACCGACAAAGACGGCTTTTATTATGTAGTTGATGTAAAAACACATAGATTAGATACGAAGTTTAACATGCCAAACTTGACTTCTGTTGAGCGATTATCAAGATTTTATGAGGAAGATGTAAATTATTTTTCCATTTTGAAAATTGATTACCAAATTGAAGGCACAAAAGCCGTTATTAAGCATGTTACTTTTGCCCCGATAGAATTTTTTGACTGGAATTGTTTGACAATAGGTGCGCTCGGTTGGGGGCAGATTCAAATCGCTAACGCAAATGTGGTAAATCTTACTCCAAAAAATAGCAGGAGGAGGTGGATGTTGGAATTGTGCGATACGCTCTTAGAATTTTATCCAAAAGAAATGGGTAAAATTACAGAAAGAATTGGCCACTTCAAAAAAATTAGAAAATTCTGGGAAAAGAAGAAAGATTAAATATGGAAAAATTTTCTAAAATCTATCCGGGATTAAAACCCTCAATAGTTGCGATAGCTTCGAGAGTGTCAAAAAATCCAGAGTTGCCGGATATTATTGGCACAGGATTTATAGCAAGATCCGATGGAATAATTCTTACTAACGATCATGTTATTAATGCGATTAAAAAACTGCCGCGGCTTAAAAGTATGGGACCGGAAGATTGGCCCATTATTATTTTATATTTCCATTGGATTCCCGATAAAGGAATGATGCCAATTCCACTTGATGTAAAAGGAGTCGGGATTTTAAAAAGAGAAAAACCAGTAGAAGGTTATAACTATGGATCAGATATTCCTGACTTAGGATTTATCCATGTTCATATAAAAGATTTACCAGCCCTCAAAATTGCTGGAAAATTAAATTTAGAGGAAGGCGATGAAGTAATGTTATCTGGTTTTCCGATGGGCACAGATACTTTGAGAGCCCCGGGGTGGCTACACCAATTAACACCAACGCTTCAGTCAGGAATTATTAGTGCAATACTGCCTTTTTCTTGCGATAATCCCCACGCCATACTTCTTAATATAATGACACAAGGCGGGTCAAGTGGTTCACCGGTTTTTAATCCTTCGACTGGTGAAGTAATTGGGATAGAATATGCCGGAATTGTAGAACCAAAAACACTTTCTGGAAAATCGGGCATATTGATTTTTGAAGATAATACTTCTTTAACGCTCGCAATTCCGGCAAAAATAGTTCACGAGATATATCAAAAAATTGATGAAGTGGAGGAATTTAAAAATGCAGATATCTCTAAATTTGATACTATTGAGAGTTTGATTACTAAAAAAGAGGTGATAGTTCATCCACCAAAAACCCCTGCAATGCGACAAGTAAGTCCCGATGAACTGTTAAGGGATTATTATAAAAAATAAGTGGTGACGAAATGGGCGAATAGAACTCAACCATATTTTACAAAACCCCTCTCGGTATTGTACCGGAGGGGTTTTTAAATTGAGCCAAAATATGATATATTCTTTAAGTAAGTATTTAGGCGGCTTTTCTAAAATCTTGTTCGTTTATTTCGGCTAGTTCTAAAATTCCCAAAAGTGTTCCATGGGATAGTTCTTTATGCATTGGGACAATTGTAGTTATTGTTTTGCTAATAGTTTTCTTTCTTAATTTAACATGGCTGCCTTTTTGGGAAACAAAGAAAAATCCAAAATTTCTGTTTAGAATTTTTACCATTTCTTTTCCAGAAAATGTTTTAGCCACGAACGACTTCTATTGAAGTAATTAGGGGAGATTCTTTAGTTAGAAAGTATTTATTTTTGGGTAAATCCTCCAAATAAAGTTCTATAGCTTCTTGCAGGTTTTTCTTGGCTGTTTCTACAGTTTTTCCTTGGCTAACCACACCCAACTCTATGGAGCGGGCTACAAACCATCTACCTTCTTTATTGATAACCACGGTGGATTTATAGTTCATATTTAGATCATATCATCTAACATTTATAAAACAAGAGTTTATTTAACCCCGCCGGCGTGTTATAAATTGTTTTGTTGGGCGATTAGCTCAGTGGCAGAGGACAAATTACATAACATGTAATTTGTCCGTTTACATCCAGCACAAGGTGGACGATTAGCTCAGTTGGTTAGAGCGACTCGTTTACACCGAGTAGGTCGCAGGTTCGAGTCCTGCATCGTCCACTTTGTGCTGGATAAACCGAGTAGGTCCAAGGTTCGATCCCTTGAGCGCGCACCATTTAAAACTCCACCCGCTGTTTGGACTTTCTAACAATCTCATAGGCCTCGGCGACAGTGTCCACCAGAGTATAAATTTGCATATCCTCCTTATCAATCCCGCTGTATTTTTGATGAACGGCCTCATCAATCCAATTTAACAAACCCGACCAATAGTCCTTACCCACCAAAACGATTGGAATATGGGTATTAATTTTTTTGGTTTGAACCAAAGTTATCAGTTCAAAAAATTCGTCTAAAGTGCCAAAACCGCCCGGGAAAAAAACATACGCCCAGGCCGAATAAGAAAGCATGACTTTTCGGGTGAAAAAATAATGCAGGCCGATGCTTTTTTTAACATATGGATTAATGCGTTGTTCTTGGGCCAGTTGAATGTTGATACCAACCGATTCGCCGTTGGCTTCGGTCGCGCCTTTGTTGCCGGCTTCCATAATGCCCGGCCCGCCGCCGGTGATTATGGCAAAACCGTCGTTGGCTAGTCGTCGCCCTAATTCCTGCGCTTCTTTATACCACTGGTTTTCGGGTTGGAAACGGGCCGATCCAAAGAAAGTTACTGTTTTTTTAAAATCAAACAAGAATTGAAAGCCATCCACAAATTCGGCCATTATTCTAAAAATCCGCCAATGAAAACTTTCTCTAAAGTCGCTTTTAGAATCGTGTTTGTGTTCGGGTAGTTTGGAAGCGGGTAAATTGTATTTGGACTCTGGGCGCATGATAAATATATTATAGCACTATCAACATTCCATCACCAATTTAGCAATAATAAAGGGCGCTTGTTTATTTTACAAACGCCCTTTTTAATCGCGACCTTTTATTAGGTCGGCTGATTTATCCGTGGTCATGACTTCCTTCTCCCTTTTGGAAAGTCACTTGTGTGCCAGCAGTTGCTGTTTGAAATGATCTACTGCCGATCATATAGAAAGTAGCCAATCTGCTGCCCTCAACTCTCCTTTCCTCTTTTTTGATCAGACCTTCTATGTCCATCTTCTCAAGCAAGGCCACCAGTTCATGCCAAGGCGGGGAACCGAGATATTTGCGAATAT
>CAYIPG010000033.1:0-4424 GCA_964365305.1 uncultured Candidatus Saccharibacteria bacterium
AATTTTCGTTTGGGCCAAAGCCAATATTTGGTTTTGGAGGCGGATGAATACGCCAGGTCGTTCTATAATTATTTTCCAAAAATCGCAGTGGTCACAAATATAGATAAAGAGCATTTGGATATCTATAAAAATCTAGTAGGTGTCTTGGCCGGATTTAAAAAGTTTTTTGGCAATATCTCGGCTGATGGTTATATTGTGGCCAATAGAGAGGACAAAAATATTAAAAAAATCCTAGACCCTAAACCCCAAATCCTAAAACCTAAAATCATTTGGTATAGCAAGGGCAAGCATAAACTTTTAATTCCGGGAATTCATAATCAGTTTAACGCCGAAGCGGCATGGCAAGCCGTCAAGTTACTCGGAGTCAAAAGGGTTGCGGCAGATAAAGTTTTTCGTAATTATCATGGCGCTTGGCGCCGTCTTGAGTTACTAACTACTAACTACAAACTACCAACTATTATCTATTCCGACTATGCCCACCATCCCACCGAAATAAAAGCCACATTGCAGGCGTTAAAAGAAAAATATCCCAAAAAGAAAATTATCTGCGTTTTTCAACCGCATCAACAAGATCGTCTAAATCGTCTGTTCAAAGAATTTTTAACCGCGTTTAATTTGGCCGACAAAACAGTTTTATATCCGCTATACAAGGTTAAAGGCAGGGACTCTGAAGGGAAATCGTCAGCTGATTTGGCAAAAGCAATCAATAAATCAAATATAGTGTACGCCGAAAATTTTAAAAAGATTTTATTTTTACTAAAGTCAGATCTTGATACAAATTCCGTAATCGTTTTTATGAGCGCCGGGGACTTGGACAGCAAAGTCAGAAAATATTTTTCTACCGCAGCATAGCCAAAATTATATAGTTGTGGTAAAATTAAACCGCTAATAAATCTGCCTGTAAAAAGGCGGGTTTTTATACGCCAATAACCATGGGGAACTCACTTTCAAACAATCTAAGCGTGTTAACTTCAATCCCGCAAAATAGCGAGAGGACTTTGAGTTTAGTGGAGCGGCCGCCGGTGGTGGTGGTTATGGGGCATGTGGATCATGGTAAAACAACGCTGCTAGACGCTATTAGAGCCACCAATGTGGTGGGCAAAGAAGCGGGCGGAATTACTCAAAGTATCGGCGCCTACGAGGTCATTCATAATGATAAGAAAATTACTTTTATAGACACGCCCGGCCATGAGGCCTTTTTTGCCATGCGTTCTCATGGGGTTAAAATTGCCGATGTGGCGTTGCTGGTGGTGGCGGCCGACGACGGCGTTAAACCCCAAACCCAAGAGGCCATCCAACATATTTTGGATTC
The DNA here is from genome assembly GCA_964365305.1 of uncultured Candidatus Saccharibacteria bacterium. Taxonomy (GTDB): domain Bacteria; phylum Patescibacteriota; class Minisyncoccia; order JACQLN01; family JACQLN01; genus CAYIPG01. The sequence goes on from CAYIPG010000033.1 coordinate 1,313, forward strand.
AAAAATACCTTTCATTGCTGTTATAAATAAAATTGACAAGCCCGGCGCGGTTTTGGATAAAGTTAAAAAAGATCTTTCGGACGCCGGTGTGTTGATAGAAGAATGGGGTGGCAAGGTTCCTGTGGCGCTGGTCTCGGCCAAAAATAAAGAGGGTTTGGATGAACTTTTGGAATTGATATTATTAGTGGCTGAAATTGAAGAATTAAAATATAACCCACAATCAAAAGGACGGGGTTATGTTATTGAATCGCACTCGGATTCACGCCGCGGCGGCACGGCCACAGTTATTGTAACCGATGGTGTTTTAAAAAAAGGCGATGCGGTGGTGTGTGGCAATGTTTTTGGCAGTATTAAGGCGTTGGAAGATGATTCAGCCCAAGCGATAGACGAAGCCCGGCCGTCTAAGCCAGTGATGGTGTTGGGGCTATCTGATTTACCTATGGTGGGTGAGGAATTTTTGGTGGCGGCTTCGGGAGAAAATGTCGAGGTTTTGGCCCAGGAACACGCTCAAAAACATGCTGAATTTTTGACTGGCCTAAAACTGGAACCAGCCGGGCAACCCAAGATAATGCCTGTAATAATCAAAACATCGGCCCGGGGCTATCTGGAGGCCTTATTGATGGTGCTTAAAAGTATTAAATCGGAGAAGATCGGGTTAAAACTTTTAAAATGCGAAGTAGGGGATATTGTTCAAGCCGATATCAAGCAAGCCGAAACCACCGGCGCTAAAATTTTCGGTTTTAAGGTTAAGGTTGGCAAAGATGTTTTAAGTTATGCCGATCAGAAAGGCGTTGTCGTAAAAACATTTGATATTATTTATAATTTTGTGGAGGAGGTTAGAAAAGCCATGGTGGAACTTTTGGATCCGGAAGTAATCAGAAACGAAATAGGGAAAATAGAAATCCTGGCTGTTTTTAAGACCGAAAAACCAAGAATGGTGGTGGGCGGCAAGATTGTTTCGGGCAGGTTAAAAAAAGGTTTGAAGGCGGATGTGTTAAGAAACGGAGTCAGTGTGGGTTTGGGGAAAATCGTGGGTTTGCAAAAACAGAAAGAGACGCAAGACGAAGTTGCTATGGGCAATGAAGCCGGGGTTTTATTTGAAGGGCCGGCCGAAATTAAAATAGGGGATACTTTGATGGCCTTTGAAGAAGAAAAAAAATATCCCGAGTTATAAATATGGAATCGCGGCGCTTAGAAAAAATAAACGAACTGATCCACCGTTTTATAGGCAAACTCTTAAAAGAAGAGTTAGATGTTGATGTGCTGGTGACGGTTTCCAGTGTGATCACTTCGGCCAATGGCCAGGATTGCGCTATCGCGATAACTGTTTTCCCTTTTGAAAAATCAGAAGAGGTTTTGAAAGAAATTAAAAAAAATATCTACGAATTTCAACAACGCTTAAATCGCGGTTTACGAATGCGCCCCGTGCCTAAAATTATATTCAAAATAGACGAATCGGAAGAAAAAGGCGATAAGGTTTTGAGAGTTATAGATAAATTAAAATAGGTCAAGCCCCGAGGCGGCGGGTGGTGGCGGTGTAGTTGGCCAGGGCTTTGTCCAATTCTGTTTTGTTGAAATCAGGCCAAAGGGTGGGAGTAAAATAGAGTTGGCTGTCGGCCACATCCCACATCATAAAACCGGCGCTCCAATGCGGCTCGCCGCCGGTTCTAACCACTAAATCCACCGGCGGCAGGTTTTTGGTCAGCAGATTGTTTTTAAGTATTTCGGGCGTGATTTCGGTAACGGGATTATCTTTAGAAATTTTTTCTAGCGCTTTTAACATTTCATTTCGGCCGTCGTAAGCCAAAAGAAAAGTCAAAAAATACCGGCCGTAGTTTTTGGTTTTTTCTTTCACGCGATAAAGAACTTCTTTTACATCCTGGGGAAACATCTTTTCCCAAGAACCCAAAAAATCCACCCTAATTTGATTTTCATGAGCGTAATTATCTTTTTCAAAATCAGAAAAGGCCTTTTTAACCAGCTTAAAATAAAAAGCCACTTCCAGCGGATCTCTTTTTTTAATATTGTCTTCGGACGAAGCCCAGAAAGTAAAATATCTTATACCTTGGGCGAAAATATCTTTGGTTATTTGTTTTAAGGCCCGGGCGCCGTGTTCGTGGCCGATCCAGGGCAACAAGCCCTTAGCCCTGGCCCAGCGGCGATTGCCGTCGGGGATGACGGCGATATGGTTGGGTAAATTAGTCATGCGTTAGTTATTAAACAATAAAAAAGAGGCAATTGTTTTGCCAGACAAAGTTATTCTTGGTTATTGTTTCATATATGGTGCAGTATTCTTGAATTAGTCCGAACGCATTTCGCCGCCTGCGGCGGCGAGGAAATCCCCCCGCGAAAATTCGGAAAGGCGGCGGAGCCGCACCGCTGACAATTTCAAGTTTTTCTTTGGCGACTTTCTTCTAACAGACTCATAATATCAGAAAAATCATCAACAAAATGCATCAAATTCATAGCTCTAGTGTCATCAATAAAAAAATCTTTCTTGAGCGGACTTTCTTTAAGCCAATCAAACAATCCTTGCCAATATTTTTTATTAACACAGATAATCGGAACGGTATCAATAATATTTGTTTGCATATGTACAGCGTAATCAAAAAGTTCATTAAGTGTTCCGTAGCCGCCTGGATAAAAAACAAGCGCCTCGCTCTTTATGGACATGACGAAGCGACGCGTGAAAAGAAAATGAAACGAAAGTTCGTGAGTAAAAATTTTGTCAGTTACTTCTTGTTCTTCCAAAAGTTCCGCTCTCAATCCAATAGAGGGAGCGCCGGCTTCCATAGCACCGGAATTGGCCGCATGCATAATTCCCGGCCCACCACCACTCAAGATGGCGTAGCCTCTTTTACCAAGTTCAAACGCTGTATGTCTAGCTTGCTGATAAAACTCGTTTTCTGGCGTGACTTTATGGGATCCAAAGAAAGTAACGATTGGCTCATTGATTTTGTTGAGCAATGCCAAGCCCATATTAAGCTCTGCTCGAGTTTTCTCAGCGGTCAAATTGCCATTCGAAAAATATTCCTTGTTTTTATGAAATTCATTCATAGGATTAAAAAATTTTCTTCCCCCAAAATTAAAATATGGTTCGAGCCGATGTTTT
>CAYIPG010000034.1:0-4081 GCA_964365305.1 uncultured Candidatus Saccharibacteria bacterium
TATTTTCTTCTACCCGAAATTATTTCCTCGGCCACATTGCGGGGAACTTCGCTGTAATGATCAAACTCCATAGTGTAAGTGGCGCGACCCTCGCTTAAAGACCGCAGTTGGGTGGAATAACCGAACATTTCGGAAAGAGGCGCTTTAGCGTCAATAACTTTAAGCGCGGAATCACCCACGCCGCTGGTGCCGATACGGGCCGACATTTTTTCTATGCGGGCGCGCTTAGAAGAAAGATCTCCGGTAACTTCGCCCAAAAATTTTTCCGGAACAATCACTTCCACTTTCATAATCGGCTCCAGCAAAATCGGCGTGGCTCTTCGGGAGGCCTCCTGCAAAGCGGTGCTGCCGGCAATTTTGAAAGCGATTTCGGAAGAATCAACTTCGTGAAAAGAACCGTCATACAGAATTACCTTCATATCCACAATGGGATAGCCCGCCACCACGCCTTTATCCAAGGCCTCTTTAATGCCTTTTTCCACCGCTGGAATAAATTCTTGCGGAATAATTCCGCCTTTAATAGCGTTTTCAAATTCAAAACCGGCGCCCCGTTCCATGGGCTCAACTCTCAACCAGACATGGCCATATTGGCCCCGGCCGCCCGATTGGCGAATATATTTTCCTTCGGCCTGGGCTTCATTTTTTATGGTTTCTTTATAAGCCACCTGCGGCCGACCGACATTAGCGCCCACCTTAAATTCGCGTTTCATTCGGTCTACAATAATTTCCAAATGCAATTCGCCCATGCCCGAAATTAAAGTGTCGCCGGTTTCTTCATCGCCCTTGATTCTAAAGGTCGGATCTTCGTCGGCCAATTTATGCAAAGCAAAACCCATTTTTTCTTGATCGGCCTTGGTTTTGGGTTCAATCCGCACCGAAATAACCGGCTCCGGAAAAACAATCTGTTCTAACAAAATCGGCTTATCTTCGTCGGACAAAGTATCGCCGGTTCTGGTGAACTTTAAGCCCACCGCCGCGCCGATTTCACCGGCAAAAATTTCTTTAACTTCCTCGCGATGATTGGCGTGCATCCGCAAAATACGCCCGATTCTTTCTTTTTGATTTTTATTAACATTAAGCACATAAGAACCGGCCTCCAACTGGCCGGAATAGACCCTAAAAAAAGTTAATTGGCCCACAAAAGGATCACTGGCCACCTTAAAAGCCAAGGCCGAGAAAGGCGCTTCATCGGCGGCCGGACGATTTTCTTCGGCGCCGTTTTTAGGATTCACTCCTTTTACCGGCAAGAGATCGGCGGGACTGGGCAAATAATACAAAACCCCGTCCAACATTAATTGAACTCCTTTATTTTTTAAAGCCGAACCGCACAACACCGGAACCAATTGACCGCCAATAGTAGCTACACGCAGAGTTTGCCGTAATTCTAATAACGATGGCTCCGAGCCCTGCAGATACCTTTCCATAAGCGTGTCGTTGGTCTCCACTATTTTTTCCACTGCTTCGGCGTGATATTTTTTGGCCTCCTCCTTAAAATTATCCGGAATATCGCTTTCAATTATTTTTTCGCCATGCTCGCCTTCAAAATAAAACGCTTTCATTTTTAGAAGATCAATAACGCCCTCCATGTTTTCTTCCTGGCCCAGAGGGATTTGAATCCGGACCGCGCGCGAAGTCAGCCGCTCTAAAATAGAAGCGTAGGATTTTTCAAAAGAAGCGCCGGTACGATCCAGCTTATTGATAAAACACATTCGCGGCACATTGTATTTGTCGGCTTGGCGCCAAACCGTTTCCGATTGCGGCTCCACCCCGGCCACACCGTCAAAAACCACCACGGCGCCGTCAAGAACCCTTAAAGACCGTTCCACCTCTACCGTAAAATCAACATGGCCGGGCGTGTCAATTATATTTATTCTTACCTCTTTTTCTTTGGATTTGGGACTGGTCTTATCTTCGGTCGGAGTCCAAAAACAAGTCGTGGCCGCGGCGGTTATGGTAATACCCCGTTCCTGTTCTTGTTCCATCCAGTCCATTATGGCCGCGCCTTCATGGACTTCGCCGATTTTATGGGAAACGCCAGTGTAAAACAAAACCCGCTCGGTCACGGTGGTTTTGCCGGCGTCTATGTGAGCCACAATTCCAATATCTCGAGTTTTTTCTAGAGGATAGTCACGAGCCATGCCAATTTTATTTATTTATAAATGATGTAGAAAGCCCTTACCATGAAAAATGGGCGAAGGCGCGGTTGGCCTCGGCCATGCGATGAGTGTCGTTTCTCTTTTTTATAGCGTTACCCTCGTTTTTGGAAGCCAAAAATATCTCTTCGGCCAGTTTGGAGGCAATTGGCCGGCCTTTACCGGCCCGAGCGGCTTGAATGAGCCACCTTATCGCCAAAGTTAGTTTTCTTTCGCCTCTTACTTCTCGGGGCACTTGATAGTTGGCGCCGCCGATGCGTCGTGACTTTACTTCCATTTGGGGCGAAAGATTTTTTATGGCCGTTTCAAAAATTTCCAAGGGCGGTTTCTTTTCTTTTTTTTCAATTTTTTCCAAGGCCGAATAAAATATTCTTTCGGCCACTCTTTTTTCGCCGCTATGCATTATTTTATTTATAACCTGGGAAACCAAAACACTGCCGTATTTATAATCGGGCTTGATGTCTCGCTTGATATTTCGTTTTTTTCTCATTATTTAAATCAAATATGATCAGTTTGAGCGACTTCAAGGAGGTTCAATAATTTTTTATGAGAGGGAGGATGTAGAAGCCCCTCCTTGCAGGAGCGAAAGCTGATCATATGAGATACTTTATTTCGGCCGCTTCGCTCCATACTTGGACCGTTGCTGTTTTCGACCCTCCACTCCGCCGGTATCCAAAATACCCCGCACAATGTGATAACGAACTCCTGGTAAATCCTTAACCCGCCCACCCCTTATCAGCACCACCGAGTGTTCCTGTAAATTATGGCCGATGCCGGGAATATAGGCCGTAACTTCCATGCCGTTAGACAAACGCACCCGGGCAATTTTCCGCAAAGCCGAGTTCGGTTTTTTGGGCGTCATGGTTTTAACCGCCACGCACACCCCCCGTTTTAACGGCGAATTAAAATAGGAATATTTATTTTTGAGGCCATTGAACGCGAAAGTCAGCGCCGGCGATCTAGATTTGCGCTTGGTTGTTTTTCTGGGTCTTTTTATTAATTGATTGATTGTCGGCATTATAAAAAACTGCCTCCACAGCAGCGATGCTATATTATCACACTATTTTTAGACAGGCAACCAGCCATTATAACCACAGAGGCAGGCCGGTAATCAAGCGAAATAGTATGGGTATGATCGGGGCTATCAAAGGGAATAAAAACAAGATAAAAATAATCACCAAAAACATGCCCCAGCGTTCCAGTTCCAAAAGTTTTCTTTCATAACGATAAGGTAAAACCGCCGCCAATATCTTGGAGCCGTCCAGAGGCGGAATCGGCACTAAATTAAAAACACCTAAAAGTATATTGATATACACTATCAAGGATGAGGCGAACAGAACCGGCTCGGGGAAATAATTCATGGGAACAAACCTGATAGCCAAACCAAAAAATAGAGCTACAATAAAGTTTGATGCTGGACCCGCCGCGGCCACCAGCGCCGGACCCCATTTTTGGTTTTTAAGATTATAAGGATTATACGGCACCGGCTTGGCCCAGCCAAAGATAAATCCCCCGCCTATATAGGAAATTAGCGGCACTAAAAACGAACCCATAAAATCAAGATGGTTTATCGGGTTAAAATTCAACCGGCCTTGTTGTTTGGCAGTGGAATCACCGAGGCGGTTGGCCATTAAGCCATGCGAGACCTCATGAATCACCACCGACATAATCAACACCGCCAGTTGGAATACAAGTAATAGAGTTTGATCCATATAAGTTTCTATGTTAATGTAATTTTACCATACAAAAAACTGTTCGTATATTCGTATAAATTCGTATTTAGTAAAGATATATGCTTTGTAAAGTTTGTAAAAAAGTTACCGGTTTCAGAGTAAAGCGGGTTTTACTGCGCGGTCACTATAACCCCACGGTCAAACAAAAACAACACCCTAATTTGCAATGGGTTCGAATTGCTATTAGCAATTCGA
>CAYIPG010000035.1:0-4049 GCA_964365305.1 uncultured Candidatus Saccharibacteria bacterium
GCTTCAAGGCCGTGCGTGAGAATTACAGTTACCGTGTATTCGCCTATTTTTTTTAGGGGCGAACTTATTTTAATCTGATTTGATTTTATTTTAATACCAAGTTTATTTAATGTTTCAGCTATTTTAGTCGCTGAAACCGCCGCGTAACCAATACCCTCTTTAGAAACCTTCAAAGGCACTTCAATCTCCAAACCGTCCAGTTTGCCGGCTACAGTTTCGGCCATCAATAATTCTTTTTCGGCCGCTTTTTTGGCGGCTTCGCTATGAATTTCTAGTTCTAAAACCGCCGTGGAGGTCAATACCGCCGCTAAGCCCCGCGGGAAAAGATAATTTTTGGCGTAACCGGGTGAGACGGTTTTTATTTCCGATTTTCGCCCCAATTTAGAAACATCGGCTAATAAAATTACTTTCATAGACATATTACAATTTTAACACTTCTTCCATCGCTCTTTCCAATTGGGGATCTTTAAGATTCTCAATATCATCCTTGGTTATTTCCACCTTAATATCCGGCTCCAAGCCCTCGTTCATTATTGATTTTCCCGAAGGCGTCAGCCATTTGGCGATGGTAACTTTCAAACTGGTGCCTTGGCGCAAATTGGCCAGTTCCTGAACCGAGCCCTTGCCGAAACTCTTGGCGCCTATTAATTTGATATGGCGGATATCGCGCAAAGCGCCTGCCATAATTTCCGAAGCCGAAGCCGAGCCCTCGTTCATAAGCGCCACCATAGGCACATTTTTTAACACCGCGTTGCCGGCGGCCTTGTATTCATTATTCTTAGCGCCGTTGCCAAAATCCTCAATAGCCACTGTTTCTCCCGGCTCCACAAACCAGCCCAACAAGTCCTGCGAGACCTCCAAATAACCGCCGGGATTATTTCTTAAGTCCAAAACAATCCGATCGGCCGGGCTGCGTAAGACCTCTAAAATCGCTTTTCTGAAAGCCGCAGGCGCGGTTTGGCCAAAATTAAATAGTTGAATGTAAGCCACTTTATCTTTTTTAAGTTCCCATTTTACTGTGGGAATTTTAATATCATCGCGAATTATGGAAATTTCGGTGACTTTTTCATCATTCAAATGAATAATAACTAATTTTACCGCGGTGCCTTTGGGGCCGCGAATTATGCCGATGGCTTGGTTTAAATTTAAATCACTGGTAACGGTCTCGTTTATTTTTAAAATTTTATCGCCGGCGCGCAAACCAGCTTTTTGGGCGGGAGAATCCTCTAAAGGCGAGATTACCGTAAGAATTTCTTTGCGGATACCGATCTCGGCGCCGATGCCCCCAAAAGAACCCGAAACATCATCCTGAAACTGCTTGGATTCCTGGGGTTTAAAAAATGTAGTGTAAGGATCTTTAAGCGACTTAACCATGCCTTCTATGGCGCCATAAACCATTTCTTTTTTATCCATTTTGGCCCGATCGGCAAATTTTTCCTGAACCACTTTCCAAGCGTCCCAAAATAAACTGAAGTCAATATCATCTGGTTGGCCTAAGGTTTTATTACCCACGCCATCAATGGCATAGATGGAAGGAATTTGGCTTTTGCCATAAGAAAACCCGCCGTAAAAAATAGCTCCGGCTAAAACCAGCGCCAACAAAAAAATACTCGCTGTTTTTCTGCTGTTCATTTTTTTCTTTTCTTTAAGGTATAAAAATAAGACCAAACCAACCCCAAAATTATAGCCAAAAATAAATAAATAATATACATCTTAAATTAAGACAAATTAAAACATAAAAACTAGACGAATTGATTTTAACATATAAAATTAAATAGCAAAACTTTGATTTTATTCTCTGTTTCTGGTATTATTTTTTAACAATAAATCCGCCCTTAGCTCAGTTGGTAGAGCAGCTCCCTTTTAAGGAGATGGTCGCAGGTTCGACTCCTGCAGGGCGGACAAAAGATAAAACTACTTTAATATCAAAAACCCAATCAAGGGCAGAACGGCCCAAATGGCGCGGCTGGTATCGCCCGAAAACAGGCGGTTAACAAGTTCAATGTTATTTAAAATATCGGCGTTGGTCACAAAATTAAGCGCGCTGGAAATTAAAAATCCCACCACAATAAAAGAAAACAAAAACGACTTTATTCGGCCGGTGTAATCAGCGCCTTGAAAACTGCCCGAAAAAGATATTTTCAAAATAACAAAAACCGCAATTACCGCCGCCAAAAAAATCCAAACATTATTGCCGAATTTCAAACCCCAATCAAACGGCAAGGCCTGATACAACGCCGTGACCACATAAATGGCCAGGGCGAACATAACCATCCGCCGGCGTTTGAATATCATGGCTAAAATAAGGCCAGTCAAAACAAATCCGCCGATAAACCACACATCGGTGTTTTGCGTTCCGGTTAAAAATTTATCCACCTGGCCGTTAATTGCCCGCGACCAGTCAATGAGTTTGTTTAATATGGCATTCATATAGATATTATAATTATATAACAACAAAGCCCCGCTAGTAAATTTTAAGGTAATCCTTCGACTCAATTCTTTCGCTCAGGATATTTTTGCTTTTGATAATACTTATGGAAGCAAAAATAAAAGAGGGCTCTCGTTTTTCCGAGAACCCTCTTTGCCAACCCCGTGGGTTAGTATTTGTACATCGTGCCTTTGTGCAGAAACCGCGGGGAGAACTTAATCCCCAAGGCATAAGGCCGAACCCAGTCGGTCCAGGCACAGACGCCGGGGGTACCGATGCCATCCCGCCAGGCCACTTCAACCACGGCGGGATTATTGATGATCTTCTCGAAATCCGGCGTAAATTTCTGCTCGCCGAACCGAGAAAGATACACCACCTCGTACTTCCCGACCATAACCGATGTATGCGACTCAAATTTGTGCAGTCGCCATTCCCCGACACCAAGGACCAGCAACAGCACGGCTGCGAGGATCTGAATCTTTGACATGACGAACCTCCTTTGTTTGACCGCCTTGGGCGGTCGGGTTAAAAACCTTGAACCTGATTTAATTTTTTTAGAACTTTCCGTATCCGCTTTTTGTAAACTACCAGTGAGTGAAGTTGAACCTCACTCATGACAATCTATAAAAAGCGTGGAAGGTTTTTTTAGAGAACCTTCCGAAACTCTTTTAGTCATTCAGACAGACATTCAGCCAGGTTTTTCCCCTCGCTTCCGCTCGGGACGGTTAATTTACAATGAACATTTTAACAATACCAGTATAGCATGGTGCTATGTTCTTGTCAATAGCACGCAACAAAAACCTCATAAAAGCTAGTGTTTATAGGGATTTTTAACTTTCGAGGGACCTAGGCGCTAGGTTATCACAAAGATAATAAACGCTTAATCATTGAATCCAGATTTTTTAGAATCTTAGCGTCTATTTTGCCTATTTTCTTTACTAGTCGCTTTTTATCAATCGCGCGCAACTGCAAGACCAACGCAACTGATGATATATCCAGACCATTGGTTGAAGATGGATCAATAGCCAGAGTGAAAGGAAATCTTAAGGCCTGAAGATTGGAAGTACAAGGAATAATAATGACAACAGCTGTTCTAGTATCGGCAATAAAAATAGCGGGACGCAATCCCCGCTGTTCATGACCATCTATACCAGGAACTTCGACAATCCAAACTTCGCCCTTTTTCATAACCGTGATGGCGATTTTTGTGAAAGTTGATAAAATGCTTCATCGCTCAAAGCATCCCAAGCTAAAAATTCCTTTTCTAGATCAAGAAGTTTTTTGGCATTTTCCAAATAGAGAAGCAACGCTCTATCAATTAACTCTTTCTCGCCCACACCCATTCTTTTGGCAATTTCTGTTAAGCCCCTTTGGATATTTTTCTCAATTACAATACTCATGTTTCAATATTAACAAACTTAATGGAAAAGACAACTGGATATTTGATGTCAAAACTAAAGTTCTCCTTCTATTTCTTTGAGGATTTTCTGCGCTTTTGATGAGAGTTTTTTGGGGGTGCGAATGTTGATGCTAACTAAATGATCGCCACGGCGAGTGGCGGAATACGGCATGCCTTTGCCGTTTAATTTAAACATCGCGCCAGATTGAGTGCCCGCGGGAA
>CAYIPG010000036.1:0-3950 GCA_964365305.1 uncultured Candidatus Saccharibacteria bacterium
CTGGGCTAAAAAATGGGCTTTTTGAAAGGCCTCCTGGGCCTTGGTGGTAAAATTACCGAAATTCATATTTTATCTATGAGTGAAACGAATAGCTATAAAATATAGCCCTGTTAGTGAACTTTCGATTTTTCTGTTTAGCTTTCCAAAGGAAAGCTTTTCGAAAGTTCTACTACGGGGCATAGTATGCTAAGATTTGTTTAAGAATGCTATACTATTTCCTGTTATTATCACTATAACGCTTAGAGTGATAATAGTATAACAACCCAAGTGGGCCGGGTCAATAATCACCGCCCTTGTAGTTCAATGGATAGAACAGGACTCTTCTAAGGTCTTGATGGGGGTTCGATTCCCTCCAGGGGCACATTATACACATTTAATTATAGCATTCGTCTAAAGGTCGAACATTTTCAATTCGTATATTTGTATTAATTCGTATTTTGTAAAGTTATGAAACCCATCGGCAAAATAATCCATTACTACGACAAACTGGGCGTGGCTATCGTAAGATTGTCGGGCGCGCTTAAAGTTGGCGATAAAATAAAAGTTGAAGGCAACAAGAATGAATTTGAACAAACGGTTGATTCCATCCAGATGGATCATAAAGAAATAACTGCCGGCGAAACCGGACAGGAAGTTGGAATAAAACTTAATCAAAAAGCCAACGAAGGCGCCCTTGTTATAAAACTGGAAGGATAATCATCTTTTTGATACTATACGCTTGATATCCTGAATAATGGTCGGAGGAGGCTTATGGTGGGTATAGCTTAGTGGTAAAGCGCCGCTCTGTGGCAGCGGTGATGGGGGTTCGATTCCCCTTACCCACCCACGAATAACTAAAAACCACGAAGTCCGACTTCGTGGTTTTTGAAGCGAGGGACAACAATTTTTTATTCTAACTGAATAAATAATTTTGTCAAAAACTAAAGAATCGGTATGATATGAAAATGACACCTACAGATTTTCTAAAAGATAAAAAAATATTGGTGATGGGCCTGGGTTTATTGGGCGGCGGCATTGCCACCGCCAAGTGGTTGGTTAAACATGGGGCTAAAGTTACGGCGACCGATCTAAAATCGCGAACTGATCTAGCCGACTCTATAAAAGCGTTGGGTAGTACCGCAAAAAAGATTAAAATGACTTTGGGCCAGCATTTGGATTCTGATTTCCGAGCGCATCAAATCGTAGTGGTAAATCCGGCGGTGCCTAAAGAAAGTCCTTACTTAAAAATCGCACGCGAGGCCGGCGCGCGATTGGAAAACGAGGCCAGTTTGTTTTTTCGCTTTTGTAAAAATCCCATAATCGCCATAACCGGCACTCGCGGCAAAACCACCACCGCCAACTGGATCCATCATTTTCTTAAACAAAAATTCCCGAAAGCCGTTCTAACGGGAAATTCATCCGATCACCCCATGTTAAAAGCGCTAGATAAACTTGATGGCCAAACCCCGGTGGTGGTGGAATTATCATCTTGGCACTTGGAACTTCTGCCAAAATCAGGCATAGCACCCCATATCGCCATCATCACCAACATCTATCCCGACCATTTGAATCGCTATGCCAACTTGAAAAAATACGCTTTAGCCAAAGCCAATATATTTAAAAATCAGACCACCGATGATTTTTTGATTTTGAATAAGAAAAATAAGTGGACTAAATTTTTTATAAACCAAAAACCTGCATCTCAAATTTTATTTAGTGACAACATAGAAAAATATCTTGCCGAGCGACCTGCCTACCGGCAGACAAGATTCCTGGGGAAAAATAGCGTAAAAAATAACCAGTTCGAGCGATTTCAAGGAGAAGACCTTGGTGTTCTAGAAATAAGTGGCTCCTTGCTGGAGCGAGAATTGGTTATTTTTTACAAAAACTTCGCTAATAAATTCGGCGAACATAATTTACAAAACTTAAAAACCGCCGCGCTGGCCGCTCATACCGCCGGCGTGAGTTGGGATTTGATTAAAAAAGCCATGAAGACCTTACCGCAAATAAAGTTCCGAGAGGAAGTAGTTTATCAAAATAATCGGCTGACCGTAATCAACGACACCACTGCCACTTCGCCCGACGCCACTATCGCCGCGTTAAATAGATTCGGCAACCAAGGTCGGACCTTGATATTAATGACCGGCGGCACCAATAAAAATCTGGATTATAAGGACTGGGCCAAGGTGGTTAAAAGATTTGTGGCCGAAGAAAATTTATTTTTGCTGGACGGCTCGGCCACCACAAAAATGCTGGCGGAATTAACCAAAATCAGATATTTCAAAAAAGAACCGCGGTTATTTCGGCAACTTGATGAACTATTGCGCTCTACCCTAAAAAGCGCTAAAATATCAAAACAAAAAACAAATGTTCTTTTTTCCCCCGCCTCGGCCAGTTTCGAAAAGTTCAAAAACGAATTTGACCGCGGCGAACAATTTAATGTTTGTCTACGAGCCGCTTTAGCGGAGAGTAGCTACAAACATTAACCCCTAACAAATTTTGCCGTTAATTTAGTGAACATCTAGTTTATAGTTTAATATAAAATACTTGAGCAAAGTGCGTGTGCGAATAGCACACACCTTTATAGGCGAAGCGCTTTGCCGCAGGTGATTTTGCAAAATTTGTGTGTGGGTTAATTAGTTCTTAAAAAAGGAGGTGGCTCGTGGCATCCAATCCGATTGAAGTGGCTTTCGAAGAGATAACGGGAATGAAACCCGACGGTTTGTACCTGGACGGGATGGCCGGGATCCTGCTTATTCTGGACATCTTTAATACAGAGAAATATCGTGACTTAGTGGTACGATGTCTGAAAGAAATAGAAGACGATCCTGATAGTTATTCCCAGGAAGTCCGGGAAAGAGCCGGCTACCAACTGGATTTATTTCGATTGGAAAAGCTAGATTGCTCGTTTGCCTAAAAACAATCCAGTTAGAAGCGAAGCTTCTAACTGGATTTTCTATTTTCTACCCTCTAACTTCTAGTAGCTATATTTATCCACCAACAAACCCTGGCCGTCGTAAAGATAAATCGTGTCGTTAAGATCATCCAAAATTTCTTCGTTGCGGGCTAAATAAACCTTCCATCGGCCGGAATAAAAATCGGCTTTGTTTCGGGCTCGTTCCACACAGGACTGATAATTAAAATTTTTGATTATAAATTCGCGGCAAGACGGTTCGTTTATAAACTGATAATAAGCAAGTTGCGGCTCGCGGCAGGAACTTAACCCGCGGATAAACGAGCGGCAATCCACGCCATATTGGTTGTAAGAACTCGGATCGGGCGCGGGACAACTGCCATAACCCGATAAAGCATCATAACCCTCAAAAGCGCCGCTAAAAAAAGAGGTGCAAGAATTTTCCTCAAAATTGACCCCGAGAGGGCTTCTTTTGCCCACATAAATATCCACCGAATTGCCCTGCCTCAAAACAATCGGATCATTAGCCGAAAGATCCCTGGGATTAAAAACACTGGCGGCTCGGGGTATTTCAAAAGAAAAATTAAATCGTTTAGTAACTATTTTCCAACCGCTGATATTCACCTGTTTGCCCGAGGAATTATTGTATATGGCAATTTTTTCGTTCTGCGGCTTGTTATAGTCGCCGCGATAATTAACATTGCTGATGGATAACTTTTTGAAATAGGGCGAAACATTAGTAGAAAAAGTTCTGACCGCCGCAGAGTTGTCGTATTCGTTCTGGCTATTTTTGGCTCGGGCTAATAGCGTGTAGGTTTTTTGGCCCGGCGGTAAATCATAAACCACCCGGTTAGAGACCTCTTTCCAACCGCCATCAAAACCCATCAACCATACATCAAACCGAGTTGTTTTTTCAAAAGGAACTATTTGCCAACCATCCAAAACAAATTCCACATGAGTATCTTGAATAAGACCGTTGTTTTCTGGCCCAGCGGTAATAATTGTTTCGGTGGGACTATAAAAAATTCTGTTTCTGGTCTCCGTGGCGGTCGGCGAC
>CAYIPG010000037.1:0-3883 GCA_964365305.1 uncultured Candidatus Saccharibacteria bacterium
CTTAACATCATCACCACGCACACCTACCGAAAGTGATCTGGTAAACGAACAAGCGCCCGCGCCTGTAGCCGCTCCAGAACTACCCTGCAAGGCCACCAATTGCGCCTGCAATGACTGAATTTGCGCTAACAAAAGCGCAATCGTCTCCGCAGTCGTGGCAGCGCCAGCAGAAGGAACACCGACAAGCCAGGCAAAAGTTGTTACTGCCAAACCGGCAGAAATAAACTTTTTAGCCAGCTCGCGGCGTTTGCTAGTTAAATAACTCATTTGTTTTTCTCCTTTTTTATCCAGAGAATGCTCGGGCATCTTTTTAAAAATCCCCGAATATACTCTGTAATTTCGCGAATTGACTTATATTTTTTTCTAATCCATTATCTTGCCTTAGAATAACCCAAGGCGAGGTAATAGACACTCTAATAAACAAACCTAGTGGAGTCAAGTCCTATTGGTATCGACCCGACTTTTAAACTCCTTGAAACTGAAATAAATTAAATGTATTGATTTTCTGATTTACAGACAAAAAACTGATCTCAAGAACCTTTCCTACAAACTATCTATTTAGTTGTCAAAGATCGGTCGTCTCAACCATTAGTCCGCAACCTCTTGAACACTCAACCAACAAGTTAAGGACTGATGACCAAGACCCTATTTACTTTATTTATTCGTATATTCGTAGAAAAGCGTGTTTGTTAAAGACAAACGGCAAAAGAGCCCTTTTAATGGCCTCGCTAAATTATTGATTTGAAAAAAATCATAATACGCTTGCTATGTCAGCGCCTTTTATACTCTGTATAATCGGTTCGCTCGGTCGCAATAGAAACATTTTTCTATTTCTCCCTCGCTGCCGATTATAAAAACAAGTATACTCCTATTTCAAAAAACAATCAAACATTATACATACTGAATACTGACGCCGCAAACAAAGGGTACATCTTTTGCTATTATATCATGTCTAAATATCTTGCAACTAGACCGTTGTGGATAAACCCCGTAGAGCAACTTTGGCTTTGCTTGATAATTAAATTGGAGGCGGTATAAAGAGAATATATCTTGTGTTATTGACTCAAAAACCATGGATATACCTAGCGCAAAAACCAATTTAATTTGCCAAAGTTGTCTGACGGGGGCCAAAAATACTGCCTTTGAAAGATACCATAAAAAAAGAGCGACTACAACTTGTGGACAGATCTGTTTGTGGAAAACCCCGCCGCGTTGGACGCGGCGGGGTTGTTTTTCAAGAATGACCCTAACCAATAATTTAAATTATTTTATAGAAACCGCGCCGGTTGGATTAACATCCACTTTGAATAACCGCTCTTCCAAACCCAGCGCCGATTGTTGCTCAAGCAACCTCTGGGCCAAAGGATTAAGAATCAAACTTTGAATAACTCGTTTTAACGGGCGGGCGCCGTAGATCGGATCAAAACCAACCTGGGCCAAATGACTTTTTAGTTCCGGCGAGATCTTTATCTTAATGTTTTTCTTGGCCAGCCGTTCCTTGACTCGGTCCAACTGCAACTCCACTATTTTTTCTATATCGGTTTTTTTCAAACTGTTGAAAATTATAATCTCATCTAGACGATTTAAAAACTCCGGCCGGAAATGCCGTTTCAATGATTCCATTATTTTTTCATCGGTCTCGCGGGTTTGGATTTGTTTGCGGGTGGATTCATCGTTATTAGCGTTGGAAAAACCCAGGCCGTGATATTCGTTAATAACCTCGGTGCCTAAATTTGAAGTCATAATAATGATGGTATTTTTGAAATTGACTTTTCGGCCTTTGGCATCGGTTAAACGGCCATCATCCAACACCTGCAACATCAAATTAAAGACCTCAGGATGAGCTTTTTCCACTTCATCAAACAACACCACGCTGTAGGGTTTGCGCCGCACTAGTTCGGTTAATTGCCCGCCTTCTTCGTAACCCACATAGCCCGGCGGCGAACCCACCAAACGGCTAACGGAATGCCGTTCCATATATTCCGACATATCCACCCGAACCATGGCGTTTTCGTCGTTAAACATAAATTCGGCTAAGGCCTTCGCTAGTTCGGTTTTACCCACACCGGTTGGACCCAAAAACATAAACGAGCCGATGGGGCGGGTTTCTTCGCCCAAACCGGTGCGGGCCCGCCGGATAGCGTTGGCCGCCGCCGCCACGGCTTTGTCCTGACCCACGATTCGTTTTGACAACTCCGGTTCCATGCGAGTTAATTTTTTGGATTCTTCTTCCAACAACCGCGCCACCGGAATGCCTGTCCAGCGGTTGACCACCGACGCAATATCGTCTTCGCCCACTTCTTCTTTAAGCAAGCGGCGGGTCTTTTCCAGTTTAGAAAATTTTTCTGAAGCCGAACCAATGGCTTTTTCCAAATTGGGAATCACGCTGTAACGAATTTCGGCCACGCGCTCCAATTTGCCCTCGCGCTCGGCTATTTCGGCCTCGCTTTTTAGCCGCTCTATTTCTTTTTGCGACTGACGCATCTTGGTAATCAATTCTTTCTCGCCCAACCACTGGGTCTCTAAGACCTGATATCTTTCTTTAAGATTAGCCGAGATTTGTTTTATTTTTTTGAGTTTATCGCCGGTGCCCTTTTCTTTTTTTAGGGCCTCTTTTTCTATTTCTAACCGCCGCAACTCCCGTGACATAGAGTCCAGTTCATCGGGCATGGAATCAATTTCCATTCTTAAAGCCGAAGTGGCCTCATCAATCAAATCCACCGCTTTATCGGGCAAAAATCTTTCGGTGATATAGCGTTGCGACAATTCCACCGCCGTCACAATGGCGGCGTCGGTAATGCGCACGCCATGATGCACTTCATATTTTTCTTTAATGCCCCGCAAAATCGCTATGGCGTCTTCTTCTGAGGGCTCGGCCACGATTATCGGCTGAAATCGGCGTTCAAAGGCCGCGTCTTTTTCTATATATTTTTGATATTCCTTTAGAGTGGTGGCGCCGATGGCGTGCAATTCCCCCCGCGCCAAAGGCGGTTTTAACAAATTAGAAGCGTCCACGGCGCCTTCGGCGCCGCCCGCGCCCACCAAAGTGTGCAATTCGTCTATAAATAAAACAATTCGACCTTCGGCCCGATCTATCTCTTTTAAGATGGCTTTTAGCCGTTCTTCAAATTCGCCCCTAAACTTAGTTCCAGCAACTAGAGAACCGATATCCAAAGCCATTATTTCTTTATTGATTAAGCCCTCCGGCACATCGCCCGAAACAATTCTTTGGGCCAAACCCTCGGCGATAGCCGTCTTGCCCACGCCGGCCTCGCCAATTAACACCGGGTTATTTTTAGTGCGGCGCGACAAGACCTGCATCACTCTTCTGATTTCTGAATCCCGTCCAATAACCGGATCCAATTTTTCCCGACGAGCCAGTTCGGTTAAGTTGCGAGTGTATTTTTCCAGGGCTTGATATGTCTGTTCCGGTTCCGAAGAAGTCACTCGCCCCTCGCCGCGAATTTCTTTGAGCGCTTTTAGAACCTCATCGGTTTTAACGCCGCCATTTTCCAAAATCTGGCGGGCTTGGGAATTTACCGCCACCAGCGCCAACAGCAAATGTTCGGTGGACACATATTCATCCTTAAAATTAGCCGCTTCTTTTTGGGCTTGTTCAATCACTAACGCTAAGTCCTGGCCTAAAAACATCTGACCCACGCCGCCGCCGACAATCCGAGGCATTTTATTTATTTCCTGTTCCAAAGATGCGTCCAACTTGCCCACATCCACCTCAATTTTTTTTAAGATAGTGGAAACCAAGCCGTCTTCCTGCCGAATCAACGCCAACAACAAATGGAGCGAGTTTATTTGCTCACTGCCCCGTTCCTGGGCTAAAAAATGGGCTTTTTGAAAGGCCTCCTGGGCCTTGGTGGTAAAATTA
>CAYIPG010000038.1:0-3586 GCA_964365305.1 uncultured Candidatus Saccharibacteria bacterium
ATCTCGTTTAGAAAATAAACTTGTTGATTATCAATCTTTTCCTGAGTATTTTTGCAGTGGCAAATCGTTTCGGGATTTCACTAAAGATTGGTTGTATACTGAAGGACCGACCTTCAGTTAGTCCATAAGAAGTTGACCAAATAGTTATCTTTTGATACTATCTTAAAGCTGTCATTTTAGTGAATGGCTTTTTTAATTATCATTTGAATATGCTAGTCATCAGATTACAACGAGTCGGCAAAAAGAATAAAGCGTCTTTCAGAATCGTTCTGCAAGATAAACAATGGAAACCCCAAGGCAAAGCCCTGGAGCTTTTTGGTTTTTATGATCCCCATTCCAAAGAGAAAAAAGTTCAGGAGGAACGAGTTAAATTTTGGATTGGCCAGGGCGCGCAGGTCTCGCCCACGCTTCATAATATGTTCGTGGATATGAATATTTTAAGCGGCGGAAAAGTTAAGACCTGGAAACCCAAGAAGGGTTCGGCCAAGAAAGAATCAGCCGCGCCAACCGAGCCAGAAGTCAAAACAGAACCGGAACCGATTGTATCAGCCGAGATAGTAGAATCACAGTCAGAAGAAAAAACTGAAGTTTCAACAGGGTCAGAAATCAAAGAGGAAGTAGCAGCTTAAAATTAAAAATTTGACTCAAATTTTGGGGCTAGTTATACTTAGTCATATTAAAAAAGGTCGCAGTTTTTCAGATTCATAGAATAAGAAGAAAGAAATGAAACAAGTTGACCAGGAATTCGTGGAGTTTGTGGTAAAATCGCTGGTGAATGTTCCCGACGATGTTGCCACTGTCCGCACCGTTGATGAAATGGGCGTGCTCCTAACCTTAAAGGTTAATCCCGCCGATATGGGCGTGGTAATCGGCAAACAGGGCGCTACCGCCCGGGCCTTAAGAACTCTCTTGCGCGTGGTGGGAGCCAAAAACAGCGCTCGAGTGAACTTAAAGATAGAAGAACCGGCCGGCAGTACCCATGTTCCCAGACCCGACAGATCGGTGGATGATGTGGTCGGCAGTTTGTAGGATCGGTTTATAAAACAAAATAATCCCAAGCGTAAGCGAGGGATTATTTTGTTTATAAGATGGCTCTATGATATAAAGTTATTATGTCTAAATTGATTATTGAGGGCGGCAAGCATTTAGAGGGTAAAGTAAAAATAAACGGATCAAAAAATGCTGTGTTGCCGTTAATCGCGGCAGCGGTTTTAGTTAAAGAGACCCATCTTAAGAATGTGCCTAAAATAAAAGATGTGGAAAGCATGTTGGGCGTGATTGATCATTTAGGCGGTAGTTATAATTGGTTTGGCGATAATGAACTTATTATCAATACCGAAAATTTGATCTCAAAACCTCTGCCGGACAGCGCTCGAAAACTTCGGGCTTCCGTACTTTTTACCGGCGCGCTTTTGGCTCGTTTCGGAGAAGTGGAAATGCCTTATCCCGGTGGAGATATTATTGGCGCCAGACCGTTGGATACTCACATCAATGCCTTCTCCAGTTTGGGAGTTGAACTCCGAAAAGGTGAAAACCTGTGTCTAAAATTAGACCAACTTAAAGGCGGCGCGATTATTTTGGAAGAGCCCTCGGTTACCGCCACCGAAAATATTTTGTTGTTGGCCGCGGGCATGGATCAGGCCGTGGAGATTCGTTTGGCCGCGGCCGAACCGCATGTACAGGATCTTTGTGATTTTCTTGTTTCAGCCGGTGTCTCTATTGGCGGTATCGGCGCCACCACTTTAAAAATAAACGGTTCAAAAAATGGCCTTAAAAAAGTAACCCACGAAATTATTCCCGACGAATTGGAAATAAGCGCTTTCGCGGTTTTGGCCGCGGCCACAAAAAGTAATCTAATTTTATCGCCGGTTAAATTTGAATTTTTGGATTCAGTTATGCTTCAACTAAAAAAAATGAATGTTAATTTTAATATTGCTAGCGATTCAATCGCAATTATTCCGCCGACTTCTTCTTATAAAGCCCATCGGTTGCAATCGGGACTTTATCCCAAATTAGCGAGCGACCATTTACCGCCCTTCGCGGTTTTGGCCACGCAAGCCGAAGGAGCGACGATCGTGCATGAGTGGATGTATGAAGCCCGCCAAAGTTATGTTCGCGAACTTATGAAAATGGGCGCCAACGCCGTGATTATGGATCCTCATCGCGCCTTAATAATCGGGCCGACGCCGCTTTATGGCAAAGAAGTAACCAGTTATGATATTCGTTCGGGCATGAGTATGGTGATTGCCGCTCTAGTAGCCAAAGGCCAAACTGTGATTTCGGGTGTGGAGCATATAGATAGGGGTTATGAGGATTTAGAGGGCCGTCTAAAAAATATCGGGGCGGATATTCAAAGAATATGAAATTTAACATCATCACAATTTTTCCCAAGATATTTGATTCCTATTTTAGCGAATCAATAATCAAACGGGCTCAAGAAAAAAAACTGGTTGATATCCACATCCACAACCTACGGGATTTTACTAATGATAAACATAAAACCGTGGATGATTCGCCTTATGGCGGCGGGGCGGGGATGGTGATCAAAGTCGAACCTGTGATCAAAGCCGTTGGTTCTATCTTGAAAGTAAAAAGTAACCCTTCGACTTCGCTCAGGGCAAGCAAAAAAACTAAAATTATTGTCTTTTCGACTAAGGGCAAGCAGTTTAATCAAAAAATGGCGTATGATTGGTCTAAAAAATTTGATCAACTAATTCTTATCACCGGTCGTTACGAAGGCATAGATGAGCGGGTGGTTAAAATTCTTAAGGCGGAGGAAATTTCCATCGGCCCTTATGTGCTAACCGACGGCGAGGTGCCGGCTATGGCCATTGTTTCGGCGGTGACGCGATTGATTCCGGGCGCTATCAATTTAGAGTCATTGCAGGAAGAGTCGCACTGGGATTTTCTGATCAAAAGGGAAAAAAGGGTGAAAGGGGGCAAAAAGGGAGGAAAAAAGAAAAAAGGGGTTGCTCCGAGCGTAGTCGGGGGGTTGGAATATCCACACTATACTCGCCCCGAGGTTTTGGAATATAAGGGTAAAAAATTCCGTGTGCCAAAAGTTCTACTTTCGGGCGATCATAAAAAAATTGCCGAGTGGAGGCAATCAAAATTAAAATAAAAAAGGGTCAGAAAGGGAAAAATGGGAATAAGGGGAACAATAAAATTAAGACATTGACATCAAGTTGTTAAGGCATTAGAATGGTTAGCACTTGCCCTTTGAAAATTTAATGAAAAGTTAAATCTATTTATTCTTTTGCAGTTTATTTCGGACGACCTCGTAAAATGGCTAACGCCATCACGGGGTTACAAACGAGAGTTTGATCCTAGCTCAGGATGAACGCTGGCGGTGTGGATAAGACATGCAAGTCGTGCGGTCTCCACTTTTCTCGCAAGAGAAATATGGGGATAGCGGCGAACGGGTTAGTAACACGTAGGTATTTGCCCCCGAGACGGGAATAACCCCGCGAAAGCGGGGCTAATACCCGATGGTCTCGCAAGAGTAAAGCCCCGCATATTGCGGGGCGCTTGGGGAGAAGCCTGCGGGCTATCAGCTAGTTGGTGGGGTAACGGCCTACCAAGGCAA
>CAYIPG010000039.1:0-3064 GCA_964365305.1 uncultured Candidatus Saccharibacteria bacterium
AGCGTCTTTATGCTCTCTGGCGCCGGCTTTACCAGTATGACCATCCAGAACTCCATCTTCCAGAACAATGGAGACGCGCCGATTAAGATCACTTCCGCCTCGCCCAATATTCTGACTAATACCGCCACTGCCAACACTATCAACGGAATTTTTGTTAGCGCTGATTCCGTTTTTTCTGCTAACACGACTTGGGGGAGTACGCTGCCGTATGTTTTAGAATCCACCGGAACGGCGAGACCGACTGTGGCGTTAGGTACAACTTTGACCATCAACCCCGGTGTTATTCTAAAACCCCAAAGTTCAGCCAACGAGGCCTTGAGGATAGATGGAGTGTTGAACTGGATCGCCACCGCAGACAACAAGGGTATTATCACTTCCTACAAAGATGATGCTGATGATGCCGGCGGCGATACTAATGGGGATGGTTCGGCTACGGCGCCGGCGGTTAATGATTGGAAGCAAATACGCTTTACCAACACGACTTCGGGTTCGGATTTATCAAATATAAAATTAAGATATGGCAGCAGCACCGATGAGTTGTTGATTGACCTGGGGGTGACTGTGAATAAAGCTAATGTAGTGAGCGAGCCGTGAGGATTTTTTATGATATAATATACAAAAGGTCGGTTTATTGGGTTCGGCCTCGTATGGAAGTAATTTTATTGCTTGTGCGGGGTAGAAAATCGACAAAAAATAATAAAATATGAAAGGTCTACACAAGATAACCTTTATTCTCCTGGTTGTCGGCGGCTTAAATTGGCTGCTGGTGGGAGTTTGGGGTTGGGATATAAGCCAGTGGTTCGGCGGCATGGACGCTTCCGTTTCACGGCTCATCTATGTGTTGGTGGGCGCCTCGGCGGTTATTGAGCTTTTTATCCACGGCAAAAGTTGTAAGCAGTGCGGCAAGGGTGGTGGAATGATGTAATTTGAAATTGCTCGCGCAGAAAAAACACCCCGAAGCACATCGGGATGTTTTTGTTTAAGATGATAATTTCTATCTTACTATTTATTGACGATCGTCACTGATTAGTAAGATAGAAAAAATGAATAATGGTCTAAAATTAATTAGCGATCAGTTTTTTGAATTCTTCCACCAAGGGTACTTGTTCTGGATCGGCGCCGTAAAATTCCGCCAAATAATAACTAGTCCAATCGGCTACCAACAACGATTGGAAAATTTTATGAAAAACCGATTCGCCCGCCAACGGCAGAATTTCAACCTTGAATTCCTGTTTTTCTAATAATCTTTTGGTCGCGTCCAGTCGTTTTATAATCTGGGGATGATCGGTTTGGTCTTGCAGAAACAAAAAGTGAAATTTTTCCATCAGCGGCATTGTTTTTTCTTTGGTATCAAAACCATTCATTTCGTTGTGGTTTAATTCGGGCCATACATTATAAAACGCCGGAATTTTTGCGGTTTCGTTAAATTTTATTTTCCAAGTTAAGGCCATAGCCGTGTTGGGGGTGGAAGCGTAAATAATCGGAATTTTATGGTGGAGTTTTTGCGCCAGTTCTTGGCCTTTATTTTGAGCAGAAGATGTGTTTAGTAAATTTGATAAACGAGTGATCTCCATCAGCGCTTCGTTTTGATTCGTCATTCTAAGCAAAGCCATCAAACTATAACCCAGCGCGAAACGGGGCTGGATTTTTGAATCAGGGGTCTGAATAAAAGGCAAGCCATGTTCTTTGGCCAGTTCCAAAAGTTTTCCGCCCGAAGTTATTACAGCCACGGGAATATTTTGTCGCATAGCTGTGTTGAAAGCATCCAGCGCTTCTTCGGTATTGCCCGAATGGGAACTAATTATACCTAAGCCGGGCTTGGGTAAAACGGGGAAACCATAGTCGCTATGAATTGTGAGCGGCAGTTGAGGTAATGCGATTTTAATCAAATCAGCCGCCAAATGCGATCCACCCATACCGCACACCACCAAATTATCAGCCGCAACTAACTTATCACTATTTTCTATTTTAGGTTCCCACGAGAATTGTTTGGGAAAGTTTTTTAAATCCTCAGTTATCATTAGTTCTATTTTATCACTCCCGACTTTTACTTCAAAATTTTTTGGCGGCTGTTTTGGGAATACGGGTGAATGGAAGCGAAATGCGCCTGGGCTTGGATCAGCCCTTCTTTGGAGCCGCAGTCAAAACGCAAGTGGCCGTTTTCCAGGCCCCAGATATTTTTTTTCTCGCCAACTATATACCCCTTTAGAGCATGAGCCAGTTTTATTTCTTCATTCTTATTTTGATACAATTTTTTAATGTGAGCGAAAATTTTGTAGGGCAGTATATATCGGCCAACTATCGCCAGATTTGACGGCGCCTCTTTGATCGCGGGTTTTTCAACTAGATCTATAATTGAATGAAAGTTTTTAATTTTTTCATTTCCCGGTTTTATAACGCCATATTTGCTCACGGATTCCAGGGCAACTTTTTCTAGCAGTATCGTGGGCGCGTTCTTTTTTATAAAATGATGGATCATTATTTTTGTCGGGGGATTGTTTGAGCCAAAAATATCGTCGCAAAATGAAACAACAAAGGCCTCGCCCTTTTTAATAAATTTTTTGGCCGAATAGACAGCGTCGCCGTCGCCAATGGGATTTTTTTGATAGGCGAATTTAAATTTTATTTTTTTCCAGGCGTGGTCTTGCTGCAAGTAAGCGATATAATTTTTAAATACCTCTTGGCCTGGCCCTAACACCAGAATTATTTCCGTAAGGCCGCTGGCCACAAGTTCATCAATCACATAATGCACCAAGGGTTTGTCGGCTACGGCAATCATGCCCTTGGGTTGGTGCAGGGTTAAAGGCATCACACGAGTACCCTTGCCAGCTACCGGTAAAATGGCCTTGGTTATTTTCATGATTTTTGAGAATTATATACCATTTGATAAAATATGAAAATAGTATTATAATCTTTCTATCTTAAATATAATAAATATAAATATGAAAATTAGATACGAAATTCTAATTTACACCTTGTTTTTTGGTCTTATAGTTCTGGGGCTTTATTTTGGCGTGATAAAATTGCGTGAATGGGCCGATCCGCCGCCCAATTTGGCTTTTGC
>CAYIPG010000040.1:0-2991 GCA_964365305.1 uncultured Candidatus Saccharibacteria bacterium
ATCTTGCAGAATACCTCTTACATCCCCGGTAGTAGAGCCAAGCTCACTACGGGGCCTCGTTTTTTGCAAGGACTTCATGACTAAATAACACGGTACGGGGTTAACAGTGTGCTCGGTGTATACTTCGCCGGTTAGAAGGTTGATCATTTGGTCGGCGTTGCCGTGGTCGGAGGTTATTATTAACGCGCCGTCTTGTTCCAAAACCGCTTCAATTATCGGTTTGATTGCGGCATCAATAAGTTCAATGGCTTTAACGGCGGCTTCAAAATTACCGGTATGTCCCAGCATGTCGGCGTTGGCCAGATTAGCCAGCAAAAAATCATACTCGCCGCTTTTTACGGCTTTAACTAGTTCTTCGCCAATTTCCACAACTTTCATTTCGGGAGTGGCGTCAAAACGGATTGACGGTAAGGAATGAATTAGTTTTCTGGTTTCACCCGGGGTGGGCTGTTCTTCGCCGCCGTTAAAAAAATAAGTTATATGGGCGTATTTTTCGGTTTCGGCGATGCGGAATTGTTTTTTACCGGATCGCGACAAAATTTGCGCCAGTGAATATTTTAATTCCGGCGCTGGGAAAATTACTTCGGCCGAAAGATTTGGTTCGTATTCGGTTAGCGTGGCCACAAACAAGTTTTTCAGTTTTTTAGTTGGAAAGTTGTTAAAGTCGGATAAAGCAAACGATTCGGTCAGTTGGCGGACGCTGTCTTCGCGAAAATCAAAAAAAATTAAAACATCATTATCTTTTAATGTTCCCGGGGTCTGGCTGTTTTCTTGAAAAACAATCGGTTCTATAAATTCATCGCTAACGCCTCGGCTATATTGTTTTTTTATTGAAGCGGGAAAATCAATTGTCGGCTCGCCAACCCCTTCGGTTATTAGTTGATAAGCTTTCTGGGTGCGGTCCCAATTTTTATCTCGATTAAGGCCGTAAAATCGGCCGCAGACGCTGGCTATCTGGCCAATACCCAGCCAGTTTAGCCGCTCTATTAGATTTTGAATCATAATAGCGCTTTCTTTGGGCGGACTGTCGCGGCCGTCGCTAAACAAATGCAGCCAGACCTCTTTAATGTGTTCGTTTTTGGCCATTTCCAACATAGCGTACAAATGATCAATATAAGAATGCACCGTGCCCGAGCCCAATAAGCCCGCGATGTGCCAGCGAGAATTATTTTCTTTAGCATGCGCGGCCGCTTTTTTTAGAACGGAATTTTGAAAGAATGAACCATTTTGAATGGCGAGAGTAATGCGGGTGAACGGCTGGCGCCAGATTTGCCCCGTGCCCATGGCGGCGTGGCCCACTTCGGAATTGCCCGGCTCGCCCCAAGGCAAACCCACCGCCACGCCCGAGGCCTGCAACAACACCATGGGAAAGTTTTTTTCCAGAAAATCAAAATTGGGTTTAACGGCGCTGGCAATAGCATTGCCTTTGGTCTTAGCGCTAAACCCCCAACCGTCTAAAATTAACAACACCACCGGTTTCATCTTCTTATTATATCTGCTTTGACGAATATCTTATATAGTGCTAAATTTATTATTGGTATTTAATTTTAAGTTTAGCCCAGTAATATTGTTTTAACAGTATTCTCCTTTCGGAGAATACGCCTCAGACAAAACAAAGTTTTATCTTTTAAAACAATATCACTGGGTTTAGGAAGTTACCGCCTGGATCATTAATTGGCACAGGCTATAGAATACAGCTTTAAATTTTATGGAATCATTTTTGGGTAACAGTCCAACAACTTTTATAAATCATGGAACAATTTTTGAACCCCAGCGCGTTTTTAGTGTTGTCGGCGGGCTTAGTCATCGGCTATCTGGTTCGCCAGAATATCGCCAAGCGCCGAGCCGGTAGTTTGGAAGAACGGCTTGGTAAAATGGTGGAAAAAGCCCGAGCCGAAGTTAAAGAAAAACAAGAAGAAGCCAAACAAAAAGCCCAGGAAATAATTTCCGAGGCCAAAAATGAAACCGTCAAACGGCAGTCACAACTCACCAAAATAGAGGAACTTCTCTTAAAAAGAGAAGAAGGTCTGGAGAAAAAAATTCAAGAAACCGAAACCAAAATAGAAGTTCTCGAAAAAGAAAGAGGGCAGGTTAAGATCGCTAAAGATGAAGTTGAATCAATCAAGAAAAAGGAAATAACAGAGTTGGAACGAATTGCTAATCTAAGCGAGGGCCAAGCCAAAGAAGAACTTTTTAAACAGATAGAACTGGAAAACAAAGAAAGCATCAGCCGCGAGTTGCGTCGTTTAGAAAACGAGAAAAAAGAAATTATAGAAAAGAAAGCCCAGGATTTGATTGTGTCTGCGCTGCAACGCTATTCGGGTTCGGTGGTTTCCGAAGTTACCACCACTTATGTTAATTTGCCCTCTGAAGAATTAAAAGGAAAAATAATCGGCAAAGAAGGGCGTAACATAAAAACATTGGAACGATTAACCGGCGTGGAAATTGTGGTGGATGAAACGCCGGACACCGTGATGATTTCGGGTTTTGATCCGATTCGCCGCCAAATCGCCAAGACGGCTCTGGAGGATTTAATCAAAGACGGCCGAATTCAACCGGCTAGAATAGAAGAAGCCGTGGCTCAAGCCCGTGATAAAGTGAATGAAAAAGCCAAAGAAGCCGGCGAAGCCGCGGTGTATGATGTGGGTATTACCGGTCTAGATCCGCGTTTGGTTCAGTTATTGGGGCGATTGCGTTTCCGGACATCTTTCGGCCAGAATGTTTTACTGCATTCCATAGAAGCCACTCATATTGCCGGCATGATCGCCACCGAATTAAAAGTCAACGCGCGCGTGGCCAAAACCGGCGCGCTGTTTCACGACATCGGCAAAGCCATTGATCACGAGGTTCAGGGTTCGCATGTGGACATTGGCATTAGAATTCTACAAAAATTTGGCGTGGATGAAAGCGTGATTAAAGCCATGCGGCCGCATCACGGCGAGTATCCCTACGAAACGCCCGAAAGCATAATTGTGCAGGTGGCCGAATCCA
>CAYIPG010000041.1:0-2893 GCA_964365305.1 uncultured Candidatus Saccharibacteria bacterium
TCCGGTGAATGGCGGCGCCGCCCGATCCGCCCACGCCCACCACTTTTATTTTGGCGAATGTTTCTACATCTGGTTTGATTTGGGGCATATTTTGTCTATGAGTGAAACGAATAGCTACAAAATATAGCCCTGTTAGTGAATTTCCGATTTATTATTATTGATTTTCTGAAGGAAAATCTTTCGGAAATTCTACTACGGGGCATATCTCTTATAATATCTAATTGCTAGGATTGTAGCACCCCCTTAAAAATAGGCAATAGTAAAACAAAGGCCGGGTTGTTTTTAACCCGGCCTCATGCATTGTGCCTCTCTTACTTCTTTTTTAGTCTTCTCGCTATCTCCCTAATTTTATCGATCACGGCTGGTGACACTTCCTTGGTGTAAAAGACGGCATTACCTTCCGTCTCTCTCATCCATCCAGCTGTCTCGAATGCCTTTCCAACTTCCTCGGCAGAGCGAGTGGTGTGTTTCTTCTCTTCTGCTGACATTGTCATCCCTCTTTTTTAAAAAGAACTTCCGCTCTATTTTTTCTACATGCTAGATTCTACCTTCTATCTTCTAACTTCTATTTTTTACGGTATCAAATCATAAAACCACTCTTTAATTTTGGAAAGAAATCTAGAGCTGTGAGCTGTTGAAGCAAAACCGGTCTTGGCGCCAATAGTTTGCTCTCGTTCGTGTTCAAAAATCAACAAACCGGCCAGCGTGGCAAAATCAGGATGAAAAAAATCCGCCACATCTGATTTTATATCCCGGATTCGGCCTAGTTCCACCGACAATTTTAATTTCTTGCGGGCCAGTTCCAGCATGCCTTCCATTTTAACTCCGCCGCCAACCAAAACCGCGCCGGCCGGCAAGGGGCCGGCTTTTTCACAGGTTTTAAGATCCTGCGCCGCCAGTTCAAAAATTTCACTGGCTCGCGCCTCTATTATTCTAGCCAACTCCAATTTAGACATCACGATATTGTCCGCGCCCCAATCAGCCAACACCACCTGCTCTCGGCGCGAAACATTATTTACCACGCAACAACCATATTCTGTTTTTACTTTTTCGGATAGTTCGGGCGATATTTTAAGCCCGATAGCCATGTCGTTGGTAATACTAGCCGAGCCAATCGGCAAAACCGAAGTATGCCGAAGGTCCGATTCGGCCCACATTGTTAAATTGGTGGTGCTGGCGCCGATATCCAAAACCACCACGCCCAACTCCCGCTGTTTTTTGCTAAGCACGGCCTGGCTTAACGCCAAGGGCGCGTAAATTATGCTTTCTACCTTAAACCCGGCTTGCTCCACGGCCTTGGCCACCGTTTTTGAAACCGGCGTAGAAATTAAAACCAAAGAAACATTGGCTTCCAGCCGCACGCCCTTCATGCCTACCGGATCTTTAACTTTTTCTTCGCGATCCACTTCGTACTCCAAAGGCAAAACATGGATTATTTCTTTGTTGGCCGGCAAGAGCGCGGCTTTGGCTGAATCCAAAACACGATTAACATCATCTTGAGAAATTTCGCTATCGGCCCGAGAAACAGCGATAGAACCATGCGCCGGCATTAACTTAAAGTAGGGGCCGCTTAAACCCACCGCCAGTTTCGAAATTTTAATATTGCCGCTTTTAGAAGCCGCCATAACCGCTTCTTTTATGGACTCGGCGGCCTCTTTAATATCTATCACTTGGCCCCTGCGAATTCCCCGGGCCGTACTTTCGCCCAAACCAATTATCTTTAGATCGTTATTCGGGCCAACCAAAAGCACACCCACACGAATCTTGTGCGAACCCAAGTCCAAAGCGGTGATGATACGCTCGCGAGACATTTCTTAAAACAACACTGAAATTAAACACCGAGCAGGTTTAATATTTTATTTTCTAGCCTCTCCATACTCAACCGATTTTTCTCGGCGCTGTGTTTATATCCGACTAAATGCAATATACCATGAACCGCTAAGCGGGTCATCCAATATTTCTGTGTAAAACCGTAGGCCTTGGCCTCTTTTTTAACAACTTCGGGACAGATAATAATATCACCCTCGCTAAAACTCAAAACATTGGTAATTTTATTTTTACCCCGATATTTTTTATTGAGTTTCAACATCTTTTTTTCTGAAACAAAAACAAGGCCGATCTCGGGGATGGTCTTGTTAGGGGAGATTGACGATGCGACCGCCTTAATTATTTTATCCAAACTCAATCCGAATACTTTAGTTATTTTTTCATTGTATCCATAATTCATAACTCCTGCCCCGTGAGAGCTTTGCTCTTTTACGGGGTCATTCTAATATCGCATCCAAAGTCCGTTTTACTTTATTGCCATCGGCGCTAATACCCAGTTCCTTCATGGCCAAACCCATTATCTGGCCAAAGTCCTTTTTGGATTTGGAACCGCTAGTTGTTATGGCTTTTTCTATGGCCATTTTAATATCGGCCTCGCTGGCTTCGGGCGGCAAGTAGGATTTGAGTATAAGCGATTCTGATTCTTCGGCTTGGGCTTTTTCGGCGTCACCGGCATTCTTAAAGGCCGAAGCCGCGTCCAATCGCTTTTTCATTTCTGTTTTTACCACTTCCATTATTTCGGTTTCATTCAAGCCCGTCTCTTTTTTGCCTTGGGCTATTTCTTTATTTTGAATGGCCGCTTTAAGCATGCCCAAAAGCGAACGCTTAAAAGTGTCGCCCGATTTTAAGGCCTGCTTAAAATCCTCCGCTATTTTTTCTTTTAAGTTCATTTGCTCTTTTTAATTTTAGAAAGGTCTATTTTTTTCCCGGGAGTCACTTCGCCTAACTTGGTCATTTCCGCCCGCAAACCCTTTAGATAATTTCGCCTTAAAGCGCTCATTCTGACGCTTCTTTTATTTTTAGCCCGTTGGTTAAATCTGTTTTTTCGAGCCGACATCAAAATACC
>CAYIPG010000042.1:0-2770 GCA_964365305.1 uncultured Candidatus Saccharibacteria bacterium
ATCGGGTAAAACGACAACTTAAGTTAGGCAACAAATTCCAAGATGTCTCCAAGTTCCCGCCCATCACCCGAGATATATCGTTTATAGTGGACAAAAGTTTTATACCCAATAATTATTTTGATTTGATTAGAGACCTGGGGGGCGATTTAGTGGAAGAAGTTAAAATGTTGGATAAATATGAGAATGCCGAAAAGTTCGGCGCCGATAAAATGAGTTATACTTACCGTATTATATATCGCTCCAACGAACGAACCTTGACCACGGCGGAAATTGATCCGATTCAGGATAAAATTTATAAAGAAACGGCGACGCAATTTAAGGCCGATTTAAGATAAAAATATGGCTAACAAAGAAAACAATTACACAGCTAAAGATATCTATGTTTTGGAAGGTCTTGAGCCCGTTAGAAAAAGACCAGGCATGTATATCGGTTCCACCGGTGTGGACGGTTTGCATCACTTGATTTGGGAAGTGGTGGACAATTCCATAGACGAAGCCATGGCGGGTTACGCCAAAAATGTGGATGTGGTTATTTTGCAAGACAGCCAGGTTAAAGTTAGCGATGACGGCCGCGGTATTCCGGTGGAAATTCATAAGCAAACCAAAAAATCGGCTTTAGAGACCGTGATGACTACGCTCCACGCCGGCGGCAAATTTGGCGGAGAATCCTATAAAATTTCTGGCGGTTTGCACGGCGTGGGTGTTTCGGTGGTGAATGCTCTATCTAAATATCTTAAGGCCGAAGTTTGCCGCGAAGGCGAACTATGGTTGCAAGAATATTCGCGCGGCGCGCCTAAAGCCAAAGTAAAAAAAGTTGGCGTGTGCAAACAAAATGGCACGATGATTACTTTTGAACCAGATCCGGAGATATTCAAAGAAATAAAATTTTCTTACGCTCGGGTTTTGGATCACTTGCGCCAACAGGCCTATTTAACCAAAGGCGTCAGAATAAATATCACCGACGAACGCCAAAAACCGGCTTTAAATTATGGTTTCTATTTTGAGGGTGGAATTGTTTCGTATGTTCATTACCTAAATCGCGCTAAAAATAAAAAACAGGAAACAATTTTTTCCTGCGAGAAAAGCGTGGAAGGTATAATGGTGGAAGTGGCGTTTCAATACACCGAGGATTTTCAGGGTTCGGAAAATTCTTTCGCCAATAATATCCATACGCCCGAAGGCGGCATGCATTTGACCGGTTTTAGAACCGCGCTCACCCGAACCCTAAACGACTACGCTCGAAAAAACGGGTTTATAAAAAACAATGATGATAATTTAACCGGCGAGGATGCGCGCGAAGGATTGACGGTTATTGTTTCGGTTAAACTCCGCGAGCCCCAATTTGAAGGCCAGACCAAAGCCAAATTGGGCAATCCCGAAGCGCGCTCGGCCGTGGAGACAGTTGTGGCGGAAGCGCTGGCTGATTTTTTGGAAAAAAATCCCAGTGAGGGGCGGATTATTTTGGAAAAAACAATTTTAGCCAAAAAAGCCCGCGAGGCCGCCAAGGCCGCGCGCGATACGGTTATTAGAAAGGGCTTGTTGGATGGACTAGCTCTGCCGGGCAAATTGGCAGATTGTTCTAACCGCGAACCGGCCGAATCGGAATTGTTTATTGTGGAGGGCGATTCGGCAGGCGGTTCGGCTAAGCAAGCGCGCGACCGCAAGTTCCAGGCCATTCTGCCGTTGCGCGGAAAAATTTTGAATGTGGAAAAATCCCGCCTGGACAAAATGCTCTTAAACAAAGAAATTAAAGCCCTAGTGATTGCCTTGGGCGCGGCCATTGCCGAAGAATTTGATATTGAAAAAATGCGCTATCACCGCGTGGTCTTAATGACCGACGCCGATGTGGACGGCGCTCATATCAGGACTTTATTATTAACTCTTTTTTACCGTTATTTTCCCGAAGTGATAGCCAAAGGTTATTTATATATCGCCCAGCCGCCGTTATATCGGGTTCAAAAAGGCCGAGAATTTCATTACGCTTTTTCCGACGCCCAAAAGGATTTGTTTGTGAAAGAACTGGCCGCTAAAGTTTTGGCTGGTAAAGAAAAAAAACTTAAAATAAAAGTGATGGGCGAGGAGATTAAAGAAGAAATTTTGGAATCAGATGAGATATCCGGCGAGGTTGGAAATGAAAAAATTGGTGGGATTAATATCCAACGCTATAAGGGTTTGGGCGAAATGAATCCGCAACAGCTTTGGGAAACAACTATGGATCCGGCTGTCCGAGTTTTTAAGCAAGTGGCTATTGCCGATGCCAACGAAGCCGACAAAATTTTTGATATTCTGATGGGTTCGGAAGTCGCCCCGCGCAAACGGTTTATCCAAACCCACGCCAAGACAGTTAAGAACCTTGACATATAATTATGCCAGGTATAGAATGGTAATTATTAAATGGCCTGGGGGCCGTTTTTTAATACTTTGTCTGCGAGTGAAGCGAGCAGCTACAAAGTATTACCCGCCCAAATTTTGCGAAGCAAAACTTAGGCGGGTGCTCAATTTTATATTATAATTACGATATAGAAAATTTTGCATGAACAAGCTAACGACCTATCTAAAAGAAGTCCGAGTGGAATTGGGCAAGGTTAACTGGCCTAGCCGGGAACAGACCACGCAATACACCTTGTTGATTATCGGCGTTTCTTTTGCCATTGCTGTTTTTTTGGGCGGGTTGGATTATATTTTTTCGTGGCTGCTTAATAAATTAATATTATAACGATGCCAATATACGAATGTATTCGAATGATACAAATGAATAAACGAATTTGTG
>CAYIPG010000043.1:0-2492 GCA_964365305.1 uncultured Candidatus Saccharibacteria bacterium
TCCATGGAGGACTGTAAACTACCCCCGGAGCATCTCCCACGTTTATTTTTGTCCAGGTCGGCATCCAGAGGAGCAATAACAAAACTATTACGAAGAAGACGATTGCAAAAACACGATTTGAGATGTTGGTCATATTTTTATCGTCTTATTAAAGGCACGAGAGCTGGGGCGCGCGTTGATTTTCCCTCCGCAGTTTTTCCTGCTCCCGGCCAACAAACAACAAAACCATCGGTTTTTAAAGCGCAAGTATTACCAAAGAAACCACCGCTAGCGCTGATAGTAACGGTGGTTCCGGCGCCCAAACCTATAACAGAAACAGGGGCGTATTTGAAGAAAATTGTGCCATCACCAAGTTGACCCGTACCGTTGTCTCCCCAGCAAATAACCGAATCGTCTTTTTTTAGGGCACAGGTATAATAAACACCCGAAGTAATCGCATCAGTCGTGCCTTTCCCTAAACCGGAAACTTGAGTGAAGATTGAATTGCCAATTTTTACGTTACCGCCAAGCTGGCCCTCAATATTTCTTCCCGCGCAAATGACCGAGCCATCGGTTTTTAAGGCGCAATAGCCCTTACGATAAATACTAAGATACTTAATTGTGCCGGAGGTTAGGTCAGGAGCAGGAATAGGGGTTTGATGTCTACTATATCCAATAACAGAACTTTCTCCCCAGCAAACAATAGCGCCATTAGTTTTTAAAGCGCAGGTGCCATTCATTTGGGTGCGGTCCGGGAAAATAGTAGCAGTCGTGCCTTTCCCTAAACCGGAAACTTGAGTGGGAACAAATCTTACCGGCTCATTTGTGCCATCGCCAAGTTGCCCGCCCGAATAATTGCCAACGCCATTGTTTCCCCAACAGACAACCGAGCCGTCTTTTTTCAGGGCGCAGGTATAGGGGGTTTGACCAACAACAATATCAGCAGTCGTGTCGGGACCCAGGCCAAAAACAGATATTGGAGAAATTTCTATGTCATCGCTGTATGCACCATTGCCCAACTGTCCATATC
Organism: uncultured Candidatus Saccharibacteria bacterium; assembly: GCA_964365305.1. GTDB lineage: Bacteria > Patescibacteriota > Minisyncoccia > JACQLN01 > JACQLN01 > CAYIPG01. Next base: position 1,010 of record CAYIPG010000043.1, read on the forward strand.
GGTTTTCTCCCCAGCAAATGGCCGAGCCATCGGTTTTTACCGCGCAACTATGAGAAGAACCTGGGGCGATTTTCGCTATGTCTTTTAAGGAACAGAAAACCGGCGTTTCGAAGCCGGGAAGATTTGTTGTCATCCCGCCCTTTATCCCCGTGCTCCAACACAAAACCGAACCGTCAGTTGTCACACCATAAGCATATTCACCAAAGGTTACGAATTGTGTTATTGAATCGACAGAGACAGGAGTGATTGATAAGATAACCGATTCTTTTTTCTTTCGAGATTCCAAGGCGGCAAGCTTGTTTTGAAAACTGCTCATTTTTGATATATTTTCGGGGGTTTGTTCTTTTTGTTGAAGATCGCTGATAAGTTGCTGCACTTCTTTTATCAGGTCAGAAATAGTAGGAGTGACAGGCGTTCCAGAACGAACGGCCGCTGGTTTTGTTGGAACACTTTCTGGGATAGAAGACGCCGTTGTAGGTTGTGTTTGGCAAGCGCCAAGAGTATCGCCGTGCGCCACATGCGCTTCCAAGGCGGATTTAGAAATTTCAAGCGAATGTTTACTGCTTGAATTGTCCGGCGGATAATGGCAGATTATGATTTTCCCTTCTGTGCCCCTTGCCAAATACTCATTTATACTGCTTCTGGTTGTCTCGTCAATTTTACCAGTTGCGGGCAATCCTTCATTTTCCTGAAATTTCTTTACTGCTTTCTCGGTGAGAGGACCATAATAACCAGTAACCAAGCCTTCCGGATAAATTACCGAGAATTGTTTTAAGAACTTTTGAACCTCCTTGACTTCATTGCCAGAAACCCCCCTGTAAAGCTCTTTGGTGATTTTTATTTCTTCTTTTACCGTGGCAACTTCGGATGTTAATTTGGCAAGCTGATCCTGTAATTCCTTTATCTGATTTTTCAACTGTTCTATTATTGCCAACAATTCCTGATTGGAAGACTGCGCGGCCGGTTCTGTTTTTTGGTCTTTCGCGCCTTGTGTTTGCGCGAAAACAATATCCGCGTTTTGCGCCACGCCCAAAAAGCCGACTATTAAAACTGTCGCAAAAATAACGAGTGTTTTGTTTTTCATAGTATTATTTTACAATTATTTGATTAAATCATCCACACTAACTCCAAGAGCTTTCGCTATTTTCTTGAGGGTATCAAGTGTTGGATTCTGGTTTTTACCAGCTTCAATTTTAATAATCGTGTTATTGGCGACATCGGCCAATCTCGCCAATTTTTCTTGCGAAAGCCCCTTGGCTTCCCTAAGTTTTCTAAGTGTTTTTGTAATATTTGACATACTAATATCGTGGTAGTAGAATTAAAGTATTAGGTTATATTTCCTTTCTATTACTTTAATGCTACACCAAAAATTAAAAATTGTAAACAGGCGGCGTATTTCGCAAAGCGAAATACGAAATTCGGCGGCGGAAGCGAGGGCGGGCAAAAATTCCTCCCCCCCAACCCCCTTCCTTTTTGCCCGCCC
>CAYIPG010000044.1:0-2432 GCA_964365305.1 uncultured Candidatus Saccharibacteria bacterium
CTGGAGTTCAGACGTGTGCTCTTCCGATCTTAGATTATAATAGAACAAAAGTAGAAAATAAAAGCCGAGTTATCCCCAATTATAAATTTAATCAAAATATCTATGGCTATTCATAAAAATGTTTCCTCAATGCTTCAAGAATCACTACCAGAAATGCTTTTGGTAGCAAAATATTGTATTGAATTTCCTAAAGATACGGCTATTTGGCCAGCTCCGGGCTGTTATGGTTATCCAGCGGCACTCCTCCTATTATCTATTGCTGATAGTATCGGTTCGTATGTTGAAAATGGGAATGTTGAAAATCATTTCAAGATATTAAAAAATTCGGACTACTACGGATTAAATTTAAGTGATGATGAATTGAAAATAGTTTATGATAATTACCGAAATTTACTCTCGCACCATACTGTAATAGCAACGAATGTCGGTTTGGATATCGGACTAATCAACAATCCAGTATTGCAAAGTCAAAATGGTCTATACTTATTAAACCTCATTCCGTTTTACAATGTTAGCGTTAAAGCGGTAAATGTTTTTTTAACCAATCCTAATGTGTTAAAAAATAATCAAACGATAAAAAACATTTATAAAAAGTAATTAAACTTTCCTGCTCGAAATTCGCCAAAAGAAAAAGAATGATCAAGAAAATCAAAAATAAATATGTGGTTTTGTCGGAAACCACCGGCCGATCCTTTGGCAAGTACATATCAAAAAAAGACGCCTTAAAACGGCTGTGTCAAATTGAATTCTTTAAGCATTTATCTAAGAAAAAGAAATAACCCTAATTAAAGGGTTATTTTTGCGTTTCTGAAAACAAGATAAATTTAGCCGTTCTTTTTAAAATTTTCGTGGGACTCTTTAAGAGTGGCGAGAGCCACTTCGCGCGGTTCCCAATTTTTAACTTCCACTTCTTTTTTCTCCAACTTTTTATATTGTTCAAAAAAATGTTTGATTTCGTCCAAGATGTGCGGTTCAAGATCATTTAATGTCTTGATGCTTCTGTAACGGGGATTTTTAACCGGCACCGCTAGAATTTTTTCGTCGGCCTCGCCGCCGTCAATCATTTGCAACAGGCCGATCGCCCGCGCCTCCACCACGCAACCGGGAAAAGTGGGGCTATCGGTTAAAATCAAGGCGTCCAAATGATCGCCGTCGGCCGACCTTGTTTCGGGAATAAAACCATAATCTACCGGATAGAACATGGGCGAGTGCAACACCCGATCCAATTTTATAATTCCCGAGGTTTCATCGTATTCGTATTTATTGTGACCGCCTTTGGCGATTTCCACCACCACATTAAAGGCCTCGGGATAATTTTTGCCGATTGATAATGAATGATAGTTCATAGTTTAATACTAAGCCCTAAACCGTTTTAAATCAAAGCCAAGAAAAAATAATTACCCGCGAAATTTGTTGGCGATCTTAAAAATAATAAAACCAACAACCGCCCCCACAGCCCAACCCGCCATAATATCGCTGGGCCAATGAATTCCCGCGGCCACCCGAGCCACACTTATAGCCAAAGCCGACACCAAAATAAACCAGCCCAGTTTTTTATTGCCGACCAGTATAAAATACACCGCCAAGGCCATAAAAAAAGTAGCGTTGCCCGAAGGAAAAGATGATTCCAAGGGATTTTGGTTTATAAGCGCATCCAAACCATTAGCCACAAACGGCCGTTCTCTAGGGTATAAAAAACGAATCAATTCAACTACGCCAAATCGGGCCACAATGGCCGAGAATATCGCCCAACCGATTTTCTTGGCCCGGACTTTAAGATCAATCCGGTTTATTTGCGGCGACCATAAGTAAATTAGTAACACTGCGGCCACAACCATTTCCCAATAAGCCGCGAAAAGAATAATCAGAGTGTCTGTCCAGACACCTTTAAACGCTATGCTATAAACTGAAGCGAACAAAAAATTATCCATGGAAAATAAATTTATTAGCCAGTTTTTTTATCTCTTGTTTAATTATAGACGGTTTTTCTTTATTTTTTAAGGTCTGATCAATCCAGCCGGCGATAATTTTCATTTCTTTTTCTTTCATGCCCCGGGCCGTAACACTGGGCGTGCCCAGTCGCATACCCGAGGGCTTAAAAGGTTTATCGTCGTGGGGCAAAGAATTGCGGTTAGCTAAAATTCCAATGGCTTCCAGTTTTTTCTCGACTTCCGAGGCCTCTAATCCACTCTTAGACAAATCCAAAAGCATCAAGTGGTTATCCGTGCCGCCGGTATAGAGATGATAGCCGTGCCCGACCAATTCTTCCGACAAAACTTTCGCATTCATTATTACCTGTTTTTGTTCGTTTTTATATCTTGGCTCCAGCGCTTGGGCCAAAGCAATGGCTTTGGCCAAAATTTGATTGTTGTGCGGTCCGCCTTGCAGAGTCGGAAAAATCGCGCGATCTATTTTATCGGCAATTTCTTTTT
>CAYIPG010000045.1:0-2387 GCA_964365305.1 uncultured Candidatus Saccharibacteria bacterium
CCACCACCAATAAAACAGAATCAATGGAACGCAACACCCGTTCCACTTCGGAACCAAAATCGGCATGTCCGGGCGTGTCCACAATATTTATTTTGGTATCCTTGAAAAAAATAGAAGTGTTTTTGGAATATATGGTAATCCCCCGTTCTTGTTCCAATTTATTGGAATCCATCGTTACCCCTTCCTTAAGCCCGCCGGTTTGGCGCATCAAAGCATCGGTCAGTGTCGTCTTCCCGTGGTCCACATGGGCGATGATGGCGATATTTCTAATTTCCATATTATTAAATCAATGTCAGACATCCAGTGTTAAACACTGGATGTCTGACATTTTTCAAAAGTTCAAACAAAAAAGGCCTTTCAGGCCACAAAAGCATCTAGATAACATACATTATTCCTTATTTTTTAGCAAGATTACACCAAAGTATGCCGAAGGCCGATTTCACTTCTACAATATACCTTTACTTTTTAGTTCTTGGAAAAGAACCACTGACCTTTCGATGCCGGATATTTTTAATGCGTCCGCATCTCGTCCCGGCGCTAGCAGTTGAATTGCGACATAGGCAAAATTTTGCGGTATGCGTTGTTCCATTTTCTTTCCAATAAGTAATGTTTTTACCTGGCTATCATCATGATAAAACCTATCTTTCAACACATCAAGAATTGTTTTCGCCATATTATCTATATCGCGGCGGGTATATTCTTTTTCTGAAGCGAAATATTGGATGATGAAAACAAAAACTTCCCGGTCCGACGGGAATTGTTCGTTATTTTTCAACCGCTCATCCAAAACTTGACTAAGTGTTTTTTTAAATTGAGTGAGTTGTTCCTTTTCTACCTTACGAACCGCGTTGTCAAATTCTTCATGATATGCTTCTTGAGTTGAAGAGATAATTTCACTGATGCCAAAATGAAAATCTATTGCGGAAATTTTAGATTTTTTTGGCATAACCGTATGTTATCTCTTTTTAGCGGTTTCAGCGTAAAAACGCACACCTTCTCTTGTTTTAATCTTCTTAACAGAATGAAAAGCAACATGTTCTCCTTTTTTAGTATAAAAGTGGACAATCACCGGTTCTTTTTTGGTTTTGGTTGCAATAAAAAACACGGGAGTTTTATTAGCTATTTTTGCCATACAATGACTATTATAACAAAGTTTATAAAACCATGCAAACTTTTAGCATGGAGATCATTTCCTTAGTGTTTTTCTAAACTCTTTTTTCAACTCGTCTTTTATTTGAACAAGATCAGAAGAAACTAATTTAAAACTCTCATCCCAACTATCGAACGCCTCATTGCGCGCGCATAATTGTTGCTCTATATTTGATCTTGATAATTTTGAAGTGATCTCAATGTATTTTTTAAGAAATTCCTCTATTTGGCCAATGGTGCTGTCATCAAGCACAATCTCTATTTCCCAAAATTTATGTTGAAATTGCTGAAAGTCGGTTTTAATCTTATTTAACGATTCTATTTTTTTATTAATTGATTCTTGTATCATGTTCGCACCAATAAAATGCACATACTCCTTTAATTCAAACTCTAGACGAACTATTTGTTGATATAAGTCAGTGATTAAAATCAATTTTTGATCATATACTTTTTGAAAAATATATTTATCCTTGGCAATAAAGTATCCAATGACAACACCAATAATTGAAATTGAGCCCCTTATTAACCAATCAATTATTGTGCTTATATCACTTTCCATAAAATTCCTTACTTAAAACTTATTCCCCACTTTCAAATCTTCTCCGGCGCTCATCAAGCGTTTCGCTCTCGTACATCCAATAAGCTGGACCCTGCACGGATTTCCATTGGATACCTATCTTGCGTAAGGCCCTATCTGCGGCAACAGAAAGGCTGATAATCTCACCACCAAACTCAACATTGCGATTATCTACAACTTTTGCCTTAATATTTTCATCGCGGCTAAAAATCAACTCTGCCCCAATAGGAATATCAACCATTTTAAAATTAAACATTGCTCGTCTCTCTTTTGCTCGGTTTAGTGCTTGTTGATCTTCTTGTGATTCTACAAAATCTTTTTTCGGGGTAACATTTTCAATTTCAACAAGTTTTAGTATCGCAACTGCTCGCTCGGGCGCAATTTCGAAAAATTCTCGGCTGGAACGCACCCGATGATCCATAAATGCATCAAGTAATTGCCGCTCAACAAATGTCGCGTCTTTTACTTTACAGGCATAAAAACACTCAAAAGGAAGAGGAACACCTGTTGTATCAAGCGAACGGATGCGTTGTTCAAGGTTATTTGTCTTCCCCATCTTTAAATACCCAGGCATCGCTTCATTTATAAGAATATAAATTATATTATCCATAATTATTATTTATCTCATTAAATCATATAAATCAATATCCAAAAATTTCGC
>CAYIPG010000046.1:0-2314 GCA_964365305.1 uncultured Candidatus Saccharibacteria bacterium
ACGATGCCAATATACGAATGTATTCGAATGATACAAATGAATAAACGAATTTGTGTATCCATTAGTATAATTCGCATGTCATTCGTTGATTAGCATCGCATATATGTCCAAAAAAACGATCACAGACGAAAAATTAGATCCGAAAGGTAAAATTTTGCAGGAAACCATGGCTGAAATAAAAGAAAAGTTTGGCGAGGGCTCCATTATGTTATTGGGACAAGCGCCTAAGGTTGATGTGGACGCTATTCCCACCGGTTCAATTTCTTTGGATGTGGCTTTAGGCGTGGGTGGCATACCTAAGGGTCGGGTTGTTGAAATTTTTGGGCCGGAAAGTTCTGGTAAAACAACTTTAACTTTGCATATTGTTTCGGAGGCCCAAAAAAGAGGCGGGCTATGCGCCTTCATTGACGCCGAGCACGCTTTGGATCCGGAATACGCCAGAAAGATCGGCGTTAAGGTGGATAATCTTTTAATTTCCCAGCCCGATAATGGCGAGCAGGCCTTGGATATTGTGGAAACACTAGTGAGGTCGGGCAATTTGGATGTGATTGTGGTGGATTCGGTGGCGGCCTTAACTCCGCAGGCCGAAATAGAGGGCGAGATGGGCGATATGCAGATGGGTCTGCAAGCGCGGTTGATGTCTAAAGCCATGCGCAAAATAACCAATCTAATGGCCAAGTCCGGCACCACGGTTATTTTTACCAACCAAATCAGAATGAAACTGGGGGTAATGTTTGGCAATCCCGAAACCACGCCCGGCGGCAACGCGCTTAAATTTTTCTCATCGGTGCGGTTGGATATTCGCCGCATCGCCCAGTTAAAAAATAAAGATCAGATAGTGGGTAACCGCGCTCGGGTCAAGGTGGTAAAAAATAAAGTGGCGGCGCCGTTCCGGCAGGCCGAGTTTGATATTATGTATAACCAAGGCATCGCCAGTTTTGCGGATGTATTGCATACCGGCGTTCGCTATGGCGTTTTAAACAAAGCGGGTTCGTGGTTCCAACATGGCGAAGAAAAAATGGGCCAGGGCGCCGAAGCGGCTTGTTCTTATTTACGCGATAATCCCACGGTGCTGGCTGATGTTGCTGCTAAAATAAAAAAAGCGGCGGCATCCGAAATTGTTTAATAGTTTTTTTGAATTTAGCCAAGATGTCATTTATACACCTCGGCTTTTTTTACCTAACTTACTATGTTTTTCTATGTTGGGTAAAGGGCAACAGCGCCGCCAGGCGGGCGCGTTTGATAGCGTTGGAAACTCGTCGTTGGTGCCGGGCGCAAGTGCCGGTTCTTTTTCTGGGGGCAATCTTAAATTGATAAGTTAAAAAGTTTTTTAACATACCCACATCTTTGTAATCCAAAACATCCACATCGTTGGTGCAGAAAAGACATTGTTTGTTTTCGTTTTTCTTGGTTCTATTGGGTGATCTGTAATTAGCCATTATGTGCGATGCTAATCAACGAATGACATGCGAATCTACGAATAAGATATTCGAATTTATATTTGCATCATTCGCATAAATTCGTATATTGGCATCGGTTAAAAGGGTATATCAGAAACATCTATTTCTTCGGTGTCCTGTTCTATAATTGGAATATCCTCCTCCTTTTTAGTAACTTTTTCTTTAGCCGAAGTCAAATTGGCGCGGGGTTCGTCGTGGTTTGCAGAGGACTGGTCACCGCGGGGACCCAGTTGAATTCCTTCGGCCACAATCTCGGTGCGATATTTTTTGGTGCCGTCGGCAGCATCCCAAGAACGGTTTTGGATTCGGCCTTCCACCAAAACCATTTTGCCTTTATTAAGATATTTAACGCAAATATCGGCCATTTTGCCAAAAACCACCACATTATGAAACTGAGTATCTTGCTGTTTTTGGCCGGATTTGTCGTTCCACACTCTATTGGTGGCCACCGCGAAATTAGCTACGGTCTGGCCCGAAGGCAGAGCGCGGCTTTCAGGATCTCGGGTTAAATTACCGAGGACGAAGATTTTATTTAGATTCATTTATATATAACGCCAATACGCGAATTTATGCTAATGACGCTAATGAATTTAAAGCATTCGTGTCATTCGCGATCTATTAGTGTATTAGTGTTATTTGAGTAGTTCTTCTATCTTTTTATCAATCCTTTCCACATCGGCTGGTTCCAGTTCTTTTTTGGGTTCGGCTACGATAATTTCTTCTTTAGGAACAAGGGCAGTCCTTCTCTCTTGTCTTTTTAATTGATCCATCACCAGCATTGGTTTTGTTTTTTTGAGATCTTGTTCGGTTTTGGAAAAAATCAAATGTCTTAGGATGTTATCATTTCTTCTTAA
>CAYIPG010000047.1:0-2189 GCA_964365305.1 uncultured Candidatus Saccharibacteria bacterium
ATATAAAAACTAATTCGTTTATCCATTAGTATAATTCGCATGTCATTCGTTGATTGGCATCGCATTTATTATGAAGGTAGAACCACGAGAAATAACAACTGAAATGCAGGAGGCGTATTTGGATTACGCCATGAGCGTTATTGTGGCGCGCGCTTTGCCGGATGTGCGGGACGGCTTAAAGCCGGTGCATCGCCGCACGCTTTATGTGATGCACGAAAACGGTTTGCGTCACACCGCCAGATACCGCAAGTGCGCCACGGTGGTGGGCGATGTTTTGGGCAAGTATCATCCGCATAATGATGTGGCCGTCTACGACGCTTTGGCCCGCATGGCCCAGAATTTTTCTTTGCGTTATCCGCTGGTGGACGGCCAGGGAAATTTCGGTTCTATAGACGGCGACGCGCCAGCGGCTTATCGCTACACCGAATGCCGTTTAAAAAACATTGCCGAGGAATTATTGGTGGATATAGATAAAGAAACAGTGGACTGGATGCCTAATTACGACGGCACCCGCGAGGAGCCGGTGGTTCTGCCGGCCAAAGTGCCCAACCTGCTGTTGAATGGGTCAGTCGGGATCGCCGTGGGTATGGCCACCAACATCCCGCCTCATAATCTAGTAGAAATCATAGACGCTTTGTTTTATTTGATAGAAAATCCCGAAGTTACCAGCGAGGATTTGATGCAATTTATTAAGGGTCCGGATTTTCCCACGGGCGGCGCGGTCTACGGCAAACGGGATATTGCCCAGGCCTACGCTTCGGGCCGAGGGCCGATGGTGGTTAGAGGCATCGCCGAAGTTTTGGAACAAAAAGGCGGTAAGGGTTATCAGATTATCATCAACGAAATTCCTTTTCAGGTAAATAAAGCCACTTTGTTGGAGCGGATGGCCGAATTGTATAAAGAAAAAAAACTGGAAGGCATTAAAGATATTCGCGATGAGTCCGACAAAGACGGCATCCGTGTGGTTATTGATTTAAGAAACGACGCTTACCCTCAAAAAGTTCTTAATAAACTTTACAAATTAACTGATCTTCAAAAGACCTTTCACTTAAACATGCTGGCGTTGGTGGATGGGCTGCAACCCCAAGTGCTCTCTCTAAAATCGGTTTTGGAGTACTATCTTAAACACCGCCGCGCAGTGGTGGAACGAAGAACCAGGTTTGATCTTAAAAAAGCCGAAGAAAGAAAACATATTCTAGAAGGCCTTTCTCAAGCGCTGGATCATATTGATGAAGTTATCCAAACCATAAAAAAATCGGAAACCAAAGAAGACGCTTTCCAGAATTTAATTAAAAAATTCAAATTAAGCGAGATTCAAACGGCGGCCATTCTGGAAATGCGTTTGCAAACGCTGGCTGGTTTGGAGCGGAAAAAAATAAACGACGAACTGGACGAAAAGAAAAAATTTATAAAACACTGCCATGAACTTTTAGCCGACCCCAAAAAAATGCTGGGGGTTATCAAAGAAGAACTAAAAGAAGTAAAAGAAAAATATCCCAGTCCCAGAAAAACCAAGGTTCACGCTCAAGGCGTGGCCGAATTTAAGGACGAAGATCTTATTCCCGAAGAAGAAACCATTATAACTTTAAGCCGCGATGGTTTTATTAAACGCTTGCCGCCGGGAACTTATCGCACCCAAAAACGCGGCGGTTCGGGCAAGATCGGCGCCGCGGTGGCCGAAGAGGATTTTGTTCAGGATTTAATCAGCGCCAGCACGCACGATAGCATTTTCTTTTTTACTTCTTCGGGCAAAGTGTTCCAGTCCAAAGTCCATGAGATTCCGGTGGCGACTCGCACCTCCAAAGGCCGGGCGCTGGTTAATTTTTTGGAAATTGACTCCCAAGAAACCATAACCGCCATAATTCCTATAAAAACCATTGTTAAAAAAGGGTCGTCCGGATCAAGTTCGCCCGATAAATTTTTGGTCATGATTACCCGCAATGGTATAATCAAAAAAACGGCCGTGGAGGATTTTGCCAATGTTCGCCGTTCGGGTTTGATCGCCATAAAATTAAAAGGGAGAAACGGAATAAAAGGGGTGAAAGGGGGTGAAAGGGGAGAAAGGGGGGATGAATTGGGCTGGGTCAAAATAACTTCGGGCAAGGATGAGATAATTTTAGTCAGCCAAAAAGGACAAGCCATCAGGTTTTCCGAAAATGATGTGCGCGATATGGGCCGAGGCGCCAGCG
>CAYIPG010000048.1:0-2120 GCA_964365305.1 uncultured Candidatus Saccharibacteria bacterium
AAATTAACCAAAGAAGTTAAAATCTTCGCCCCTAAAACATAATGCGAATAGCCGGTATTGGCCAAACCAAGATTTCGGGAGCCATAAATCGCGGGTGTATTATTAGGATCAAATTTATCCAACAGTTTTTGAATATCGGCCGGATTGTATTCTAAATCGGCGTCTTGAATCACAATTGCCTCGCCAGCGGCCTCTTTAAGGCCTGTTTTTATAGCCGCGCCCTTACCTTGATTATAATCATGCCGCAGGTATTTTATTTGATTTAGAAAAGGTTGAATCTTTTCCGCGGTGGTGTCGCGCGAAGCGTCGTTTATAACAATAATTTCTTTGTCCCAGCCGGCATAATTTTGCGCCAAAACCTTATCCAAAACATCGGCGATGGTTTTTTCTTCATTATAGGCCGGGATTAAAATTGATAATTTCATAAATATAACACCAATACGCTAATCAATCGCGAATGACGCTAATAATTTTTCTCTATAATTCGCGTCATTTGTTTTCATTCGTATATTGGTGTTGCGCTTAGTTTTCTAGCGTTTTATATTAAGAGATTTTCCGTACTTGGCGATAATGTCTTTATTGAGTCCGTTATTTTTTAACAGAATTATAATTCGGCTGTCGGCAAAAACCGTTATCCATTCGGGATCTTGCAATATCCGGGCAAAAAAGGCCTGTCCCCAGGGGGTGTAATCGCGATACGAAAAGATTATAGCATTGAATTTATAAATACTGCTTTGCTCGTCCCATATTTTTTTGTTTTCCTGCATAGGTATGTAGGTTTTGGTAAAAAAATCAGCCGGATAGGCCTCGGGGCGATTGTCCACGAAAACCCTTTCCCGCGGCCAGAGGTGAAAAATTAAATAGCCGCCGATATCATAGTTGTTAAATATCGGCCCCTTAAGATTTTCTTTTTTAAAAAATTCGACGGCGTTGCTGTTTAATTTTTCATCACCCAGATAAAAATCTCTGCTGTAGGGATAAATAACGCGAAGTTCCCCCGAAAGAACAGCTAACAATACCACAACCAGAAAACCAATCACGGCCAATTTATTTTTAAGCGAATCCAAATTTTTGTTAGGCAGGCCGCTCGCTCCCGTTCGGGATAGGCCCGCGGCAATGTTTCCAGAAATAATAGGCAGGGCAAAAAGACCAAAAACGGCAAAGTTTCTAATGGCGAACCAGCCAGCTGTGGCTAAAGCCAGACCCAGTAATAAATCGGTCCAAACAACTCTCGGTTTACGCCTGGCTCTAAAGATAAAACTTAAAATTAAGACACCAAATATAACCTTAAAGATAAAAAAATTAGGGTTAGGCAGGATTTTTTCTATAAACCAAACCGTTTGGTTTTCAACAAGATGATAACCGAAGTTTTGAAAAATAGTCAGTGGGGCCAAGGTGCTGTTAAGGCCGAAAGGAGTCAGGGCTGTGGCTACCACACCGGCTATAAAAACCAGTCCGAAGCTTTTGGTCAGCGGTGATTTTTTAATGAATGATTCGGCTAGGAATACTACAATTAGTAGCGGCCCCATAAAAAAATAAATATGAAGATTGGCCCAGATTATTTGCAAGGCCGGCAGAATAAACAAACGATTAAGTTTGTATTCCCCCGATTTTACTTTAAGCAGAATCCAAAAATAAATACCGCTAAAAAGGTAACTGAATATCTCCGGACGAATCTCTTTTCTTTCAAGCAAGATGGGGATAATCAAAAGTCCAATTAAAGTCGCGGTTAAAATGTTAGATCTTTTTACAGCCAGAGCATAAAAAATTCCCAGGGTTATTAAAGATAGAATTATAAAAAAACCATGCACTCCCGATAGCCCCAATGTTTTCCAGACCCAAAAAAAGACAACACCGCTTAGCCAGTGGTGGTTGATGGTGGGGAAATCGGGGTTGGTATAAGAATATAAATTGGTTTTTAGAACTCCGGAATTTTGGAATATAATCTCGCCGTTTTTTATGTGCCGGCCCAGGTCGGCTGTAACCATATTTATGGGCTGGGCCAAAAACAGAGCGTAAATAGCCAACAGCAATATTGGAATTATTAAACCAGTGCTTAGGGGTTTCATAGTGTTTATTAATAGTTTATAAGGTTTGAGAATATTTTACTTTTTGAGTGT
>CAYIPG010000049.1:0-2101 GCA_964365305.1 uncultured Candidatus Saccharibacteria bacterium
TTCCAAAGTTGCTTGCGCTTCAGCTCGGGCTTTTTGAGTTCCCTCTGCGAGAATTTGATCTATTTGGGCTGGATCTTTTTCAAATTCAGCTCGACGAGTTCGAATCGGATCCAAAAAATTATTGATGGCTATGGCCAGTTTTTCTTTAACCTCCACATCTTTTACCGCGCCTTTTTGGTAGCGCGACTTCAAATCAGCCACTTCTTCTTTATTAGGATTAAAAATATCGTGATAAATAAATACGGGATTACCTTCTATTTGACCAGGTTCGTCGCCGTGAATGCGATTGGGATCAGTATACATACCCATAACTTTCTTTTGAACCTCTTCGGCCGAGTCAGATAAATAAATACAATTACCAAGCGATTTGGACATTTTGGCTTTGCCGTCCGTGCCGATAAGTGTAACTGACTCATTTCCGATCAAGGCCTCGGGTTCGGGAAACACCGGGCCATACATATTATTAAACCGGCTGGCGATTTCACGCGTTAATTCTATATGCGACTCTTGATCCTTGCCTACCGGCACCAAATTAGCTCGCACCATCAAGATATCGGCCGATTGCAAGACCGGATAAGAAAGCAACCCTAGCGAAGTGTTTTCTATTTTAAGATCGCGCATAATTTCTTTTAGAGTTGGCATCCTTTCTAAACGCGATGTAGATACAAGCATTGAGAATAAAAGATGAAGATAAGCAACCTCCGGTACATGGGATTGGCGGTAAAAAACAACTTTTTCGGGATCAAGCCCACAAGCCAAATAGTCCAACATCAATTCGCGGATGTTTTGATTTATTTTTAGTATATTTTCTTTTTCCGGTTTAGTGGTGAGCGTATGCAAATCGGCGAGAATTATAAAAGTGTCATATTGATTTTGTAACTCAACACGATTCTTTAATGTGCCCACATAATGGCCCAGGTGTAACTTTCCCGTGGGCCTGTCGCCGGTTAAAATTCTTTTTATATTCTCCATAATATTTTTTACTTTTGATATTTGATTTATTTGTGTGCCTCCGCCAGGAGTTGAACCCGGAATTCGACGTCCGAAGCGTCGCGTGATATCCATTTCACTACGAAGGCGTGACCTTGACCTGTTTGGATCTATTTTGCTACCTTGTCTACCGTTAATATAGCATAGGTCTGTTGCTATTGACAAATAAAGATAGATATAGTATCATAAGATTATCGCGTAGACACGCGGTTTTTTGTTGGCCGAATAGGCCTTAAAATAACATGCTTAAATCAAATACAATCAAAAAAATAGCGGTTTGGCGCTTGATTTTGGCCTCGGTATTACTTACCTCATTGCCGACTCAAGTCAGCGCCGCCTGGACCGATACTTTAGGCAGTTGGTTTAAGAATAATATCAACCCTATTGTTTGGGCGCAAAAAACCGATACAACCACCGCCGAAACCCTGGCCACTATAAAAGGCACGGCGCTCATGTCGGCCCGTCAGCCCCTGATTGGTATAATCAAGGTGTACGAAACCATCGTGACCGGCTATTCTTCCAGCGCCGATGAAACCGACAGCACGCCCTTTATTACGGCCTCGGGCGAATGGGTAAGAGACGGCATTGTGGCCGCCAACTTCCTGCCCTTCGGAACTAAAATTAGAATCCCCGATGTCTTCGGCAATAAAATCTTCGTGGTTAAAGACAGAATGCATTCCAGAAATGCCGACAAGGTGGATATTTGGTTTTCTTCCAAGGACTTAGCCAAACAATTTGGACGAAAAAAACTTGAGGTTCAGGTTATAGAAGAAACGATCTAAAAACAAAACCGCCCTTCGACTACACTCGGGGCGGTTTTGTTTTATTCACGATCAGCCGACACTAACTCCCAATTTTTCTTTAATAATTCTTTTCATGCGATTAATGTCGTGTTTCATCATTTCAAATTCGTCTTCCAAATCTGTCATCCGTTTTAAGAATTTATCCAGAGTGGTTATAAGTTTATCAAATTTTTGATCCATGCGCGCCTCCAGCGCAAATAACTTTTTATCAATCCTTTCATCAACCGCGTTAAGAATAACTTCTGTTTGATCCGCCAGAAGTTTTTCCATATCGCCGTAAGTTACAAAATTGTCTTTTTTACTTTTAG
>CAYIPG010000050.1:0-1860 GCA_964365305.1 uncultured Candidatus Saccharibacteria bacterium
GAAGCCGAAAAATATCTGCCCAGAAATTTAGTGCCCGGTGAATGGGTGATGCATACCCTAAAGCACAACACTTTTTTGCCTTCAGCCGGCATAGATGAAAGCAATGCTTTGGGACACTACATTTTATGGCCCAAAGATCCGGATAAATCGGCCAAAGAAATTCATAAATTTTTAAAAAATAAATTTGGTCTGAAAAATTTAGGAGTGATAATTACCGACTCTCATTCGGTGCCTTTAAGGCGCGGAGTGATTGGCTTGGCTTTGAGCTTTTACGGCTTTTGGCCTTTGAAAGATTATCGGGGCGAGCCAGATATTTTTGGCAGGGAATTGGTTTATTCGCAAACCAACCTGCCCGATGGTCTGGCCGCCGCCGCGGTTTTGGCTATGGGCGAAGGCGGCGAACAAACTCCGCTGGCTTTAATAACCGATGTGCCAGTTGTTAAATTCGGCGCTCCGCGCCAGTCCTCAAAAAAGTTCTCCAGTTTTAAGGTGGAGCCCCAAGAGGACTTATATCGGCCATTTTTTAAGGCCATGCCGTGGAAAAAAGGCCGCGGCGGCAAGTAAAATTCCTATAACCTTAAAACGCTTTCCTGTTTTATTTTTGCCTTGATTCCAGGCATCAAATCTGCTAAAATTTAAGCGTGAGGTTGAATCATATTAAATACGCTTTGGGCGCTGTTTTTTTGATTTCCTTGGCTTCTTTAGGAGCCATTGTTGTTTTTATAAATCCGTTTAGAGCCGATAAAGTTAGTTTTATTCTTTTTTTGATTGTTTCGTTTCTGGCGATTTTTAGCATAAGCGCAGGATTGGGTTTTTGGTTCAGAAAAAGTTTTATTTCGGAAAACAATTTTAACCGAATTCTTAAAATGGTTTTGCGGCAAAGCGCCTTGGTGTCAATTTTAGTTCAGGGTTATTTATGGCTGAATCATTTTAAGATGTTAAAATTATGGAGCGGGTTTGCGGTTTTGTTATTAATAATTGGCGCGGAATATTATTTTTTGATTTATTATGGAAGAATTAAACAAAGTTCTGATTAAGTCATGGGCCAAAATATAGTTATAAAATCACCCGAGGAGGAGGCGCTGCGTCAGATGCTGGAATCAAAAACCGATTCAGAAAGTTTGCGTCTCAAGCGATTTTTAGCCATGCCTGATTTGTCGCGAACGCTTGGAAGTCCCATTAATGAAATGGTTGAGAATATTCTACGGCAACCCGATTTTAAGGATTTTGATGTTATCCAAGTTCCAGAAATTGTGCCGGTTAGCATCAGTTTTGATTTGTTTGATTTTCCGGCTAATCATCCTTCCCGTTCCAAATCGGATACCTATTACATCAACGACAATAATATCCTGCGCACTCATACCACGGTGATGTGGTATTACTACCTTAATAATACCAGCGTCAAAGAAAAGATTGCTAGTAATCAGCCGCTGGGATGTTTCTCGTTTGGCAAAGTGTATCGCAAAGACGAAATTGACCGCCGGCACATGAATGTTTTTCACCAAATGGATGGCTGGTATCTTATTCCCAAAGATCAGAAAATTATCACCACTGCCGATCTTCAAAATGCGCTTGTGAGCATTGCCCAGGCCGTTTTTGGAACGGATATTAAATATCGTTTCAACCCCGATACTTTTCCTTATACCGATCCCAGTTTAGAAATGGAAATTGAACGCGAGGAGAAATGGATTGAAATTTTGGGCAGTGGCATGGTGAAAGGCAGTGTTTTGGATAAAATGGGAGTGGACTCAAAAGTATATAATGGCTGGGCTTTTGGTTTTGGTTTGGAACGGTTGGCTATTGTTGGTCTGGATCTGCCCGACATCCGCTTATTGTGGTCCACCGACGATCGGGTAAAAC
>CAYIPG010000051.1:0-1832 GCA_964365305.1 uncultured Candidatus Saccharibacteria bacterium
TTGCCACCAATCCGGACATTCACCCCTTTAGATAGCTGACTTAATCTCATGGCTCGTGTTTCTGCTTCGTTTATTTTATTTTGAATAGATATTTGTTAGCCTCTTGAAGAATTTTAAGGGTTGCTTGTACTGAAAGGTTATCACTCGCCAAAAGTATCAAGCGACCACCTAACTGATTGAGCAACGGACTTAAAAACTCATCTGCCCATGAGGGTGATAATGTTAATATGCCAGAAAAATCTATTTCCAGCTCTTCATCTTTAGGGAGTTCGCGTAGGGTTGTTTGGAACGCTTTGAAAGCTTCACCCCCCAACTCTCGTGATATTAATGTTTTGCCAAATTTTTCTAATTGTAATTTCATATATTTTATTTACTAAAATTCTATTTTGGCCAAACATCCTCGCACGACATATTGGCCGCGAGTAACGCGGAAAACTTTATCTCGACCCTGCATACGAACCTCGGCATCACCGCTGGTATAGAAAAGATCAATTGGTTTATCAGTCACGACCTCGCGGACAAGCTTAAGTCCGTTCCCGCGTTTCTCTGGCGCCCGACCAGAAATAAATTCAGTGAAGGCAACTTCGACCGCCGCCACATGGCTAGAGAGGCCCGGACGAACCTGACGCAATGTTTCTAAGACACCCAGTCCGCGATCGGCCAGAACAATAATTTTTTTATCGAGATCATAGCCAAAAAATATCCCTGCTGTGTCCGGCCATTTCCCTATGTTGTGAGCAAACGAATTGTCGCCAATCTCTCCGGCTATCAAAACTATCAAGGAATATAATTTCTCAAACCCCGGCTTCTGCATGAGGACATACTCCATCTTTGTTAATCTAGCATTAAAAATCGAGCTTGTTGAACAATAAAAAGTACCCGGAAACTCAACACCATCTTGTATCCACTCGGAAGCAAATTTCATTAAATCACTAGCAAAAATTTCTAGCTCTTTCTCCCGATAATATCTATGGGTACCACCATCTTTTTTGATCGCGATTAATTTGCCACTTTCGTCCCAACGACGAAGCGTATTTAAAGAAACCCCTAAATATTCGGCTGCCTGGCTAATTGTAAGCAATTTTTCTTCCATACAGCCATACTACCATACCGCTCAAATCTACACAAGTGTCACCTAAATCTACCCATAAATATGCCAATCTATCTATTATTTGATCATAACTACCGCTTATGGGAAAGAAAAACACCAGCGAAAACTAGTGTTTATCCTTCCTGGCTCCGCGGGCAGGATTCGAATCCTTTAACTTTTTTCAGGACCTTCGGCCCGCAACCAATTGATTAACCCCGGTAGTAGAACGCTTTGCGTTCACTACGGGGCAGGCAGGGCGCCGCACTTCCAGAGTAACTTTTATTATAATTAGCTTTACCGCTCCGGCGCCAGGACTCGAACCTGGAACCATCTCCTTAACAGGGAGCCGCTCTACCATTGAGCTACGCCGGAGCGCTAAAGCCAATAATCAATTCAGTGTAGCTACTCGTTAAAAGCAAAGACATTTGCTTTTAACCCATTTCGCCCCTCAATCAACTCGGGGCAAGCTACCGCGGAATAAACAAAGAACTTTAAACATCCTAACCCAACATCGCGCTTTTTTCAATAGTTTTGTTAGAGATAATTATCTGCCGCCGGAGTGTATTTGAAAAATTCTATTTTATGAGTTATGATGGGGCGGTGCTAAAATACGGAAACAGAGTCGAGTTTCTAGGTATAAATAAGCCAAGAATAAAAACAATCACATGAAAGGAACTATAAAAACCATTATTATGGAAAAGGGCTTTGGATTTATTTCTCGCGAAGGCGAAACCAAAGATCT
>CAYIPG010000052.1:0-1776 GCA_964365305.1 uncultured Candidatus Saccharibacteria bacterium
GTATATGGCAGTGTAGATAAAGTCGCCAAAGAAACTATTGAATATGTAAATTCAAGTAATAGTGTAGATAAGGTCATTACCTACTATGATATCGGCGCCTATTATCTGCGTTTAAGCGGTAAGTATTATTCAAGATTTTATACGGCGCCAAAACGGGACTATACTCCTAAAATAGAAAGTTATAGGGGCCAATATATGATCATTGATTTTCCGGCAATAGATAAAAACGGGCGATATTGGCCGTTAATTTCTCGTTGCCCTGTTATAAAAAAATTCCAGGACAAAAAAATAGAATCCTATGTTTTTGATTGCTCTAAAATATGAATGTAATAATTCCACTTTTTTCAATAATTATTTTGGTTTCCATAAACATGGTTCTTAGCCATAAAGGAAAGAAATTATATTGGCTAAATGAATTATCCCATTTTTTAGGAGGTTTTCTTTTAGCAGCTCTGTTTTTAAATTTTTTGGATGGAAAGTTGGTATTGTTAGCTGTTTTAATCATTGGTATTATTTGGGAAATTTATGAACTCATTGTTACTAAAAATAAAAAGATTAAAAAATATCTGGAAAATAAGTTTAAATACTATATAACACCATCTACTTTTTCTGATACCATACTAGATCTTTTGCTTGCTTTTTTGGGCGCTGTATTTTATTTGTACCTGTTTTAAAAAATAAAGAGCCCGTGAGGAGTGGCAACCACCTTGATGGTAGCCGGACTCCTCACGGGTGTATTAGACCCACCCTTTCAAGAGTGAGTAAGGACGAGCCACTAACAGCTCATAGAGGCGGTTGACCCACTTGTAGCGGGCCCATACCTGGCTATTGCTCGGGTCGTAGATTTCTCTCAACCCAGGTGGAACAAGGACGGTCAGACCGACTTTCTCTGTTGCCTTCACTGCTCGCCAGTAGTGAGGATAGTACGAGACCAACGCTACTCTTTGAACACCCAGTTTCTCGCATTCGGCTTTCTGCCAAAGCGCGATATCATAGGTGTTCATGTAGTTTGGCGCTGTTTCGGCTTGTCGCGGACTCACGGCGGCCAGTGGAATGTCGGACAGGCAGAGCTTTAGCTCGCCCTGGATGATCACCGGCACCCCCAGTTGGCGGTACAACTCCCTAATCTTGCCAGCGAGGAACTCGTTGACGAGGCCAGGATCACTCGGACTGTTTTCACCAGCCGAATGTGATAGGATCGCCTGTGCTCCACGAAGCGATGTTGGTGGCACAGACCATACAGTCAAGCACTCCCAGAAAAGCTTTAGCACTTACCACCCCCCTGAAAAGAACACTGGTTGACGAACTCTCTACATTATAGTATAATTTGTTTTAAAAGTCAAGTTTTAATGGTATAATGGCGTATATGTCAAAAAATATAGATTTATCTATTGTTATTCCGCTTTTTAATGAAGAAGAGGTTTTCCCATTCTTGCTTGAAGAAATAATCAAAGCGGCTAATGCTACCTCAAAAAACTACGAGGTTATTTTGGTGGATGATGGTTCAACCGACAATACTTTTGAATTGGTTAAAAAAACCGCCGGCCAAGACCCCAAAATCAAAGTTATTAAACTTTCAAGGAATTTTGGCCATCAAGCGGCTTTTAATGTCGGGATTGACTTTGCTCAAGGAGACATGGTTTTGACCATGGATGGTGATCTTCAGCATCCGCCGTCTTTAATACCGACATTTATAAAATATGCAGAAGAGGGCCACGATATTGTTATCGGTGAAAGATTAGACAATAAGCAAAATTCTAAATTGAGAGAAGCCGG
>CAYIPG010000053.1:0-1739 GCA_964365305.1 uncultured Candidatus Saccharibacteria bacterium
ATATTTTGCCGTCCAGCCCCGTTTTGGCCGGCGCCAATGTGGAATTAGTAACCCAACCCAACCGCGAGTTTCGCCTGCGCGAATCGTTGGCGCGCATAACCACCAACTACGATTATATTTTAATTGATTCGCCGCCGTCTCTGGGGTTGCTCACCATCAATGGTTTAGTGGCTTCCGATTCTGTGGTTATTCCGGTACAATGTGAGTACTATGCTTTGGAGGGTTTGGGGCATCTTTTAAAGACCATTGATTTGATTCGGGATAATCTGGGGCATAGCGTTAGTGTTATGGGCGCGGTGCTAACTATGTATGATCGCCGTAACCGCCTTAACCGCGATGTGGTGAAAGAAGTTCAAAGAAATTTTCCCGGACGGGTTTTTGGGACGGTGGTGCCGCGGTGCGTTTCTTTGGCCGAAGCGCCGTCTTTTGGAAAAACGATATTGCAGTATGATGTTTATTCCAAAGGCGCCAAGGCCTATCGGCAGTTAGCCGAAGAAATATTAGCGTTAGAATAGGAATTAGGATGTTAGGAATTAGGTGTTTAGTCCTAATATCCTAATCGCCTAAAACCTAAAACCTATCTTATGGCCCCAGTAGTAGATGCTTCGCATCACTACGGGGCACATATTTTTAGCTATTCGTTTCACTCATAGAAAAATATGGCTTTAGGCAGAGGTCTAGAATCATTAATTCCACAAAAGAAATCCGTTGCCCCCGAAACGGAAAAATTTGCCGCGGCCGGTTCGGCCAAACAGGATAGTGTTTTTTATATTGAAACAGAAAAAATAAAACCCAACCCCTATCAGCCCCGCCGGGAGTTTGATCAAGTTGAATTGCAAAATTTAGCCGACTCCATGAAACAATACGGTATGCTCCAACCCTTACTGGTTTCCAAAATAGAAGTTGAAGTTCCGAGCGGTACCAAGGTGGAGTATCAGTTAATCGCTGGAGAAAGGCGTTTGAAAGCGGCGGCTTTGGCTGGTTTGCGCGCGGTGCCGGCTATTATAAAATTGGCGGATGAAAACACCAAACTGGAAATGGCGTTGATAGAAAATGTTCAGCGCCAGGATTTAAATTCACTGGAAGAAGCGCTGGCCTATCGCCGCCTCATAGATGAATTTAAGTTAACCCAGGCCGAGGTGGCCCAAAAAGTGGGCAAGAGCCGCGAGGTGGTGGGCAATAAAGTCCGCCTGCTGGATTTGCCCTATGAAATCCAAAGAGATCTGTCCGACGGTAAAATTTCGGAAGGCCACGCCAAGGTTCTATTGGCTTTGAAAAATCCCGAGAAGCAAAGATTTTTGGCCCAGGAAGTTATGACCAAAGGCATGTCGGTGCGGGCTTTAGAGGAATTAGTGAAGGTGGAAGAGGCCTATCAACATAAAGTTAAAAATATTGATCCGGTCTTGGAGGAATACAAAAAAACGGTTCAAGACGCCATCGGCGCGCCGGTTAATATCTCCGGTAGCAAAGAAAAAGGCCGCCTCGCTATCAATTTTTACTCCGAAGTGGACTTGGAGCGGATTATAAAAAAATTATCCAGTTAGCCCAGTAGAGCAACTTTGGCTGTTGCTTTACATTAAAACCTAATTTTACCGCTCGGTTGCCAATTAAAATACTGATTGGAAACAGAAAGTAGCTATGGCCACAGCACAACCTGATTTAATGGCCAAAGTTGTCTTACTGGGTTAGGCGAAGATTTTCTTTTATTTTGGATCTAGCTTTATGGGTTTTAACAATTT
>CAYIPG010000054.1:0-1676 GCA_964365305.1 uncultured Candidatus Saccharibacteria bacterium
TTGATGATCGGGGTAACATCGGCAAACGCTATTACTCGCAGGACGAAATCGGCACACCGTATTGTGTTACGGTAGATTATCAAACATTGGAAGATGAAACTGTAACCGTGCGCGACCGTGACACGACTAAACAAGATAGAGTTAAAATTGATGAATTAAAAAATTATATTACAGATAAAATAAATCAAAATGTATAAATATATAAAAGAGATCTGGCCGAATGGTTTGCGAACAATCTACGCGCCTATGACCGGCACCCAAACGGTAACTATTTTAGTGTTGGTGGGCACTGGCTCGCGATACGAGACCAAAAATATCAACGGCATTTCCCATTTTTTGGAACACATGTTTTTTAAGGGCACACAAAAGCGAAAAGGCAAATCGCAAATTGCCCATGAACTGGACGCAGTGGGCGCGGCCTACAACGCTTTTACCGATAAAGAATTAACTGGTTATTGGGTCAAGACCGACGCCAAGCACACTGATTTGGCGTTTGATGTGGTCTCTGATATTTTTTTAAACTCCACCATTCCGGCCGAAGAAATAGAAAAAGAACGAGGTGTGATTATTGGCGAGATAGACATGTACGAAGACACGCCCACCCGAAAAATCGGCGATTTGTTTGAGGAACTTTTATACGGCGATCAGCCGGTGGGATGGGATATTGCCGGCCGAAAAGAGGTGATTCGTTCCATTAAACGACAGGATTTTGTGGATTACTTGGCTAAGTATTACAAATCCAAAAATGTGGCGGTGGCGGTGGCTGGTCATATTTCTTTGGCCGAGGCCAAGACAAAAGTTAAAAAATATTTTAAAACCATATTAACAGGCGCGGTATTTAAACCTTTACCTTGCCAAGAAAGCCAAACCCAACCCAAAGTTAAATTAAGTTATAAAAATACCGATCAGGCACATTTGGTTTTAGGCGTGCGGGCTTATGATTTGTTTGATAAACGCCGCTGGCCGCTGGCGTTGTTGGCCATAATTTTGGGCGGTAGTATGTCTTCGCGGCTTTTTATTAAAATTCGCGACGAGTTGGGCTTGGGTTATTACATTCGGGCTTCAACATCATTATCAACCGATCACGGTTATTTTGATGTTAGCGCCGGAGTTGATAAAAATCGTCTGGAAGAAGCCGTGGCGGCCATAATGGAGGAGTTAAGAAAAGTAAAAAAGGAAGGCGTGACCGAATCAGAGTTTAAAAAGGCCAAGGATTACATTAAAGGCACTACTTTATTGGGGTTGGAATCATCGGACGAGGTAGCTTCGTTTTTTGGCCTGCAGGAAGTAATGACCCGTAAGATTTTGACATTAGAAGAGAAGTTCAGTATGATTGATAAAGTTAAAATTGGAGACCTTAAAAAGGCGGCAATAGATATTTTTCAAAACAGCAAACTCAATCTGGCTATTATCGGCCCAGTTAAAGACGAAAAACCCTTTCTAAAACTCCTAAAATTCTAATTTGAACCAAGATAAAAAATCACATTTGGATATTAGCATCACTTCGGAAGCCCTATTCCGCGGGCTTTTTATTGTTATTGGGCTGGTAACTCTTTATTTAATCCGAGATGTTTTAGTTGTTTTGTTGTTGTCGGTAATTATCGCGGCGGCAGTGTCTCCAGCGGCGAGTTACCTTCAAAAAAAAGGCCTACCCCGCACTCTAGCAGTTTTCATCA
>CAYIPG010000055.1:0-1657 GCA_964365305.1 uncultured Candidatus Saccharibacteria bacterium
ACCAAAATACTTTTCATAATCAAAATAATTTAGCTTCTAATCCCCCCCCCCCAGATTTTTGGATTAAAACTCATTCAAAAACTGATTTCAATTTATAAATTGTGGCACGACTTTTTACCGCATTTTCCAAAGGATTCGCGATACACACTTGGAACAAAAATAGACAATTTATTTTTAGAAACAACCGAATTGATAATTAGCGGGAGTTATTCAGACAAATTGGAAAAATTAATCTACTTGAAAGAGGCTTCTACTAAAATGGACTTGCTCAAATTCTTTTTACAGGTAGCGTGGGAAATAAAATCATTAGATAATAAAAAATATATTTCACTTTCAGAAAAAACTGGTGATGCTGGCAGAATGTTGGGCGGGTGGATAAAAAGTTTAAAATAAAACCCATCAAGAGATGGGAAAAACAAAGAGAGTTGCGGGAGCCGACGAGCCGACAGCGGGAGTTGAAGTCGTTGTTGAGCCAGTTGTAGTTCAAGTACCAGCGCTTGCCATTCCAGTTAAGGTACCACACGTTGCGGTTGCCATTCGGGCTCTGCCAGACAAAAATGTGTAAAATGTCATCTGCGCCACTGCCCATTGAATACTCTTTGGGCTGTATCAATGATTTAACATTTACACCAAGTATCTTTATTTTTTAGAAAATCAGGAGCGGCTCTCACAGAAGCCTTAACCGCTGTGATTCTGCGCTTTCCTGAAAACCAGAATTTGGCCGCCCAAAGCCGTAACCGTGGACATATTAGCTTACTATCCAATTTTATAATAACATTTTTTGTAGAAATTAAAATCCCCGTTTGCGTTGCAAACGGGGATACTTTGCCAAGGGATCAAGAATCCAAGTTCTCGCAAGAACCAGGGTTTCAAGTGTCCAAGGGCTTTTGATACTTGCGGGAGCCGACGAGCCGACAGCGGGAGTTGAAGCCGTGCCTGAGCCAGTGGTAGAACAAGCCCCAGCGCCCGCCACACCAGCTAAGGTACCACACGTTGCGGCGGCCATCCGGGCACCGCCAGACTTCGGCAAAGACCAGCACGAACTTCCGCCACTCAACAGGAATTTTTTCCTGATTGCGAAGCATAGCTTCGGCGTGGCGGAGGCCGGTAAGAGCGCCCTTCTCTTTGGCGCGCTTGACCACTTCTTCGCCAACACAGCATCCGCCATCTTCCTCTTTGAAGAACTCGTGGATGGTGGGTTCGAATTCGCCCTCTTCGGTTGGCGCTGCTTCCAGCAGTTTCCAGCCTTCCATGTTGCGCTCGATCTTGGCGATCAACTGGAAGACGGCGTTCATAACCAAAACGACAACCGCCTTCGCCAACCCAAAGTTCTGGGTGAGACGCACATAAAACTCCTGAGTTGCGCCGGCATTGTTCAGGGTCACCTCCAACTCGTGGGCTTGTCCAAGGCTAATCATGATCTTTCTCCTGCTACTTTCCACTCATCCTACCAAAGCGATATACCAAGGTCAGGACACATGGTTATAGCTCTCAAAATACAAAATATTCTAAGAGCTACAACCATGTCGCAAGTATTTTTATTAAAATGTGCTATTTCTAACTATATATTAATCATAGCATATATAAACCCCCGTGTCAAGCCAAAACGCATTTTGACTTTGGCATCAAAAAATGATATAAATAAAGTAACGGGGTG